>JAKSCU010000305.1 GCA_022360435.1 Bacillota bacterium
AACAAGAATGACTGAACAAAATGATATTCTTGTGCAAAAGCTGGTTTCCGTAGCGGGAATGGAAAATGTCGACCAGGTCGGAGAAAACATTATTGTCAAACCGTATTCAGCCCAAGAGATAGCAGAAATCATGCGTCTGGCCCGGCAAAATAATATTCCCGTTGAAGCCGGCAGCTATGCCATCGGTCCCGCTGCTTCATCCAAACCAGGCAAAAAAATAATATTAGCCCTTGATAGAATGGATCAAATTTTATTTAACAGTCAAAACTTAACTTTAACAACGGGGCCGGCGGCCAAGATGGACGAAATTGCCAAGCTAGTCCTGGAAAAAGAACTTGTTTTTCCGGGCATAACCTGTTCGCACAAAGGATTGACCGTGGGTGAAAATGTCGCGGCCTGTTTCAGTGAAGGCGAACCTGACTTCAAGTGTCAGGTTGCCTGTCTTTGCGGGCTGGAAATGGTGCTTTTCGACGGCACCGCCATAACTGTTGGAGAAATTGCGGCCAAAGACTATGACAACTACCACCTGTCCTACATGTTGGGAGGTTACAGGCATGAAAAGGCGATTATTACCGGTATCCATTTAAAATTGCTTCTAGGGGAAAGAGAAAATTTTTGGTTGGTCACCTCTTGTGCCGATATTTCTAAATCCATGGAGGTCTTTCCTTCTATTGTAAAATCATACCAGGGATGGCTGGACAAGATAATGGCGGTTAAATCCGATTTAAACCCGGTGCTGACAGATGTGTTGGCAAGGCTGTTTCCAGCCATGCCCGAAGCAGGGGCATATGTTTTGATGTCCGTCAACTGCCCGCCGGACAAACTTGAACCGATTTTAGACGGGCTTACCAATGTCCTAAAACAGGCCGGCGCCTCGGAAACTTTAATAGCCAAAGACACTTACCAAAAACTGGTGCTGGCGTCCTGCTACAATACTTTGGCCGGGGAACTTGACGCAAACCCGGATATGACAGAAATCAGCGCCGGGGAAATAGAATCGCGGCCGCAAATTGAAGACAGCCGGTTATTTGCTGTTTACCGGCAAAATGAGCGGGAAACGGTTAAGATGTTCATTAAATCCGGTCATTAATGAGAGTCCGAGGCGGTTGGCCTAACTAATTGGACCGGTTGACATTCCGTCTTTAGTAAACAGGCTTTTCGACCGTGAGGCATAAATGCCAATGTTGGGACATTTTCCATATCAACGTGATTTTGAAAATTTCTAAATAATTATACAATAAATACTTGACTACTAACTTTGGGCGATGGGTAGTTTAAAGCCATGTACCCCGGCGCGGTCAAGTATTACAATGAACATGGCCTTGACATTAAGTAACTAAATAGTGTCTATAGAAAAACAAACTTGACTCCTAAAGTGTTAAAAAACAACCTGCCCGGGTCCGGGCAGGTTGTGCCGGCTAATCGGTGATTTCGTAACTGTACGGATACACGTCGGCGGCACTTTTGCCGAATTTGGCGGCGAATTCATGGGCGTCTATTTCTTGAATCACACCATCTTCTTTATGGACTTTCGCGTTCCAAACCTTGCCGTCTTCTTTGACCAAAAATTCGGCCGGATAGGTGGTGCCGTCATCGAAGGTGATTTTTCCGTTTTTCCATGGCATTGCCGTATCTCCCCTTTATTTGATATTCATTCGCTATCTTTTTTAATATGGTCATAATAGTATAAAAACATGCTTTAAATCCTTAAAACCAGAAAACACCGGATGTTGCAAATTTAAGACATCGGAACAGTCCCCACAGGAAGGAATGATGCTGCGGTGAACGGTGTCCAAAGGGTATTGGCCGCCCTTAACAGGGATGCTCCGGACCGGGTGCCCCGGGGCGAATTGCTGGTGGAAAAAGACTTTATTAACAAATTTATGACGGAAATACTTAAATACTCTGCCAATCCACGGCGGGCGGAATATGAACAGGATATGGAAATGGAGTTTTACCATTACCTGGGTCTGGACCTGGTTTGCGTGCATGGTGAAAACTCCAGGAGCAGCCGGAACAGCGGCGACACCGCTGGTTATATCCAGCGTTTGAGACGGGAGGGATTTTTTATTTTTTCGGTTTTGGACGGGCCTTTCCAGTCGTTGATGAATCGGGAAGGGTTTGTCGGTTTGCTTACAAGTGTGGCTGGCCAACCCGAAGAGGTGGCCGGCGAAATCAGAAAACAAGCGGCGGAAACGGCCGGACTCATTGAACAAGCCGTTCAACTGGGGGCGCACGGCATTATCGTTGCCGACGATATAGCTTACAACAAAGGAACATACGTATCTCCCGCGTATTTAAACAAGCACGTGGTTCCCTGCTGGCGGGAACTGGTTTCCAAAGCCGGGGAATTTAATATTCCCGTATTTTTTCATTCCGACGGCAACATTAACGCTGTTTTAGCCGGGATTATGGAAGCCGGGTTTAGTGGCCTGCAGTGCATAGAACCGGCATCCGGTATGGACATCGGGGCGGTTAAACGGGAATACGGTCAAAGACTTTGCCTGATGGGCAACGTGGACCCGGCCATACTTACCGAAGTTTACGCGCCCGAACATACCGGCGATTCGGTCGCCGGCGACAGTGAATATGCGGAAATCACCCGGGCGGTGCGCCGGCTTGTTTCCGCGGCGGCGCCCGGGGGAGGTTTTATCTTTGGCACCTGCAGCGGGCTGCATGCGGGACTGGCGCCGGAAAAGGTCAATTTTAT
>JAKSCU010000602.1 GCA_022360435.1 Bacillota bacterium
GGTCGTATGGTGCAAATGCACTCCAACAACCGCGAAGAAATCAAAGAAGTCTTGGCGGGTGATATCGCGGCGGCCGTGGGTCTTAAAGACGTAACGACCGGTGACACGCTGTGTGCGCTCGATAAGTCGATCACCTTGGAGCGGATGGAATTCCCCGAGCCCGTCATTTCGGTGGCCATCGAGCCCAACACCAAGGCGGATCAGGATAAAATGTCCGTCGCTTTGCAGAAACTGGGCGAAGAGGACCCCACCTTCAAGGTGCGCATCGACCCGGAAACCGGGCAAACAATCATCAGCGGCATGGGCGAACTGCACCTGGAGATTATTGTTGACCGGCTGCTGCGCGAATTCAAAGTGCAGGCCACCGTGGGCAAACCGCAGGTGGCGTACAAGGAAACCATTCGCAACAAGGCAAAAACTGAGGGCAAGTTTATCCGCCAGTCGGGCGGACGCGGCCAGTACGGCCATGTGGTTGTTGAGGTGGAACCCGCCGAGCACGGCACCGGATTTGAGTTCGTCAACAAAATCGTGGGCGGCGCAATACCCAAGGAATACATCCCGGCGGTGGAAAACGGTATCCGGGAGGCTATGAATAACGGCATACTGGCTTCATACCCGCTGGTGGACCTACGGGCCACCCTATTGGACGGTTCCTACCACGACGTGGACTCATCGGAAATGGCTTTCAAGATTGCCGGCAGTATGGCGCTGCAAAGCGCGGCCAAAAAAGCCGGCGCGGTGCTGCTGGAACCGATGATGAAGGTTGAAATAGTGGTGATGGAAGAGTACATGGGGGACGTAATCGGCGACATCAACGCCCGCCGGGGACGAATTGAAGAGATGGAACCCCGGGGCGTCAACCAGGTGATTCACGGGTTCGTGCCTCTGGCTGAAATGTTCGGTTACGCCACTGAATTGCGCTCAAGAACCCAGGGGCGGGGCACCTATACCATGCAGTTCAGCCATTACGAGGAGGTACCGCCATCCATAACCGAGAGTATAGCCAACAAGCGGGTTTAATCAGTTTAAAGTCGAAGGTCAATTGAAAGAAGGACCTTTCCGGCACAATGAAAAACAAGGTTTCGGATATGCGGAAATTTTGACCGCTGAATGCTGAATACCTGAATTTAACCGATTATTTTTAAGGAGGAATCAAAACCATGGCCAAAGCTAAATTTGAGCGGACCAAGCCGCACGTAAACATCGGCACCATCGGCCACGTGGATCACGGTAAGACCACATTGACCGCGGCCATCACCACCGTCTTGTCCACCGTGGGGCAC
>JAKSCU010000438.1 GCA_022360435.1 Bacillota bacterium
ATAATGGTGTACAAACAGAGCACCGCCAACACCGTGCAGGTGGCCGGGGAGGTCAAACAGGCCCTGGAAGAGCTGAAGGCCGACGTGCCGCCGGATTTTAATATCGGCATCATGCTGGACCAATCCATGTTTATTGAGCAGTCCATCAGCAACGTGATCAACAAGATATTTTACGGCGGCTTGCTGGCGGTTCTGGTGCTGCTGGTGTTCCTGCGCAGCCTGCGCAGCACTATGATTATAACCACAGCCATACCCATTTCCATTATATTTACTTTCGTGCTGCTTTACTTCAACGACATGACCCTGAACATGATGAGCCTGGGCGGTCTGGCCCTGGGTATCGGCTTAATTGTGGACGACTCCATCGTGGTGCTGGAGAACATTTACCGGCACCGGCAGCAGGGCTACTCGTTGGTGGACTCGGCCAAAATGGCCACCGACGAGGTGAGCAACGCCGTTATCTCGGGCACCCTTACCATCGTGGTGGTATTTTTGCCCATTGTTTTCATGGAGGGGCTGGCGGCTGAGATTTTCAGGCCCATGGCGCTGACGGTAACCTTCTCCGTGGCGGCCTCCCTGGCGGTGGCCCTTACCTTGGTGCCGCTGCTGGCCTCCCGCTACCTGAAGCTGACCGAGACCCGCGAGGCGAACTTGTCGGGCCGGGTGTTCGGGGCGTCGGAGCGCTGGTTTGACCGGCTTCACGGCGGTTACCGCAAAATACTGGCCTGGTCTTTGGGGCATAGAAAAACTGTGGTTTTTGGCGTAGTCCTGCTGATTGTCGGCAGCCTGTTTCTGGTGCCCCTGGTAGGGGCGGAATTCATGCCCGAAATGGACGAGGGTTATGTAAAGGTGGCGGTGGATCTGCCCAACGGCACCGCATTGGAGGAAACAGACCGCTACATCCACAAGATCGAGAGCCTGGGCGAGCAGTTCCCGGAAGTAAAGAATATTTACTCCAGCATCGGATTTACCGGCAGCGAAAGCATGGGGGGCGAGACCAGCAGCGACAGCGGTCAGGTTTATTTTGAATTGGTGGACAAGGGAGAGCGCTCCACGTCCTCCGATGATATGGCCGAGCAATTGCGCCAACTGGTGCGCGGCATACCCGGCGCCGATATACAGGTTTCCGCCACCGGCCCGGCTTCCGAGGGCCAGGGTATGGGTGCGCCGGTGCAGGTGGACATCGTGGGCGATGACCTGGATACGCTGGCCCTGCTGGCCGACGAGGTGGTAAAACAAGTTGAGGCCGTGCCCGGCACCAGGCAAGTTGTCAATAATCTGGCCGAGGGCTTGCCGGAAATCAAGGTGACGGTGGACCGGGAGCGGGCTTCCATGTACGGCCTGGGCGGAGCCCAAATTTCATCCACCTTGCGCACCGCCATCCAGGGTAATGTGGCCACCCAGTATCGCACCGGCGAGGACGAAATTGACGTGCGGGTACGGCTGGCCGGCGCTGATTCCATTAGCCTGGCTCAATTGAAGGACCTTACCGTGATGTCCCAGACCGGCATCGCGGTGCCGCTGGGCATGGTGGCCAGTATTAATGAAGAAGAAGGCCCCAGTTCAGTCAACCGGAGCGACCAGACACGGTTTGCATCGGTCACGGCCAACCTGAGCGGGCGGGACCTGAACAGCGTGATGAATGATGTTCGGGCCAATCTGGATGAAATTGCGCTGCCGCCGGGTTACTCCTTCGAGTACGGCGGCCAGAACGAGGAAATGATGGATGCTTTCGGCAGCCTGATCCTGGCGCTTTTGCTGGCCATTGTGCTGGTTTATTTGGTGCTGGTGGCCCAGTTCGAGTCGCTGTTGTACCCGTTTATCATTATGTTCTCCATACCCGCCACAGTGGTCGGCATAATCCTGAGCCTGCTGGTTTCAGGCCGTGCATTCAGCGTTCCCGCTTTTATAGGAGTCATTTTGCTGGGCGGCATTGTGGTGAAAAACGCCATTGTGCTGGTTGATTACATTAACATTCTGCGCAGGCGCGGCATGGAACGCGATGAGGCCATCCTACAGGCCGGCCCCACCCGCTTGCGGCCCATCCTGATGACGGCCCTGACGGCTATCCTGGCTATGCTGCCCATGGCCCTGGGGCTTGGCGAGGGCGCGGAGTCCCAGGCGCCCATGGCCACGGTGGTGGTGGGTGGCCTGCTGTTTTCCACCCTGGTTACCCTGGTGTTCGTGCCGGTGATTTACGTCATATTGGATAATCTGGGCGGCAAGCTGAAGTTTCGCCGGAAAGAGAACAAGGCAACGGCGGAGTTGCCTGTGGAATAGAGAAGAGGGAAACAGTCGAAAGTCAAAAGTACATTTTGATAAATGATTTTTGACTTTAGACTTTCGACTTGTGACTGTCCAATGAGGGATATTTCGGTGAAAAAGAAAGCACCCATGTTGGCGGTGCTGGTGTTGATGGTATTGACTTTGGCCGGCGTTACAGGCTATTACTGGCACAACAACACCCATTACGTGAGCACCGAAGACGCCAGGGTGGACGGAGAAATATACAGAGTAAGCCCGCAGATAGCCGGTGAAATCGTAGCGATGAATGTGAGAGAGGGCGACATAGTACAAGCCGGCCAGGTTATCGCCAGAATAGGCGACGCCGCGCTGCCCCGGGGCGGCAGGTTGGACCGCACGCTGGTGAAAACTCCCGTGGGCGGCGTGGTAATCAATAAGCTGGCCCGGACCGGGGAGATTGGCGCCGCCGGCCAACCCGTGGCCATGGTGGTACAGCCGGATGCGCTGTACATTACCGCCAATATAGAAGAAAGCTACATGCAGCGGGTTAAGGTGGGCCAGGTTGTGGATATTGCCCTGGACAGTCACCCCGGCCAAAAATTCACCGGCCGGGTGGACTTTATCGGCCGGGCCAGCTTGTCCACCTTCTCGCTTTTATCTCAGGCCAACAGCGGCTCCAATTTCACTAAGGTGATCCAGCGCATTCCGGTGCGCATAACTTTTACTGATGTGGGCGCTACCCGGCTGCTGTACGGTACCAACGCCGTGGTAAAGATCCATGTGCGCTAGGTTGGGTGTAAGCGCGGAAAGGAGCGCCCCGCTTTCTTCCTTCCCAAAACAAAAAGCAGCCCTGCCCGGCGGTTCTCCCGGGACATCTCCTCCGGGAGAAATTCCGCCCGGCGCGCCGCCCCCCGGCGGTCCAATCCCCTGGCCTTCCCTATTTATCCTGATTGCCGGGGGTTTTATGGCTATTTTGGACAGCAGCATTGTAAACGTGGCTCTGCCCAAGATGATGGCCATATTCGGCGTGGGCGCCGACAGCATCCAGTGGGTGATGACCTCCTATCTGCTGGTTTCCGGGGTGGTCATCCCGGTAACCGGCTTCTTGGGGGACAGGTTTGGCTACAAACGGCTATATATCTATAGCCTGATAGCTTTTACCATCGGTTCGGCGTTATGCGCAGTCGCGTGGAGCAACAATTCCCTGGTGGTTTTCCGGGTTATCAAAGCCATCGGAGGCGGCATGATGATACCCGTCAGCATGGCCATGCTTTTCCGCATCGTGCCCCGGGACAAAATCGGCCTGGGCATGGGGGTATGGGGCATTACCGCCATGCTGGCCCCGGCCATCGGGCCCGTAGTTGGCGGTTATCTCGTGGACAATTTCTCCTGGCAGACCATTTTTACTATCAATATTCCCATCGGCATCGTGGCCAGCATTCTGGCGGGTTTAATCCTGCGGGAAACCGAAATCCGGCGCGGCCTGAAGTTCGACATGCCGGGGTTCGTGCTGAGCGGCCTGGGTTTTTTCTTTTTACTGCTGGCCCTCAGCGAGGGGCAGGACAAGGGTTGGGACTCGCAGTACATAGTCACTCTTTTTGTGGCCTCATTTTTCCTGCTGTTGCTGTTCGTGATGTGGGAACTGCAAACACCCGAACCCATGCTGGACATCCGGCTGTTTTTGAACCCTGTGTTCAGCGCCAGCCTGGGCGTAACCGTCATCCTGACCGTCGGTTTGTTTGCGGCCATTTTCCTGATCCCCATCTACGCCCAGAACCTGATGGGGCTGACGCCCCTGCAAACCGGCCTGCTGCTGATGCCCATGGCGCTGGTGAGCGGGTTGATGATGCCCATCAGCGGCAAGCTCTATGATAAAATAGGCGCCCTGCCCCTGTGTGTGGTGGGGATGGCCATACTTATCATTACCACTTACATGTTGCACCAAATCAGCCTGGACACCAACTATTACTGGCTGCAGGGAGTGCTGGTGGTGCGGGCGGCCGGTATGGGCCTAATGATGATGCCTGTTTCCACCGCTGGGATGGACACCATCCCGCCGTTCCTGACGGGCCGGGCAACCGCTATGAACAACCTGGTGCGGCAGATATCCGCCTCCTTTGGCGTCGCCTTTTTAACCTGGATAATGTTGCGTCAGCAGGCCCAGCACATGGCCGTCATGTTCGACGGGATAAGCTGGACAAACCCCATTGTCCCGGCGGCGTTGGATCAGCTTGCCGCCCAAATGGCCGCCGCCGGGATACCGGCGGGCCGCGACGGCGCCACCACCCTGCTGGGCACAATGGTGCAGCAGCACTCCCTGGCCACCGCCATGGGCGACACCTTTATTGTAAGCACAATCATCATCCTGCTCGCCGTGCCGCTGATTTTTCTGCTCGGGAAGAAGCGGGTGGAAATCCAGCGGCAAATAGAAATGAAGAAATACTAAATTTAATTTGCAAAAATACTCAGGTCCCGATGTCTTTAAATTTCCAACAGGTAAGGGCAGGAACGTGTAAAATAATGTAGAACTATTAGAAAGGTTATACAGTTAATTAGCAACCGTTGCCATTAAGGTTTTAAGGGAGAAACGCGGGAATGACGGCCAGGAAAAAGAAGCGCGGTACTAAAAAAAGTTCGGAACAACGAGACCAAGCCACCATTGAAACCCGACCAGGCCAAAATCAAGACCAAAGCCCAAATCAAATCCAAGAACAAAAAAACCAGGAAAATCAAACCACCCGGCAAACACAGGCCAAAAAAGAACGCGTCAAAAAGCAGCCCAAAACCCGCCCGATTGACAGGCCAAAACAAACCCGCGACAAAGAGCAATTCGACCCGCTGCACCAGGTGGCCTTTTGGGGACTGGCGCTGTTGCTTTTTTTCCCGCCCTACTTTCGAGGCCTGTTTTTCGCTCCGGACCAGCAGAAGGCCCTTATATTTGCAACCTTGGTGTTCTGGCTAACCTTTCTTTGGCGCTGGCTTAACCGCGACCACAAATTCATGCGCGGCCCGCTGGACTGGTTTGCTCTGGCTCTGCCGGTGGTTTACATAATCTCGTCTTTCACGGCGGTAAACAAAGGCCTGGCCATTAATGAAATAGTAAAAAACATACTTTACTTTATGACCTACTGGTCGGTGTCCCGGCTGGTGCGCAACCAGGAAGACGTGCATAAACTGCTGCACGTTATCTACGTCAGCGCCATCGGCGTGGCGGTGGCCGGCCTGGCCACCGCCACAGGAATTATCCATATCAATGACGGTTTTCTAAATGAACGCATCTATTCTACTTTCCAATATCCAAACGCCCTGGCTAGTTATTTGGGTGTCGTGTCCCTGCTGGGGTTCTACCTGTGGCAGCGCTCCCGGGACTACACAGTGGGAACAAACCTGGCCGGACGAAACGCTGGTCTGTCGGAATGGCTTGCCAACTCCAACCCGTGGGCCTACCTGTATACCTGCGGTAACTTTTTACTCCTGGCGGTGCTTATCGGCACCAAGTCCCGGGGCGGCCTTTTGATATTTACTTTGTTATTTGTAATTTACCTTATTTTTTTAAATGCCCGCCACCGCCTGACAAATACCCTACACGCCGGCGTAACCGGAGGCCTGGCGCTAGTGTGCGTAACCAAATTCATACCCCTGGCGGTGGAAAACCAGCACAACCAGGCCTGGGGGTGGATATTTGCCGGCTTGGCATTATCATTTGCATGGCAGGTACTGTTACGCCAGTTAATAGAAAAGTTTATAATTGTTAAATGGGAGTCCAGACAGTTTAATCTGACATTCGGGGCACTTGCGGGTATTACCATCGTCGCAGCCGTGATAATTATGCGCAATGTCGGTGATATATGGGAAAAGGTTGTCGCTTTCCTCCAGGTGCGCAGCGCCATAACCCGCATGGATTTTATTAACGATGCCATAGAAATGTTCATGCAAAAGCCACTGCTGGGCTGGGGCGGCGGAGGCTGGAAGGAGGCCTATCGCTCTTTCCAGGACTATCTATACAGTTCCAACGAAGTGCACAGCTATTATTTCCAGGTTGGCGTCGAAACAGGTTTGCTGGGCTTGCTGGTAGTAGCCGGGATTTGGCTATCCTTTATGTTCTATTGCTTACGTTTTTACAGGCAGAGGCAAAACGACCCGGCTGCATACCAGTTTTCCTGGCTCATGATGACCTGCTTCTTGATAATTGCCGGGCATGCCCTGATAGACTTTGACCTTTCGCTGTCGGCATTGACAATGGTGCTGTGGACGTTCTTTGGATTTATAGCGGTAGCGTTCAGACTGGAGGAAAACAACGCGGAACAGCCTACAACTTTGCCGAAGCGAAACCCGGGCCACATTCCGGCTGCTGTCCCGTTGGTATTGGTTTCAACAATAGCACTACTGATTATTATTCCAGCTTTTATACTTTCCCAGTCACACGCCAATGCCCGGCACGCGAGTGCCTTTTTCCAAACTG
>JAKSCU010000376.1 GCA_022360435.1 Bacillota bacterium
CATGCGGGTATTTTCCACCACCTCGGTGCAGTGTTTGCCGATGATGTCCTGGTCCTCCACCCCCAGGAAGCGTTTGTAAGTATCGCTTATCATGGTGATATGCCCTGCGCTGTCGGTGACAATGATACCATCGTAGGCAATCTCCAGGACGGTGTTCAAAACCTCCCGCAGGTGCCGCTCGCTGGCCAGCTCGTCGATTAACGTCTGGTATTGGGTGATATCCTGGAAAACCGCCACGGCTCCCACGATTTGGTTTTCCTGAACGATGGGGGAGTGGGTGGTCACCAGCCGCCGGTTGTTAACCACCATGCTTGTGCCAACCTGTTTTTGCCCGGTCATCCATACGTCGGGCAGAACGGATTTGGGCAGCGCCTCTTTGATCCCGCGGCCCATAACTTGAGCCACCTTTACACCCAGCAGGGATGCGGCGCTTTTATTCATGAAAGTGATTTTTTGTTCCCTGTCAATGGCGATAATGGCGCTGGTGGTTGATTCCAGCAAGGCGTGCAGGCTGTTGGAGACGTACTTCAATTTGGCCGCGTAAGCTTTTAAAATATCCGTTTTGGTAATTATGCCCACCAGCTTGTTGGCCTGGTTAACCACGGCGAGCTTTTCCTCGGGCCTGTCGATTAGTTCCTCGGCCCTCTGGTCGTCGCGCACGCATGGGACCGGCCCGGTCATGTAATCCTGAACCGGCTGCTCCGGGCCGCCTCCGTCGCTTAAAGCTTGGAAAAGCTCTTTTTTGGAAAAAATACCTTGCAGATGCTGCCGGTGGTCGGTCACCGGGACGCTGTCAATATTGTGCCGGTTGAAAACCGCCGCGGCCTTGGACAGGCTGTCGGTTTGCCTCAGCTTGACCGGATCCCTGGCCATTATTTCCGCTACCTTCATGTGCAATCAGGCCTTTCCCTTTGGCTTTTACTTTTGGGAAATTATACCGGCCATATCTATGGCCGGAATTAAAAAAACTAACACGAGCAGCAGTCATAGCCGAGTATGCAAACGGCGCCGGCTGCATCGCGGGCAGAGGGAACCGAATGAATGCGCTTTTTTATGCAATTTAATTATAATTATAACCTTGTACGACAAATAGGCAAATAATTAAGTAACCAGGGTAAGTCTTTCCACTGACAAAATAACCGAATAATGGTTAAAATAAAAAAAATCAGAAAATTGTATTGAAAACAGCGGCTAGATATTGTAAGATATCTGGAGACATGGTGGTCTGACCATCATGCAATCATGTGATTGATTAAATAGTTATCGGCCCTGGTCCCGGCTTCAACGCAAAAGAGGGCCGGGGTATGCCGGTTTTAGCCGGGGGCGCTGGCTGTACAGTCGAGAACAACCTGAAAAATAAACTGTCAAAGGGGGTTTGGTATTTATCGAGAGGATGTATGTATTTCCACTTTACTGCCGGAGGGTGGTGGTACAAGCTTAAGTGAAGTAGTCAAGGGTTGTTGCGGGTTGATTGAGCACTAATTGCAAGGACCGGGCATAAGCTCGTTTCAATCACAGACTAAAGCCGGCATTAAAAGGAGGAATCATAAAAATGAGTCTTGGTGCGTTAAGCTTATTATCACTTACGCCTATTTTAGTAGTATTTATTTTTCTCGTGTTTCTAAGATGGCCGGCCAAACATGCCATGCCGCTTGCGTGGGCGTATACCGGGATTATCGGCGTCTTGGTCTGGAAAATGGATGTCGTGCGGGTTATTGCGTCTTCAATACAGGGCGTCATAGTTGCCGTCACTATTTTGTATATTGTTTTTGGGGCCATTTTATTGCTCAACACTTTAACCCATAGTGGCGCGGTAACCACCATACGCCGTGGTTTTATGGATATAACTCCGGACCGTAGAATTCAGGCAATAATTATTGCGTTTTTATTCGGAGCATTTATTGAAGGCGCTGCGGGTTTTGGCACTCCCGCCGCGGTTGCCGCTCCATTGCTTGTGGTGTTGGGTTTCCCCGCCATGGCCGCGGTATTGACGGCGTTGATTATCCAAAGCACGCCGGTTTCCTTCGGCGCGGTGGGCACACCCATTCTTATAGGTGTCAAGTCGGGTTTGGATGCTCCCGTCATCCATGAAACGCTAG
>JAKSCU010000146.1 GCA_022360435.1 Bacillota bacterium
AAGAAGAAATATTGCAACCCCAGAGCGCCATGGTGGTCTTAAACCCGGAAGACGGTGGTATCAGGGCGCTGGTGGGCGGCAGGGAGCATACCCAGATGAGGGCGCTGAACCGCGCCACCATGTCGCCGCGGCAGCCCGGATCTTCCATCAAACCCATTTTGTGCTACGCCCCGGCCATAGAATTCCGGGGAATGGGCCCGGCCAGCATTGTTGACGACGTGCCGGTCAAATACGGCAACTACTCACCCAAAAACTTCGATGGCAAATTCAAAGGCCTGATTACCATGCGCACCGCCCTTACCAGTTCGGTAAACATAGCGGCGGTAAAGCTGTTGATGGATCAGGTCAGCATGCCCGAGGCAATCAAATTTGCCTCCCGCATGGAGCTAAATTTCCAAGCCCTGGGTCCGGCCATGGCCCTGGGCAGCCAGGAAGTAACCCCGCTGCAATTGGCGGGAGCGTACGGCGCCTTCGCCAACCACGGAATATACAACAAACCTCATGCTATCATCAAGGTGGAGGACCGGGAAGGAACCGTCCTTTACGAGGCAAAACCTTCGCCAAGACAAGCCATGCAAGAAACAACGGCGTATTTGGTTACGAGCATGTTGCAATCGGTGGTTCAGTCGGGCACCGGCACCAACGCCAGGTTGAACCCCCGCCCGGTGGCGGGAAAAACCGGTACCACCGACAAAGGCAGGGACATTTGGTTTGCCGGTTACACCGCCGATTTGGTGGGAGTGGTGTGGATCGGATACGACCAGCCCACGCGGATGCCTCACAGCTACGGCGGCATGTACCCGGCCAAAATCTGGCGGGAAGTGATGTCCAATGCGCACGAGGGGTTGCCGGTCAATAAGTTCAACCGCCCGCCGGGTCTGGTGTCGGGCACGGTGGACAGCAAATCAGGGCTGCTGCCGGGACCAAACACACCCCCGGAGCACCTGGTGACCGACTTGTTCGTTGCCGGCACCGTGCCTGCTGAAATGGACAATGTGCATGTACTGACAGAAGTTTGCGCCACCTCGGGCCTTTTGCCCAATGAATACTGCCCGGACCGGATTACCCGGGTAATGCTGAAGCTGCCCTATTCCGTGCCGGCAGAAGTGGCGGACTACCAACAGCGGGTGCCAACCAAAATGTGCGACCAGCACGATGCCGGCAGCGGGTTTTTCCCGGACTGGCAAGACGACGGCTTCCCCTGGCCGGATTTGCACCAACAACAACCCGGCGGTCAGCATCTGGAAGAAAACGATGGCCAACCAAGGAATCCCGAACGCCGGAACAGGCCGGGCAACGGCAATGCCAATATAATTGAGGATTAATGTAAGTGATATTAATACTGATTATGTGAGGATGGTGGGACTTGAAAAGGTTATTGCTTGCTTTGAGCATAGCTGTTCTGGTTATCTCCGGGTGTGCTCCACAAGAGCCGACAGGTAACGATGGTCCCAAAACCGAAGCGCCTCCAACTGAAGCCCACACCGCCACCCTAGCCCAAACCACCGCCCCCCAATACTTTGTACCCCTGGCCAGGTTCCCGGACGGCCGGTTTTTCGGTATAGCCGGCGTCAGGATGACGGCTTGGAACGCTGAAACAGGCGAAACCAAAGACTTGGGCCACGCCTGGTCCGGGGTTCTGTCGCCGGACGGCCAAAGAATTGCTTTCCAGGGCGAAAAGGGACTCCACATGCTCGAAGTACAATCCGGGCATATTGTTACGGTGACCGACGGCTCCCGGCAGAACGGTTCCTTTTTAAACCCGGGTCTGTGGTCGCCGGACGCCAAAAAAATAGTATACATGTACGTTATGGAATGGTCGTCGGATTATTTTGTTTATAACGTGGAAACCGGCACAAGCTCGGCTTATGAGTTCAAAAATATCCCCAATTTCCTTACCGCGCCGGTTGACTGGCTGGAAGACCGCCTGCTGTTTGTGGTTCACGCCAACAAATCGCGTACCGGTGAACAGGAATACACGGAAAACGGATACCGCTCCGACCTGATGCTGGCCGACACTGAAGGCAATTTTTCACCGGTAACCCGGTTGGAAGACGGGCAGTTTGTTCATTATTGTGGAGCAACCCGGGATAACGACACCTTCATGGTGCTGGTGCGGGAAGAACACGGGCGCTCTTTTGCCGGGCTGGTGAATCCGTATAGCGAAGAAATCAAACGTCTGCCGTTTGAAGACAACCCGGTTGCCGGGAGCATCAGCCCCAACGGAAAATTCGCCATATTCATTACGCAGCCGAACCCGAGGCAATTAAGCGTCGGGGTGTTCGACCTGCAAAACAAAAAAGTCATCCTGGAAAAAGAAATACCCGGCTACGAGCGGCCCCTTGATTTCATATGGGACGATACCGGCCATACGGTTTATTTTGGCATGCCTGGTGAAAACGACAACGGTGTGTTGTATACCGTGCATATCAATTAAGTGACTGAACAATCATTCAATTAAGTGTATATAAATGAACTTAAATTTTAAACCTGTTGTTTAAATCTTTCAGGCTCACCACCAGTTCATCTGTGTCGCGCACCATCTGGTCAACCTTCTGGGTAATGCTGCTGTGTTCCTGGGACACGGCGGAAACGTGCTCAATGGCTTGGGCGATTTGATTAATCATGTCGGGTATTTCCGAAACCTGGTGCAGGAATTTATTTATGTACTCAAGATTATTGTCCATCTGTTGGCGCAGGGAGGTAATCTGGGCGGCCTCGCTTCTTACCCGCTCGTTTCCGCCCACGATAATGGTGGCCGCCTGCTGCGAGCTATCCGCAATGCTATTTACAATATTGCTTATCTCCTGGGCCGCCTTGGCCGACTGGTCGGCAAGTTTGCGAACCTCCTCCGCCACCACGGCAAAGCCGCGGCCCGCCTCCCCGGCTTTGGAAGCTTCAATGGCGGCATTCAGAGAAAGCAGGTTTGTCTGACGGGTGATGTCGGTAATCAATTCTATTGCTTTGCCCACGTCCCCGGCCTGCTGGTTCAGCTTCTCAATAATCTCCACCGACGACTTGTTGCGCTCCACTATTTCATGCATGTTGTCGTTAACCACATTCAAATCGCGGCACCCATTTTCCAGCACCCTGGCCACCTGGTCGGTGTTCCGGTTGATATCCTCCACCCGGGTGCGGATGTTGTCGGCGCTGGCCGCCACCTGTACCGATGCGCCGGCGGTTTGCTCGGTGCTTTTGGCCAGTTGGTCGGAACATAATTTCAAATCCAGCATGGTGTCATTGAGTCTCTGCACTCCGGCGCCGAGCTGCCTGGTGAGTTCCTGCAGTATGGCGGTGAAAGCCACTTCCAAGTCCTTTACGGTGCGCAGGTTTTCGGCCATTACCGTGCCGCTCTTGCCGGCCACCTGCTCAACCTGCTCAATGGCGCGTTTCATGGGGGCCAATAATTGGCGGTAGTTACGGCCGCTAATCCCGACACCCATCAGCAGCCCACCTATACCACCCACCAGGGTGCACAGGAGTATATCTCCCGTCTTAAAGGCCACCCAACCGGTCAAAGCACCGCTGGGGAAGGCCAGGCTGACAGTTCGGACCAGATACCGCCCCAAAGTCAATTTTTTAATTTCCATCCATACAACCTCCTTATTTCAGTCGAAAGTCAAAAGTCACTTCAAGTACTTTAGACTTCAGACTTTCGACTTCAGACTCTTTCAGACTTTCATTTCAGCCACAGTCACCCCGCTCCCCCCTTCGCCCTGCTCACCCAGGCGAAAATTCTTAACCCTAAGATGTTCTTTCAATATTGTCTGCACCGCGGCGCGCAGCGCCCCGGTTCCCTTGCCGTGCACTATATATATCACCGGCAGGCCTGCCAGACAGGCATCGTCAAGGTATTTCTCCACTTCCGCCAGGGCTTCCTCCACCCTCATACCCCGTAGGTCCAGTTTGGTGGAAACATCCCGGGCTTTTTGCCGCACCAGTTTACCCACGACCGTCTCACTGGGGCCGGGTTTTTTGTCCGCCGCCTCAAACAGTTCCTTTTTGTTTATGGTCATTCTGATCATGCCCACCCGAACATGCACGCCGCCGTCCCGGCCCGGCTCCTCCAGCACGGTGCCCCACTGCCCGTACCGCGGTATGAACACCTCATCCCCCGGCCTTACAGTTGCCAGCGGCTGGTTATCGGTTCGCGGCGCACCCCGGGGCGCCTGCTCCTCCAGTTCGGCCATCAGGTCCCCCAGACGCCGCCTGGCGTCACCGGCGAAATGAGACCGGGCCCGGGCCGACTCCTCTTTCAGAGCGGTTTTTAATTCCTCCATTAAACAATCGGCTTCTCGCCGGGTTCGCTTGACCACTTCCCTGGACTCCGACACCGCTCTGGAAATAATCTCTTCCCGGCGGGTGCGGATCCTTTCCACTTGGGTCAGGTACCGCTGCCGGTACTCGTCGGCTTCCCGGCGCAGTTTTGCTGCTTCCTCTCTTTCCCGCTCGGCCTGTACTCTGGCCTTTTCCAGGTCACGCACCAGGTCGGCGGTCTGCACCTGTTCGGCGGTCTGATAGCCCCTGGCCCTTTGCACCATATCATCATTTAAGCCAAGCCGCCGGGCAATTTCAAATGCGTTGCTGTGCCCCGGCCTGCCGATGAGCAGCCGGTACGTCGGCCGCAGCGTTTCGGGATCGAATTCAACGCTGGCATTTTCCACCCGTTCCCGGGAGAAAGCATAGTTTTTAAGTTCTCCATAGTGGGTGGTGGCCACTACGGCGGCGCCCAATTCCCGCAGCCGATCCAGTATGGCCTGGGCCAGCGCGGCACCCTCGTCGGGGTCGGTGCCCGCCCCCAGTTCATCCAGCAGCACCAGGCTCCCGGGCCCCGCCTCGGACAGCGTGCTCACGATATTGGCCATGTGGGATGAAAATGTGCTCAGGGATTGTTCGATGCTTTGTTCGTCTCCTATATCCACAAAAACACTGTCGTACATGCCGATAACGGTGCCGTCGTCAACCGGCACGTGCAGCCCGGCCTGAGCCATCACCACCATCAGCCCCACGGTTTTCAGCGCCACCGTCTTGCCGCCGGTATTGGGACCGGTTACAATCAGTGTGTCAAAGTCATCTCCCAGGTGAAGGCTGACGGGCACCGCTTTGCCCGGCAGCAGCGGATGCCTGGCCCGGCGAATATCCAGCTTGACAGCCCGGGCCATTTTGGGGGTCAGGCCGTCAATGCTCCGGCTGTATTGGGCGCAGGCCATGATAAAATCCAGCAGGCTCAGTATTTCCAGGGTGTAAAGCAGGTCCTCGGCAATATTTCCCACCGCGCCGGACAGTTCCTGCAGTATTCTGGCCACCTCCTGCTTTTCTTCCGCCATCAGGGCGCGTATTTCGTTATTGGCCTCCACCACCGGCATGGGCTCGATGAACAGTGTGGCGCCGCTGGCCGATTGGTCGTGCACAATGCCGGGCACCCGGGCCCGGTATTCCTGCTTCACCGGCACCACGTACCGGCCCTCCCTGATGGTGACAATGGTCTCTTGCAAAAATTTTTGCCGGGAAGCCGACCGGATAACGGCGTCCAGCCTGTCTTTAACCCGCTGCTGGGTGGCAATTATGCGGCGGCGCAGGCTGAACAGCTTTTCCGACGCCCGGTCGGACACCTCCCCGCCGGGCAGTATGGCGTCGCCAATCCTCTTTTCCACCGCCCGGAAATCACCCAACCCCAAGGTTATCTCGCTCAGCTGAGGGTATAATTCCGCCCGCTGGCGAAAAAAGGAGGCAATATGCCGGGAGGCGGCAAGGGTTTGCAGCACATGCCACAGGTCCGGCGGCTCCAGCACGCCGCCTCTGGCGCTACGGCGCGCCTGTTCCCGGACATCGTTCCACCCGTCCAGTCTGGCCGTGGGCTCCAGGCGCAACACTTCCCGCCCCTCGGTTACCCTGGCCAGGGCGTGGTTTATTTGATCCAGGTCCCCCAGCGGAGCCAGGTTTAAGGCCAGTTCGCGGCCGGGTTCCGAATAGGCGTAATCGGCCAGTCTCTCTTTGACCCGGTGGAATTCCAGCCTGTTTAAATTTCGCTCGTTCATATATATAAATCTCCCGGTATTTAATCAGTCCATCACGCCGCGATAGTAATGCCCCCGGGTGTAACCCGGCCCGCCGGCGGTAATTTCGCGAACCGCCGCCTCCAAGTCGGCGGGCCGGCGGTGGTTTTCCCGCAAGCCGTTTAACACCCGCCGGTAACCCCGCACCGCTTTGGCCACGTACTTTTCGTCCTCCCGGCGGGCTTCGATACGGAAAACCGCTGGGCCGGCTCCCACCAGGCGCGGCAAAGTTTCCAGCAGACACAATTCCCGGGAATTGAACACGTGCATCAGGCAGCGGCTGTCCACTTCCACGGGAAAAACAACTCCTTTGCGGTCCAGCAACCCGAAAGAACCGGCGCCGCAGGGCGCGGCGCACCCGCCGCCGGCGTTTTTTTTGCCGCCCAGCAGGGAACCCACCGCGCAGTAACGGGACACCATCAGCGGCAGCAGGCCGTGCACAATCACCTCGGTTTCCGCGGGCACCCCGGCAGCCAGCTCCCCCAACTGCTCCCCGGTGAGCTCGGGTGACAGGGTGAGCCGGGACACTCCCTGTTCCAGCAGAAAAAGGGCGCTTTGCCGGTTAAAAACATTTAACGAAAAATCGGTGGCCAGCGGCAGGCCGGTCACTTCCCACAACACCGGCAGCATGCCGTAACCCGCCGCCATGAACCCGTCGGGTTCCAATGCAAGCAGTGATTCCAATTCCTTTGCATACTGCCGCAGTTCGTTGTCGTGCAGAATCCGGGGGGTCACCGGAACAAAGCCGGTTTTGGTTTCCCGGCAGAGCCGCCGCGCGTCACGCATTTGGTCCACGGACGGTTCAACCCGGCCGCGAAAACCCGCCCCGGCAAAGTACACTATATCGGCGCCGTTTTCCACCGCCGCCCGCACCGCCGCCGGCCCGCTCACCGTCACTGCCAGCCTCGGCGCCGGCGCGGGCGCAGCAGGTCGGGTATTGCCCATGGCGACTTTCAACCCGCGCTCCACCCTGTCCCGGCCCAACGGCTCTGGCCGGCGCAGGCGCGCTCTCTCCCGGAGCAGCGCCTCTACCGCCCGCCGGCGAACATCGTTAATTTCGCCAACCGGCAACATAACATCCCCTTCTATGTCGCACACCAGCCGGCCCGGTACAAAGGGGGTATTCCCCAGCCGGCCCAACTGCCCGGCCAGGAAATCTTGATTGAGGGAGCGTTTTCGGGCCGGCTCACCCACCGCCCGGGTTTGCTCCGCAACTTTACCACCCTCCCGGTCATCCACCGCCAGGGTTAGGGGCTCCCCCACCCCGACCCGCACCCGCATATCCAAGGGTATGCCCAACGTTTCCCGGCTGGAAGCGTATGTTTGCAGCGCCCTGTTCATCAGTTCCGCGTCATGGGTCTTAAACACCCGGTCACCGGGCCGCACATGTCCCTTAAGCTCTATCTCCACCAAGGCACCGGCCGGGGCGGATTCGGTCTCCCGGCCTTTAATCCACAGCCGGCAAACCTCGGCGCCAACCCGGCCGCCACGGGTCACCCAAACTTCAATCCCGTCACCGGCGCGCAGCGGCGCCTCCAATGCCAGCTCGACGCAACCGGTGCGGTGGTTGTATCTTTTTACCCGGCCCAGCAAAACACCCCGGTTGTTCGGGCGCTTGTGGCTCATCAAATCCCGGCCCGGGTTGTCGAAAAAGTAACCGGTGCTGAAACCTCGGTTGAATACCTGAGCCAGTTCAACGGCCTCGCGTTCTGTAACGGCGTATTCCGTTCCGGACAAAGCCCTATCTATGAGTCCCCGGTAAATCCTGATTACCGTGGCCACATATTCGGGCCGGCGCATGCGTCCCTCCACTTTGAAAGAATCAATCCCGGCCTTGATCAGCTCCGGTATGTGCCGGCTGATATTGAGATCCCTGGGGCTGAGCAGGTACTCACCCACCTCGCCGGGATCGGCCAGCCCCCGACCTTTGTCGTCCACCAGCCGATACTCCAGGCGGCAGGGCTGGGCGCAACGCCCGCGATTGCCGCTGCGCCCGCCAATCAGGCTGGACATCAGGCACTGGCCGGAGTAGCACACGCAAAGCGCCCCGTGCACAAAGGTTTCCAACTGCACCCCCGCCAGTTCCCTGATCCGCCGTATCGACTCCAGGTCGTTTTCCCGGGCCAGCACCACCCGTTTCAGCCCGGCATCCCGCAAGAATTCCACTCCGGGCAGGTTATGGGCGGTCATCTGGGTGCTGGCGTGCAACTCAAGCTCGGGAACAACCCGCCGGGCCAGCCTGATCAAGCCCAGGTCCTGAACTATGGCCGCGTCGGCGCCGGCATTATAAATAGAGTGCAGGAAGCGCACGGCTTCCCGCAACTCCGTGTCGGCCAAAAGTATATTGGCGGTGACGTATACCTTCACACCCCGGGCGTGGGCGTATTCAACCGCTTCGGTCAATCCATCCATATCAAAATTATCCGCGCCCCGGCGGGCGTTAAAAAGCCGGCCGCCCAGGTACACGGCGTCGGCGCCGTTCTGCACCGCCGCCACCAGGGCGTCCTGTCCGCCGGCCGGGGCCAGCAACTCCGGCCTGCGCATGCAAACCCTCCATTTCAGCGCCGGTTGTCCCCCGGCGCCGGCAACTGTTTAAATCCGTCGATGCCTGATTAGTCCGGCACAGGGAACAATCTCCACCCCCCGCTGCTCAAAACCGTCCAGCAGCATGTTCATGCCCAGGGAGTCGCTGGCCATGTGGCCGGCAATAATTACGTTGACGTGGCTCTTTTCGGCCTCCTTGCGATGCTTTTCACCCATGTGCATCGCCAACAAGGTGCCCACGCCGGCCTCGGCCAGCTTGGCGTAAGCGTCCTGGGACCCGCTGGTGCCGCCGGTCATGTCCACCAGCACTTTGCCCGCCCGCCTTTCCTTCCCGCCCACCACAATGTTGGGGCCGGCTCCGTACTTGACGGCTTCAGCGTACTCGGGTATCGTCTTCAATAGTTTGACTATATCCCCCAGGGTTCGGGGTTTTTGGTTATCCATCATTTGCTGCAGAAACGTAGCCACCTGGTTGTCGGCCACCGTGTGGGCGCTCATGATGGGAATGCCCACTATCCTGGCGGCATCCACCGCCCGGTTATGGTTGACGGGCATCAATCCCCGCTTTACTTCACTAATGCGGGAGGCCATGATGCCCTCGGCCACGTTAATGGGCACCCCGAACCTGGCCAGTATGTCCTCCTGCAGGTGCATCACTTGGTGTAGTGCCGCCAGGGCCTTGCCTTCGGGGTGATGGGACATAATCAAATCCACGGGTTTGCCTTTTTGAACCAGGCGGTCGGCCAGCAGCACTTCGCCCACTTCAATGTCCACCCCCACCAGCATCCGGCGCACCACGGCCTCGGGATCGCCGTA
>JAKSCU010000231.1 GCA_022360435.1 Bacillota bacterium
AAGTCAGGGGAATCAGGATGCTCAGGTAATAAATAAACTGCGGCATGGCGTCACGGGGAAACATGAACCCGGACAGAAGAATGCTGGGCAGCATGAAAAAGAAAGACATTTGGAAAGCTTGCATCTGGGTTTTGGCCACGTTGGAAATCAGGATACCCAGCCCCAATGACGCCGTGATAAAAAACAGCGTCAGAAGGTACAGTTCCAGCAAACTTCCCCTGATGGGCACCTTAAACACAATTACCGCCACCAGCAGCGCCACGGTTATTTGCAGGTAACCCAGGACGATGTAAGGCAGAATTTTACCGATCATCAGCTCGTATGATTTTACCGGGGTTACAATTAACTGTTCCAGAGTACCCCTTTCCCGCTCCCGCACAATGCCCATGGAGGTCATAATTACCATGGTCATGGTAACGATGACACCCAGGATGGCCGGCACCATGTAATAGGCGGTAATTCCGTCGGGATTGTACCAGGGCCGAACCCGAATATCGTAAGAAGGTCCTCCGGTTATTTTCTTTTGGGCCAGGACTTCCTGGGACTTGATCATACCAATGGAGTTGGCGATGGCGACGGCCTGGTTGGCCACCATATTGTCGCTGGCATCCACCAGCACCTGCACCTGGGCCGGGTCGCCCCGCTTGACGCTGCGGTCAAAATCCGGCGGGAATATTATGCCCACCTTGGCCTTACCGCTGTCGATGGCTTTATTGACCTCGTCGTAACTCCAGGCGGCGGAAGTAATGTCGAAGTAACCCGAGGCACTGAAGGAGTTCAGCAGGTCACGGCTTTCAGCGGAAAGGGACTGGTCAAACACCACCGTGGAGATATGTTTGACCTCGGTCTGGATGGCGTAGCCGAAAAGCAGCAACTGCACCAGCGGTAGCATGAAAATCAGACCCAGGGTCATACGGTCCCGGCGCATCTGTAAAAATTCCTTGTGTAAAATAGCTAAAATCCTGCTCATTGATGGACACCTTCCTTTTGTGCCGCGGTTGTTTCCTGCCGGGCCAAGGCGATAAACACGTCCTCCAGCGAAGGCGTGACGGGCCGGGGGTCGGCCCCGGTGGATTCCCGCAGGGCCGCCGCATGAGATTGGTTCTTCAACAGCACGTGCAGCAGCGGCCCGTGCGCAGTACACTCTTCAACGTAGGAAAGACTTTCGATGGCGCTAATTCTGTCCATGGCGCCGGGCAGATCCAGCTCCACCAGGTAACCGCCGACGACGTTTTTCTTCAGGTTGTCGGGCGTGTCTACGGCCATTAGCCGTCCGGCTGATATAAAGGCAATCTTATCACAGTATTCGGCCTCGTCCATAAAATGGGTGGTAACCATAACAGTGGTGCCCCCGGCGGCCATTCGCTGAATTATGCCAAAAAACAAGCGCCGGCTGACCGGGCTGACCCCGCTGGTGGGTTCATCCAAAAATACGATGGCGGGCTGGGCAATAATGGCGCAGCCCAGGGCCAGCCTCTGCTTCCATCCGCCGCTCAGGTTGGTCGTCAGCTCGTTCTCCCGCCCCACCAGGCCGGCCATGGCCACCATCTCCCGCACCCGGTCCGGCGTTTCCCGGCGGGGCACGCTGTATAAACCCGCGTAAAAGTTAAGATTCTCCCCCACGGTAAGATCGTCGTAAAGGCTGAATTTCTGGGACATGTAGCCTATTCTCTTTTTTATTTCCTCGGCTTCCCTGACCAGGTCGTAACCCAGTACCGCCCCCGAACCCGAAGTGGGTTCCAGAATGCCGCACAGCATGCGGATGGCGGTGGACTTGCCGGCTCCGTTGGGCCCAAGAAAGCCGTATATTTCACCCGGTTTGATATTGAGCGTCAGCCGGTCCACGGCGGTAAAACTACCGAAAACTTTGGTTAATTCCCTGGTTGCAACAGCATATGCCAATTAAACCACCTCTTTTTCGGCCAGAAAAATGAACACCTCTTCCATGGAGGGAGGTATTTCCCTGATTAGGGCGCCGGGAACGTTTTTTTCGGCCAGGCGGCGCTCCAGAGCCAGGCGCCCTGCCTCAACGTCCTTTACCACCACGCGGTACTTGTCTCCGTAAAAGGAATAGTCCAGCGTGTCGCTCAGTTCCCGGAACATTTCCGGGTCCCGGGCGTTCACCCGCACCTCCAGTACCCGGTGCCGGAAGCCGCTTTTCAGCCGGGCCGGCGAGCCCACCGCCGTGACGCTTCCCCTGTCCATAAAGCCCACCACACTGCACAGCTCGGCCTCGTCCATGTAGGGGGTGGAAACCAGAATGGTCATTCCCTCCTTGTTCAGGCGGTATAATATCTTCCAGAATTCCTTGCGGGACCCGGGGTCCACACCGTAAGTGGGTTCATCCAGCACCAGCAAAGCAGGCCTGGTCACCAGTGAACAGGTAAGGGCCAGTTTTTGCTTCATCCCGCCGGACAGGTTGTCGGCAAACCGGCCCTTGAAATTGCTCAGGCCGGTTAATTCAAGGATTTCGTCGGCCCGCCGGGCGATAGTTTTACGGTCCAGGCCGTACATGGAGCCGAAGAAACTAATGTTTTCCATCACCGTCAAGTCACCGTACAGGCTGAACCGCTGGGGCATGTAACCCAGATTTTCCCCGGCCCGCTCCGGCTTGCCGGGCGTTTCATCCATCAAGCGGACCCGCCCGGCATCCGGCACAATTAACCCGCAAACCATGCGCATCAAGGTGGTTTTACCCGCCCCGTCGGGGCCCACCAAACCGTATATATCCTGTTTTTTTAACTGCAGGTCAACCTGGTTCACCGCCACGGTGAACCCGAAGGATTTGCTTATTTGCTCGACTACAACTATATTGCTTGCATCCATAATGTTCACCCGGTTAATATTTATTTAAAAACAACGTCCGCCGGCATGCCGGGCTTCAAAACGCCGCCTGGTTCAGCAATCCCCACCTTGACCCCGAACACTATATTGGCCCGTTCCTGCTTGGTCTGGATGGTTTTTGGCGTGTATTCCCCCTTGGAAGCAATTTCCCGCACCACGCCGGAAAAAACCTTGGACTCGCCGCTTACAGTGAAGCTGACCTGCTGGCCCAGCCTGATGCGCGGCAGGTCGTTGGTGGAAATGTACACTTTAATCCACAAATCGGAAAGGTCGGCTATGGTCACCACCGGCGCGCCGGGGGTAATGTACTCGCCTTCTTCGTAGTTTCTGGATAAGACTTCTCCGTCCAGGGTCGCAAAAATTTTGAGGTCCTCCAGCACGGCCCGGGTGGCTTTCAACATAGCTTTGCTGCGTTCAACCTCGGCCCGGGCGGCGTTAATTTGCTGGGGCCGGTTGCCCGACTCCAGAAGACTTAGCCTTGCCCGGGCCGCCTCTTTCTGGTTTTCAGCCAGTTTGAGCCGGTTGGCCGCGTTTTCATATTCCGACCGGGGTATGGCAGCGGCCTGGTAAAGGGATTCCAGCCGGGTAAAATCAATTGTGGCTTGCTGTAAATTAACCGCAGCCGTGTCCAGGGCCAGGGATGCCTCCTTGATTTCCTGTTCCCTGGCCCCGGACTGGAGGTCGGCCAGGCCGGCCTCGGCTTTTAAAACCGTCAGGGCGTCCCGCTCCCGCTGGGCCACCAGGTCGTTGCGGGAAAGCTCCGCCACCAGTTGGCCTTTGGAAACAGAGTCACCCCCATCAACGGAAATTGATTTTAAAGCGCCCTGGATTTTGGCGCTCAAGTCCACAGTAGTAGCTTCGATGGTCCCCGTGGCCTCAAGCACCGCAGTGTCCCCGGCCAAGTATTTGTTATGGCCCCAATACCCTCCCGCCGCCAGCAGCAGGGCAACCAGCACAATAACAACCCGCTTTTTTTTGTCCATATTCTTCCCTCCCGTTGTTTGTACTGATTAATTAACTAAAATTACCTTTGCCCGGCAACGCCATTGATAAGTAAGTTAAGTAAACTAATGTTACCAATTTAGTTTACCTAGTGACATAGTAACACCAAAGGGCAATCTTGACAATACTTTTTAAAACTTAAGTATTATAGTGAAAAAAGCGCGCTCATTCGGTTCCCTCTGCGTGCGCTTTTTAATACTCTTATCCTTGCATCCGGCCATAAATATGGCCGGAAGTATACTTTCCTAAGAGTATAAAAAAGCGCGCTCAATAGCGCGCCTGATTCAGTCTCTATTGTTTTGGCGGCCCCGGTTGTAAAATTCCAGCACATAGCTGGTGGCCCCATCGTTATCCCGCATGATGACCCCGAAAGCAAAAGCGGTGTATAAGTAACGCCTGAAAGCCTCCGCCAGGTCCTCGCAGCTCATCCGTCCCTCCAAGAACGGCGTAACAAAATAAGTGGCCAACTGGGCGGAAAGAACATGCATGACATTGTCCAT
The DNA here is from genome assembly GCA_022360435.1 of Bacillota bacterium. Lineage (GTDB taxonomy): Bacteria > Bacillota > Desulfotomaculia > Desulfotomaculales > Desulfallaceae > BRH-c8a. The sequence continues at coordinate 4,347 of JAKSCU010000231.1, forward strand.
ACCGGGATACTGCTCCTGCAATTCGCGTATCGAAGGCGCGTCCTTGAGCATGGCGAAAAACTGCCTGGCCGCGTATTCGTCGATTTCTTTAAAGCGCATAAAAACACTCCCTTCTGTGACTATTGCCATAACTAGCTTTGCCCACAAAAGGGATATTAATCCATTAAATTATACTTCCACCACCGTGCCGGCGCTGTTAAAGAAGAAACTGTCGCCGAACTCCCGGGCCAGCACCGCCGCCGCCGGCAGGCCGGTACAATGGGAAACCCCCAGCTTCTCCACACCCAGTTCCCGCAGGGCGGCTATTGTGCGGTCAAGTTGTTCATCCTTGGCCCGCACCAGGTGTGTTCCTCCCACCACGGTATGCACCCTGTCGACGCCGGTGATGGCGCGGGCGTGCATAATGGTGTTAATGGCTCCGCGGTGGGCGCATCCCAGCACCACCACCAAACCCTGTGGGGATTTAACCACCAATGCCTGATCATCCGGAAAGGGATCCGGCGCCAAACCATTTTCAGCTTTAATAAACATATTGCCGTCAACGGATTCAAAAGAGGTTGTCATGGGCACCTCACCGGTGGCGACCATGGATGCATTGAGCCAAACCGGCTCTGTGTGGTAGGTGAAAGTAGCGCCCAGGCCCTCAAGCGCCTCGCGGCGATAAGGCACCCCCACGTACCGGTAACTTTTTGCGCCGCCGGGGGAATTCACCCCGACGTATTTTCTGCCCCACATATCCGGGTGGGCGTATACATCAACTTTGTGCCCCACCCTGAGAAGCACCGGTTGCAAGCCCCCGGTGTGGTCAACATGTCCGTGGCTGAGGACTATTTTTTGAATTTCGCCCAGATCCACACCCGCCACGTGGGCGTTTTTCACCGCCGCGTCGCTCAAACCGACGTCCAGCAGAACCTTTTCCCCGCCGGCCTCCACCAGTATGCTAAGGCCCCACTCACCGGTAAAACCAATGGCTCCGGCAGTGTTTTCACAAAGCGTGGTTAAACGCACAGCCAAATAAATCACCCCCTTTGCTATTATAACGCATGAACAAAAAAGAAAAAGTTCACCCTTGACTTTTCTTTTTCCAAGGCGCATAATGGGCATAGCTAATTTAGCTATTATAGCTATTGCAGGAGGTGTGTGTCCATGAAAGTCAACTCCACGGAATTACAGAACAATTTCGGGAAATACCTGATGCTGGCGGCGCAGGAGGATATCATTATTACCAGAAACGGTATGGAGATAGCAAAATTATCAGCCTTCAAAGACGCGGTTTCGGACTGCGGCGCGACGCCGGATATGGTGATGGAAAAGGCGGAAAATTACGGCTACGGCGGCAGGAAGGCAACCTACCAGGAGTTTTTGGAGCTGACTAAAGACACCGAGGAAAGATACGAATACATTGACGGTGAAATATACCTGCTGGCTTCGCCTAAAACCGCGCACCAGAGAGCTTTGACCGAACTTTTTGGCATGTTTTACAACTGGTTTCAAGGGAAAAAATGTATCCCCTTGGTTGCCCCCTATGATATCACCCTCAAAAGAAACCCGGAAAATATAAATGTTGTCCAGCCTGATATCATGGTCATATGCGATCTGGAGGAAAAATTGGATGAAAGAGATTATTACCAGGGTGTCCCGACCCTTGTGGTGGAAATTTTATCAGAGGGTACCCGGAGCAAGGATTTGATTAAAAAGCTCGACCTTTACATGTCATGCGATGTCGGGGAATACTGGATTGTAAACCCGATAAACAGAGAAGTTACCGTTTATATTTTTGCAGACCAAAACATCAGCAACAATATAACTTACAAAAAATCTGAAGTTGTGCAATCCCATATCTTCACGGGATTGTCCGCCCAACTTGACGGCATCTTTAAATAGCGGTTTGCAACTGCCAATGTACTGCAAAATTGCAAGGGGTTTGTGTTATTAGCCCAAACCCCTTAATTAAACTATTTTAAGAGAACACGGTTAGTTTTTGTTTAACGCAAAAACCGCTTGATAACACTATAAGCCGCCCAAAAAAAAGCAATAATTGCAACGGCGGCAACAATATAAAAAACCCGCTCGTCCATAACACCCGTAGTTTTCTGAAAACTTTCCACCACGCTCCGCTGAGCTTCGTTCCACTCCCTGCCGGCCAGCAACCTGGTGGGAATCCGCTCTGAAATTGGAATAAACATACAAAGCCGGCCCCCTTGAGGACGCATTGTTTTCTAATTTTACCATAGAATACATTTCATTGGGGACATTCTTTACATGGGACATTCCCCGCAGGAGTGCGTCCCCCATACTTAAACCTGTGTCCCTTGCCGCTATGGCCGGGCTACTTGCCCAAATAAAAGCCTTAATTTTAAAACTGATGGCAATTTTCTAATTTTTCTGATGACATTGCCTTATTAAACTGATATAATTTTTGTGAGGTGAATCAGTTGTCAACTTCAGGTAATAAATTGGAACCGGTTAACAAGGCCAAAACCCCCAAGGGCGAGTTAACAAGGCAAAAGTTGCTGGAAGCCGCCGAAGAAATCTTTGGCGATAAAGGCTTTTACAATACCTCGGTGGTGGAAATCACCCAGCGGGCCGGGGTGGCCCAGGGCACCTTTTACGTCTATTTCAGCAGCAAACACGAAGTATTTCGTCAACTGGTTATCATGCTCAACCACACCATCCGCCGGGAAATCCAGCAAGCCATCTCCGGGGTGAAAAGCCGCAGGGAACAAGAGATCATAGGTTATCAAACATTTTTTAACTTTGTGTTAAACCACAAAAACCTGTACAAAATCGTCTTGGAGGCCCAATGGGTGGACGATGAAATTTACCGGTGGTATTTTAAAACCTTTGCCGAAGGTTACATGCAGGGGCTCACCGAAGCCATGAAACAAGGGGAACTGCGCAATTTGGATCCCGAATGCCTGGCTTACTGCCTGATGGGTATAACCATTGAAATCGGAAAGAGATGGATACTTTGGGAGGGCAAGGAGGTGCCTCAAAATATCTTAAATGATATGACGGAGTTTGTTTTCCACGGCATGCTCAAGCCCGGCGGCTAATTTTTTTTGCAATGAGTTGACAGATGAATCAGGTGTAAATTTATACATATTATAGGAGGAGGATAAAACTATGCCGGGACAAGTTAATTACGAACCGCTGACCCCCCTGACTTATTTAAGGAGAAGCGCTTACGTTTATCCGGACAAAACAGCAGTTGTTTACAATCACCGAAGTTTCACTTACGCCCAATTTAACGCCCGGGTAAACCGCCTGGCCGACGCCCTGCAAAAGGAGGGCATCCAAAAGGGGGAAAAGGTGGCGTTCATGTGCCCCAACACCCCGCCCATGCTGGAGGCCCATTACGGAGTGCCCCTGGCCGGCGCCGTGCTGGTTAGCGTGAACATCAGGCTTTCCGCCCGTGAAATAGCCTATATACTTAATCATTCCGATACCAAAATTGTTTTTGTGGATACCGAGTTCGCCGATGTTATTGAACCCATTCTCAACGAACTGCCCAATGTAAAGTTAATCGTCAACATTGACGACGGGGCGGCCCCCAAGCGGTTGCCCGGACCCGATTACGAAGGGTTTCTCGCCTCGGGCTCCCCGGAAGATATAAAAATACCGGTTATTGATGAAATGGACAACATAACCATCAATTACACCTCCGGAACCACCGGCCTGCCCAAGGGCGTTATGTACTGCCACCGGAACGCCTACCTGAACGCCTTGGGCGCCTGCGTGGAGCACGGGATCAACACCAAAACGGTTTACCTGTGGACACTGCCCATGTTCCACTGCAACGGCTGGTGCTTCACCTGGGCGGTTACCGCGGCGGGAGGAACCCACGTTTGCCTGAGAAAAGTGGCGCCGGATGAAATCTTCAGCGTTATTGAGAAACAGGGCGTGACCATGTTGTGCGCGGCCCCGGTGGTGCTGATTTCCATGTCCAACTTCCCGGGCGCCCAAGACGTAAAGCTGCAAAAACCGCTGCGGGTGGTTACCGGCGGCGCTCCCCCCGCTCCCACGGTGATTAAAAACATGGAAGTCATGGGTGTGGAAGTGGTGCAGGTATACGGCCTTACCGAGGTTTACGGCCCGCACACCATATGTGAGTGGCAGGATAAATGGGACAGCCTGCCCTTCGAAGAAAGGGCCAAAATTAAGGCCCGTCAGGGTGTGGCCTATATAACGGCGGCCCACGTCAAGGTGGTGGACGGCCAGATGAAACGGGTGCCCCACGACGGCCAAACCATGGGTGAAATAGTCATGCGGGGCAACAACGTGATGCTGGGATATTACAAACAGCCCGAGGCCAGCGAAGAAGCCTTCCGGGGCGGCTGGTTCCACAGCGGCGACGTGGCGGTGACGCATCCCGACGGCTATATCGAAATCAAGGACCGCAGCAAGGACGTGATTATAAGCGGCGGGGAAAACATCTCCTCGGTGGAAGTGGAAAACGTGATTTACCAGCACCCCGACGTCATGGAAGTGGCGGTCATCGGCGTGCCCGATGAAAAATGGGGCGAAGTGCCCAAAGCTTTTGTCGTGCCCAAGCCCGGGACCAATCCCACCGCCGAATCAATTATCAATTTCTGCCGGGAACACATTGCTCGATTCAAATGCCCCAAACACGTGGAATTCGGCGCCCTGCCCAAAACCGCCACCGGGAAAATTCAAAAATACGTACTGCGTAACGATGCCTGGAAAGGTCGCGACAAGCAGGTTAATTAACCGGCGCCCAAGGCCCGGGACTTTTGGTGTACATTGGGCCTAAAACCCGAATCATGCAGGTGTAAAATATGATTGGGAAAGCAAAATTCAGACCCAACAAGGCAGAAACGGTGGGAATCGCGGATATCGCGGTCCACCTGCCCGGGAAAATGGAAACCTCGGCCCAGTTGGCGGCCAAAGCAGGCCTTTCCAAGCGGGTGCTGGAAAAAAAATACGGCATCCTGACCAAACGGGTGGCTGATGCAAATGAACACGCCAGCGACCTGGCCGCCAGGGCGGCGGAAATAATTATACACAAAACCGCTCCCCTCGATGTAGATGTGCTAATTTACTGCGGCAGCCCTTACAAGGATTACCAGGTATGGCCTTGCGCCGCCAAAATTCAGCACGAGCTGGGTCTGAAAAACGCCTTTGCCTTTGAAATAACGAACATGAGCGCCGGGTTTTCCACCGCCTTAAAGGTGGCCCGGGACATGATGTTGGCCGACCCCGAACTGACCACTATATTGCTGGTGGGCGGCTGCAGGGAATCGGCCATTATCGACCCCGCCAACCCCAGAACCCGCTTCATGCTCAATTTCGCGGACTGCGGAGCCGCCATACTGCTGCAGAAGGGCTGCCGGGAAAATGTTGTCTTGGACTCCTTTTTTTATACCGACGGCAGCTACAGCCACCACGTCAAGGTTCCCGCCGGGGGTTCGGTGTTGCCGGCCAGCCGCCAAACTGTGGATGGGAAAAAACACCTGGTGGAGGTGTTTGAACCCGAAGTAATGAAAGAAAGGCTTAACCGCTCATCAGGGGACAACTTTCTCATGGTGATACGGGAGGCCCTGGCCCGGAGCGGGTTTACCGGCATTAAACCCGACTTTTTGGCGCTTTTGCATATGAAACCTTCGGTTTTCCAACACATCCTTAGCGAACTGGGCATAACCGAGGAACAGTCATTTTACCTGAGCGACTTCGGCCACATGTCGTCCCTGGATATAGTGGTGGCGCTGCACCAAGGGATAATGCGGGGCCAAATCCGGCCCGGCCATCTGGTCGTCGCCGCCAGCGCCGGCACCGGGTACACCTGGGGAGCCACGGTGATTAAGTGGTTGGGCGGCAAACAGGACCGAGGCGCCCCAAGAGTGAATTTACACCAGCACGAAAGGAGCTAAAGATAATGACCAGGGAAGTTGTAATTGTCGGGGCGGCCAGAACCCCGGTGGGAGATTTTTTAGGTTCGCTAAAGGACATTCCGGCTGTGGAACTTGGCGTTACGGCGGCCCATGCAGCCCTCAAACGCGCCGGCGTACGGCCTGAACAAGTGGAGGAAGTGGCGGCCGGGATGGTGTGCGCCGCCGGAACCAAGGGAAACCCGGCCCGCCAGGTACAGCTCAAAGCCGGCCTGGCGGTGGAGGCCCCGGCGGCCACCGTTAACCAGTTATGCAGTTCGGGTTTGCGGGCCGTGGAGGTGGCGTCCCATCAAATCATGCTGGGCAGAGCCGGCGTGGCCCTGGCGGTAGGCATGGAGAACATGACCCGGGCCCCCTATCTGGTGCTGAAGGCGCGGCAGGGCTGCCGGATGGGCGACGACAGCATCAAAGACAGCATGCTCATGGACGCCCTGATCGACGCCTTTCACAATTACCACATGGGCGTAACGGCGGAAAACCTGGCCGAAAAATACGGCATCTCCCGCCGGGAGCAGGACGAACTGGCTTTGCTGAGCCACCGGCGCGCCGTTGCGGCCATCCGGGCGGGCAGGTTTGCCGAAGAAATGGTTCCCGTTACCGTTAGGGAAAGAAAAAAAGAAACCGTGGTGGACACCGACGAACACCCCCGCGCAGACGCCACCCTCGATAAATTGGGCCAATTGCGCCCAGTCTTTAAGGACGGCGGAAGCGTTACCGCCGGCAACGCTTCGGGCATCAACGACGGCGCCGCGGCCCTGGTGCTGATGTCCCGGGAAAAGGCCCAACAACTGGGGGTAAAGCCGCTGGCCAGGATACTTGCCAGCGCTTCGGCGGGCGTGCCGCCTGAAATCATGGGCATCGGACCGGCTTACGCCATCCCTAAGGCGCTGCGGTTCGCCGGTCTTTCCCTGCAGGACGTGGATTACTTTGAAATTAACGAAGCTTTTGCCGCCCAGTTCCTGGCGGTGAACCGAGAACTGAAGCTGGACCTGGAAAAGGTCAACGCCAACGGTTCGGGCATTTCACTGGGACACCCGGTGGGCTGCACCGGCGCACGCATACTGGTCAGCCTGTTGTATGAAATGAACCGGCGGGACGCAACGGTGGGGGCCGCTTCCCTTTGCGCCGGCGGCGGCCCCGGCATTGCCATGGTAATTGAGAGGATGTGACAAGGCCCGCTCATTTGCGCCATGGGACATTCATGTATTGGGGACATACCCCTCTGCGGGGAATGTCCCCTTACTTTAGTAACGGTAACGAGAAAACATCCTATGCCTACTCTGAAACCACAGTGAGGTCTTTGACGTGTCTTTTGCTCATTATTTTGCGTTTTTTTCTGTCCTCTTTGGACTCAAACACGATGTCCAGGTCGTAATTTTCCGGGTATAATTCGGCGGCCTCGATATACAATGACAGCCGCTTATGGTTCACTTTCAATTTGCGTTTCATCACCATAACGCCCACTTCGCCTTTGCTGTTGGCCTCTTCATAGACAATTCCCGTCCGGTCCATGCTGCTTATGAAAACGCAGTCACCCACCTTGAAATCACGCTTTAATTTCTGTTCGGTCTGCCGCCGCGCTTTTTCAATTTTCTGCCCCAGTTCAATTTCCCGGGCTTGTTTTTCCTCTTCCGTGTTGTCGGTTGCGGCCTTAATATCGGCGGGTTCCATCGGCATATACTCCTTGCGCTCACCGTAACTGATTTCATGGGCCCGCTCAATGATTTTGGCGCTCAGCCCCAGTCGCAGGGCAATGAGCAAAGCGTTGCTTTCGCCGGCCCGGCCGATTTGCAAGCGGTAGAGAGGACGCAGTGTTTCGATGTCGAATTCCATGCAGCCCACGGCAAACCCGGCCCGCCGGGACGCAAAAGCCTTAATTTCACTGTAATGGGTGGTGCTCAGCAGGGTGGCCCCGGTTTCATACAGCCTCTCCAAAACAGCTATGGCCAGTCCGGTGCCTTCCTGAGGGTCCGTTCCCGCCCCGAGTTCGTCCAGTATAACCATTGTCCGGGAATCCGCCCGACCAAGAATATTTATGATATTGCGCACGTGGGAAGAAAAGGTGCTTAGAGAATGTTCAATGCTCTGACCATCCCCGATGTCCGCCAGGACCTGGTTAAAGACAGCAAATTCACTTCCCTCGGCCACGGGCACGTGAAGGCCGGACTGCACCATCAGCGTCATCAATCCCACTGTTTTAAGCGTTACCGTTTTACCTCCGGTATTGGGTCCGGTAATCACCAGGGCGCGGTAATGGCCGCCGATATTGAAATCAAGGGGAACAGCCTCGCCGCCCAAAAGAGGATGCCTGCCACCCCTGATGGAAACGACATTATCCGTATTGACGACCACCGACCTTCCGTCTACAGCTTTGCTGTACTTGCCCTTGGCAAAGGCAAAATCAACCTGCGCCACGGCCTCAACATTGACCGACAGTTCCTGCCGGCGTGTTTCCACCATGCCGGACAAGTCCGAGAGTATTTTATACACTTCTTTTTCTTCCCCAATCTTCAGCAGGTTAACCTCGTCCTGGGCGTCGGATATTTCTCCCGGTTCAATAAACACGGTTGCTCCACTGGCGGAGGTATCAAGCACCTGTCCCCGCACATGCTTCCGGTACTCGCTTTTTACGGGAATTACATAGCGGCCCTGCCTGGTGCTCACCAGGCTTTCCTGGAGCCGGGAACGGTAAGCCGGCGACCTGAGAATACCGTCAAGTTTGTTTTTTATCCTGTCTTCCAGGATAACTATTTTTTTGCGTATTTTGCTCAATTCGGCGCTGGCTCTGTCGGACACCCGCCCGCCGTGAATGCACCGATCAATTTCCTCCGCCAGCTCATCCAATTCATTTATGGACAGCCCGTAACTGCCGACCATGGGCGCCATATTATTACGGTCGGCTAAAAACCTTTTTAATCTTTTTCCTTCTTTTAGAAAGCTGCTTATGCCTTCAAATTCATCCGGGGTCAGGGTTAGTCCTTTGTCCGGTTTGTCCAGCATTTCTTCTATGCCGGCCAGGCCGTGGATCGGCAGGCTTGAAGTCAGGTCGGCAATCATCCTTGCCTCGGTGGTCTCCCGCAACCAGGTTTCCACCACCGCCTTGTTCATGGACGGTTCCAGTCCCCGGATTCTTTTTTGGGCCTGCTCCGATATGGCGAATTCAGCCAGCCTTTCTTTTACTTTTTCATA
>JAKSCU010000125.1 GCA_022360435.1 Bacillota bacterium
GACCAGCCGGGGCGGCCGGACCACCCTCCCTACCCCCCGTACCGGCGTCCGGCCGCCCCCACTTCCACACACACCGTGACCGTGCCCTCCACCCCCGCTATGATCGCGATGGGTGTGAGGGCACGGGCATGGCGGACAGCGGAAACAAGCCAATCATCAGTCGCCGCCTGACCGCACCGGTCCGGTGGGTCTGGCGGCAAATCGTGCGGCTGGCCGGCGCTTACCGCGAAGACCTGCGCTGGTTGCTGCCCATGCTTCGCTGGGCGGTGCCGGGTGTGGTCGTGGTCGTGGGCCTGTTGTGGCTGCCCTTCGACCTGATGCCACTGGACCGGATGCGCGAATGGGTCTGGGAGGGCGACGCCCAGGAATTCCGCAACGCCCTTTGGGGCATCAGCGCGGTCGTCGGCGTCCTACTGGCGATGGTGGGCATCCTCCTCAACTACGTCCGCACCCGCGCCATCGACAAACAGGCCCGCACGGCTGAAGGACGGTTGGCCGCAGAGGAGGAGGGACGCAAGACTGAGCGTTATGTGCGGGCGGTGGAGTTGTTGGGCCACAAGGAGATCGCCTTACGGCTGGGTGCGCTCTACTCGCTAGAGCGGCTTGCCAAGGATAGTCCACCCGACCAGCCGGCTATCATTGAAACCATCGCAGCCTACGTGCGTGAGCAGGTACCTTGGCAAGGACCGGAAGACGCAACCGCAGAGACAGAGAAGCCCATCGGAACACCCAAGGTCCGCGAGGATATCGCCGCGGCCTTGACGATCATCTTTCGCAGGGACCGGAATGCGGATCGCGACGCGCCGAACCCAGACGGCACCGGCTTGATCGACTTATGCAACACCGACCTGGCGGGCCTCGACATGCCCGACACACAACTGGACGGTGTTGAATTAGACGATTCCAACCTCGAAAAAGCAAATTTTATGCAGGCTGATCTGACCAGCGCTTCGTTTAATGGTGCTAACTTAAAAGGCGCCAATCTGGCCGGAGTTTCGTTTGGGATGGCCCACCTGATCAACGCAAATCTTCAAGAAGCCCTCCTTTGGAAGGCTGCCTTTGACCACGCATTTGTGCGAGGTGCCAAACTGGCCGACGCCAACCTAACCGGTGCCGACCTCGCCGCGTCCATAGGTCTGACGCAGAAACAGTTGGCCGACGTCATCTACGGTGAACACGATCCGCCCAGCCTACCGGAACGGCTGTCGTTGCCAACGCAGGAGCACAATGTGAGGCAGCCTCGGCCTGTGAGCGAGGTTTATGAGTGATTTTCCTGTCTAAAATTGTGCAGTTCTGCGCGGTGCTGCAACACCAGAATAGGTGGGAACCGCCCCGAATGCGGCGGAATCGGTCGTTTGTTCGGTGGTCAAAGACCGGGCAGACGGCCGTTGAAAGACGGCTGCCGTATGGAGGCGCCGGTCGAGCCGGCGAATGACGGTGGCAAGCCGTGGGGTGGTTACCTCATGCCGCCTGTTCGCCCGCCACCAGGGCGACGATGTCGGCCATGATGTCGGTGAGCTGGTAGTCCTTGGGTGTGTAGACGCGGGACACGCCGGCGGCTTTCAGGCGGGCGGCGTCCTCGGGGGGGATGATGCCGCCGACGA
>JAKSCU010000124.1 GCA_022360435.1 Bacillota bacterium
CTCTCCCTCTCGTGGAATATCGAGGTAGGAGACGAGAAAATCAGCGCTCTCTCGCACCAGCGGCACCGCTATCTGTCCGCCGAAGATACTCTCTCCCCGGGGATGAATAATAACCGCGTAAACGATAAGCCTGGGGTTATCCGTAGGGAAGATCGCCAGGCACGAGGCGACAAACCTCTCCGGAGAATAGGCGCCCAATTCGGGATCGTACACCTCGGCGGTTCCCGTCTTTGCCGATATGCGAATACCCGGAACCTGCAGCCTCCGGGCGGTGCCTCCACCCTGGGTCGCCGACTCCATCAGTTGGAGCATCAACTGAGCGGTGGATGGGGAGAGCACCTCCCTGGCGGGCTCTCTGCTGAACAGCTCTATCGTGCGCCCCTCCGGAGAGACGATCTTTCTGACGATACGGGGCCGGAGAAGAACCCCGTTGTTTGCAAAGACCGTTGCCGCGGTAGCCACCTGAATGGCGGTGACCCCGATTTCCTGACCGATGGCTATCGTCTGCTGTGTTCTGCCCGACCAGCCGGCGGGGCGCCGCAAAAGGCCCCGTTCCTCGCCGTTTAGGGTTATTCCGGTTCGTTCGCCGAAACCGAACTCACGCAAGCTCTGGTTGAACGAATCGGGTGAGACAGTCTCCGACGCAAAGGCGGCCCCGACGTTACTGGAGTATTTGATAATCCCCTCGGCGTTAATCCGTCCATAGTCCCCCAAATCGGTTATTTGGAACCCGGCGTTCTCGTCCCGATAGCTTCCGCTGGTATTGAAATAGTCGGCCAGGGTAATGCCGCCGAGCTCCAGAAAGGCGGCGACGGAGAACATCTTAAAGACGGAACCCGGTTCGTAAATCGTCGATACGATGCTGTTCTTACGTTCCTCTTCGGAATAGTCGCCGAAGCTGTTCGGGTCGAAGTTAGGCAGCGAAACCATCGACAGTATCTCGCCGTTTTGGGCGTCCATCGCCACCATCATGACGCCGTCGGCGTCGTTGGTATCCAGCGC
>JAKSCU010000123.1 GCA_022360435.1 Bacillota bacterium
GCGACCGCGCCACTTTCCTGGCCCAGGCCGAGAACATCGATTTGCAGATAGTCAGTGAAGGCGACGAGGTGCTGATGAACATTTACCACGTTATGAACATCAACCCCGAAAAGTTTGCAGGCCAGGACATCAACGCCGAAGGCGGCAAAGCTTTCGTGGAATTCATGATCAACTCCCAGACCCAGGAAACCATCAAGGAGTATGGCGTTGATCAGTACGGTCAGCCGCTGTTTTTCCCGGACAGGCTGTAAGGGTGTAACAACGGTGTGACCGGAAATTGGTAAAGATTGAACAGCAAATATAACCGCGGGTTTGGCAAGACGCTAACCCGCGGTTTGATCAAATCAAGCCGGCTTTATACCATGAGGTTCAAAAGCTTACTGTAAACGGGGGAGATTGTTTTGACGCAAGCAAGGTTAAATTTGCAACTGGTTGTTTCATTAGTCGCGCTGGTTTTGATTTTTACCGCCTGTTCTCCGGGGGGACAGTCCGGCGGCGGGGATAAGAACGGTTCCGGACCGGTTATCCAGTTAATAGGAGCCGACGGTCAGGCCAAGGATGTGACCGTTACGGAAATGTCCGAGATGGGTGTGTTTGAGGGCCTGGGTTCATTTAAAAAATCTACGGGCGCCATTGAGGGACCGTATAACTGCAAAGGAATCAAAATGTTTGATTTGATTGCCGGGGCGGGCGCAACCGCTTCCAGCGGGGTTGAAGTGGTGGCCGCCGACGGTTACGCCATGACCTACACCGCGGAACAAATTGCCGGTGATGTGATGACCTACGACAGCGAGGGCAATGCCCTGCGTTTGGGCGGCATCACCATGACCTTGGCTTACGAGATCGACGAAAAGCAGGATTTCGAAGGTAGTCCGCGGGTTGTTTTTCTGGCCGGCGAAAATGTTATCACCGATGGGCATTTTTGGGCCAGGGATGTAAAAACCATCCGGGTGCTGCCCGAGGTAAAGGATTGGTCCATCAGTCTGGCGGGAATTGAAGAGGCTTCCATGGACCGGGCCACCTATGAAAGCGTGGCCACGTGTCCCGATACCAGGCACCCCGCGTTAACTTGGGAATACACCGATAAAGAGGGGCAATCCCATACCTACGAGGGTGTTCCCCTGTGGGTGCTGTTATCCATGGTGGATGGGGCCGATCCCATATTGGGTCATTACCGGTTTAACGACGATCTGGCCCGGGAAGGGTATGTCGTTAAGATTATCTCCCGGGACGGTTACAGCGTTGAATTGGAATCCCAGCTTGTGGCCAGGAACAGCAAGATATTGGCGGCTTATAAAAAGAACGGCGATTACCTGCCCGAGGACGAATTTCCCCTTATCCTGGCGGGGGAAGACCTGCCGTCAAAAAAATATATGTTGAAACAAATTGACAAGATTGAACTTAATAAATTGCCCGAATAATGACTTGTTTTGGCAATAAAAAGCTGTTAGTCCGTCTTGTCCCGGCGGTGTTGTTGCTGGCGCTGTTGGGCGCTATTGCTCTGTATTACGGTCGGGGCGATGTTTCCGCCTTGGATGCCGGGTTTCCCGAAGAAGCGCCGCAGGAGTAC
>JAKSCU010000122.1 GCA_022360435.1 Bacillota bacterium
GTCAACCCTGCCGAGTCAAGGCTTTCAGCCTTAAAATGACTATTTTTTTAACGGGGGGTATTACCATCTTTCTACTGTTAATGGTTTTTTTATACTTTTTCTTCTGTGGCTGTGAACCACTTCATGACAGTTATGGCAAAGCGGTATTAAATTCTTATATTCTTTGCCCTGAAATATATATGTTTTACTCAATGCTAAAGCTGGATGTTTCTTCACATACTGTACATGGTGTACTGTATCAGCCTTTTTATAGAATCCTTTTTGCTTGCAATGCTGGCATTCATACTTATGTTCTTTCAATACTTCTTTTCTTAATCGCAACCATTCACTGGAAGTATAGAATGCATGTAAGTTATTAGAAACTATAAAGCCTTGTACCCATATCTTAACCTCTTCCTGATTCAAGATACTCAACTCACAACAAATTTTTGCAACAAAAAAGAACTGCTTTTCAACAGTTCTTTAGCCACATATTTAAATCAGTTTACATTATACCACAAAACAATTCCGCTTTTTTCCGTTTTTGTCCGTTTTTTTCCGCACTTATGTAAATTGATTGATTTTTGCTTGTAATTTTTGTAATGCTTTGTTGCGAAACTCATATATCTGTGTTTTCTCATAATGCAGTATCTTTCTGACCCTGTACACGGAATATCTATCAAAATAAAGCAACTCTATAACCCTGTATTCTTTTTGCTTTAATTCTTGCATTGCCAAATCAATTTTCTTTTTAGTTTCCAAATAAAAATTTATTTGATTAGTCAAGTATAATATATGTTCATCATATTTATCTATCGACATCTCTACTGCTTTTAATGTTGAATTGCTTACCTTGCTACTCTTAGGAACTCCATTGCTTGAAGATGCTTTCAAAGTATCTTGAATATCAATTTTACCCTGTAAGGTTTTATTGAGTTCAGTATTATATTTTTGAATTATTTCTGGTATGTCCGGGTATTTTCGTAATAATATTTCAATGTCCATTATAAACCTCACCTTCCCGTATTATAAATTGTTGAGGGTTTTTCTCAATTCACTTTTTGTCTTCCTGGTGTAAATCCTTGTTGTGTTTATATTGGAATGTCCCATAAAATCGGCTACTTCTTCAATGCTTGCCCCACCACCAATTAACCGAAACGCGCATAAATGTCTAAAGTTGTGGGCATGTGCTTTTACAAGTTTTATTCTGCATTTTCCGGCATATTCTTTTATTATTTTATGAATATTCTGTCTTGTCATTTTGAATAATATGTCTTCTGGTTTAATTTCATTTCTATAAATATAATCTCTCAAAATATTAATAATTGTTTCAGAAAGTATAATTTCTCTATATTTTTCCCCTTTTCCGCAAACCGTGAGATTATCATTATTAATATGCTCTGCCTTTATCTGTAACAGTTCTGAAACTCTTGTTCCTGTATAATACAGTGCATTAAAAATCACATATGCTTTCTTATCGTTTTCCTGAATAGCTCTTTCTAGCATCCTGTCATATTCCTTTTTGGAAAGAAGGTTATCAAGGTAATATTGGTCCTGAACCTTCAATAGTTCTATTTCAACAAATATGTTTCCTTGATATTCTTCGGCAGCATTAAGAAAATTAATATATTTCCTTATGCTTACTAATTTGCGATTTACAGTCTTTGGCTTGATTAGATTCTTAGTTATCTTGTTTTTTTGTGATAGCAAAAACTCTATATATGTTTCAATATCTTTATTTGTAACCCCATCAAACCTTTTGCCTCTACTCACCAAAAAACTATTAAAATGTTTTAAATCAGTGATATATGCCTTGACTGTATTTTCACTTTTTTTGTTTAGCTGTTTTTTTTCATATTTTTCCAAAAGTTCCATAGCTCTAACCATAAAATTTTACCCCCTTTCCAAGTGAAAATTTTGGTTAACATATACAATATTATGTTAAAGTTTTTCTATTGCCCTCTAACCTTTGTTTCAATGCCTTTTCAGCCCCTTTTTTCTTGACGAATACTTTTGACTATTTTTTTTACATTTCTGCGTTAATGTAAACCAATTTCAGGTAATA
>JAKSCU010000121.1 GCA_022360435.1 Bacillota bacterium
AGAAACACCCGGCTGACCCCGTCTAAAATACTGTCGGCTTTGGAGGCCGGGGCCAAGGGCGCGGTGGAAGTGGCCATTGCCTGCGCCACGGCGGGTATTGTCATTGGAGTGCTCACCCTGACCGGGTTGGGCATGAGATTCAATTCGGTGATTTTGGCTGTCGCCGGAGAGAGCCTGCCGCTCACGCTGTTTTTGACCATGTGCACGTCCATCATACTGGGCATGGGGTTGCCGACGGTGGCGGCCTATATCATCCAGGCGGCTTTGACCGTTCCCGCGCTGATAAACCTCGGCGTGGAACCCCTGGCCGCTCACCTGTTTATCTTTTACTTTGCCATCATATCAGCCATTACACCGCCGGTTGCGCTGGCTGCCTACGCCGCCGGAGGCGTGGCCGGCGCGGATCCCATGAAAACGGCGTTTCAGGCTTGCAAGCTGGGCATTGCCGCGTTCATTGTGCCTTATATGTTTGTGTACGCTCCATCCTTGCTGGCCATAGGAGGGCTGTCCGACATTATTATAGCCACCGTCACGGCTCTTACCGGTGTGCTGGCTCTGGCGGCGTTCTCGGTGGGGTACTTCATTCGCAAGGCCCGTGTGCCGGAAAGGATTATTTTCCTTGGGGCGGCATTGGCGTTGATTAAGCCGGGGTTGGTCACGGACGTGATTGGGCTGGGGATGCTTGTCCTGGCAATACTGATGCAAATATTCCTGTTTAAGCGGGATGTCGGCGCCGGGGAGGCAAAGTTCAACGGTTGATGCAAATAGTCACGCAGAAAGAAGGTGCGCCACTTGGCCGGGCATAAAATATTGCTGACCGAGCCTGTATCAGAGGAAGGTATCAACTTGCTGAAACAACGGTTCGAGGTGGTGATAGCTCCCGACCCTTCCGAGGGTACCGTAATACCGCTTATTAAAGACGCGGACGCTTTACTGATTAGAAGCACCAGGGCTACGGCCCGTTTAATGGAAGCGGCGCCGCAACTAAAAGTTATCGGTCGACACGGCATCGGGTTGGACAACATTGATCTGGAAACAGCCACCAGACTGGGTATTGCGGTAGTCCACACCCCCGGCGCCAACAGCAACGCCGTGGCGGAACATGTTCTTTGGGCCATGATGCATTGCGCCCGCAATTTCAACCAAGCCGAGAGGGCTTTCCGGGCAGGCAAATTCAGTTCCGGGGGTTCCTTGCCGGGCTTGGTGCAAAAAATGGGTTACGCCACCGTGGAATTGTCGGGCAAGACGCTGGGGCTGGCCGGCATGGGAAGAATTGCCCGGCGGTTGGCCCAAATGGTCAAGCCCCTTGATATGCGGGTCAAAGCTTACGACCCCCTGGTGGCGGATGATATTTTTATATCCGCCGGGATAGAGCGCTGCCTCACCCTGGACGATATTTTTCAAAAGGCGGATTTTGTTTCGCTTCACGTCCCCTATACCGCGGCGACACACCACCTGGTGGGAGCGCGTGAGTTGTCGTTGATGAAGCCTTCGGGTTACGTTATCAATACCTCCCGGGGCGGGATTGTTGACGATAACGCCTTGCTTGAGGCTCTTAAAAGCGGCGCCATAGCCGGAGCCGCCCTGGATGTTTTTGAGGACGAGCCTCCGCCCGCCGATTTGCCGTTCTTTCTTCTGGAGAATGTTCTGTTGACACCGCATATGGCTGCCATGACCGACCTGGCCCTGGTCAATATGGCCATCGATGTGGCCGGGGGAATCATGGATGTACTGGAGGAACGCAGGCCGCAATTTCCGGCCAACCCCGAGGTGTGGGGCAGCCCGCAAGGGCGCTTTTAAAACAATTATAGTTGAGATGGCGTAAAAAGCGCTTTAAGTTGTTTTTATGTCGGGTTTCTATTTGGTTATTGGATAAGGAAAGGAGGTATCAAATTGGCGGACGAAACTAAACTTGCCCAGGGCAACGAAGCCATAGCCCGGGGCGCCATATATGCCGGAGCCAGGTTTTACGCCGGTTATCCCATAACGCCTTCCTCGGAAATAGCCGAAGAAAGTTCCAGGCTGATGCCCAAGGTGGGGGGCGTTTATATGCAGATGGAGGACGAAATAGCCAGCATGGCCGCCATCGTGGGGGCTTCCCTGGCCGGCGCCAAGTCGTTCACCGCCACCAGCGGCCCCGGTTTTTCGCTGATGCAGGAGAACCTGGGTTTGGCGGTAATGGGAGAGGTGCCCTGCGTGGTGATTAACGTGCAGCGTTCCGGGCCCAGCACCGGGCTGGCCACCAAACCGGCCCAATCCGATATTATGCAGATCAGGTGGGGCCGCCATGGAGACCAGGCTATAATAGCCTTGTCCCCGGCAACGGTGCAGGAGTGTTTCGAACTCACCGTCAAAGCGTTTAATTTGGCCGAAAAGTTTCGCGTGCCGGTAATTTTGGCCGCCGACGAGATAGTGGCTCACATGAGGGAAAATGTGGTCTACCCGGAACCCGGTGATCTGGAAATAATTGATAGAAAACGGCCGTCGGGACCGCCGGAGCGGTACAAACCCTTTGAACCCGAACCCGACGGTATCGCGCCCCTGGCGGCGTATGGAAGCGACTACGTGTTTCACGTAACCAGTTCCATGCACGGTTACGACGGTTACAGCAACAACGACCCGGCCAACGCGGCCTGGCGGGTGGCGCAGTTGCAGCAAAAAATAGAGCGCCACCGGGACGAAATAGTGACCACCAAAAGCTTCGCCGCCGCTGACGCCGATGTGCTGCTGGTGTCCTTCGGGGCCACCACCCGCGCCGCCCGCGCCGCCGCTCTGGAAGCGCGCAAGAACGGGGTCAGGGCGGGGGTATTGCAGTTGGTCACCCTGTGGCCATTCCCGGATCAAGAAGTGGCCCATCTGGGCCGAAGGGCTGAAAAGGTTATTGTGGTGGAGATGAATTACAACGGCCAGGTAACCGGCGAGGTGCGGCGCGTTTTAGCTCCGGAAAAGGACATACGCCTGGTGAACAAGTACAATGGCCAGATTATAACGCCGCGGGACATCATGGGGGAGGTGTTGCCATGACGTTCGCCACAGGTACCGGATATTTGAAGGACGGATGCTTGCCCCACATGTGGTGCCCGGGATGCGGCCACGGCATAGCGCTGGGGAACATGCTCAGGGCCTTCGAAGAACTGGGCTTTAAAAAGAATGAGACCGTGGTGGTAACCGGCATAGGGTGCTGGGGCAAAACGGACGACTACCTGACAACCAATGCCCTGCACACCACTCATGGCCGCGCCCTGGCCTTTGCCACCGGGATTAAGGCCTTTAATCCCAAACTAAATGTTGTTGTTTTGATGGGCGACGGGGACGGCGTAACCATCGGGGGCAACCATTTTATCCATGCCGCCAGACGCAATATAGACCTGACGGCCATAGTGCTTAACAATTATAATTACGGTATGACCGGCGGCCAGTGTTCGGGAACCACGCCCGGGGGCAAGTACACCAGCACCACCGTTTACGGCAACCCCGAAAGGGAAATGGACATATGCGCCCTGGCCGGGGTGACGGGAGCCAACTATGTGGCCCGGGGGACGGTGTATCATAGTTTTGATTTAAAGGAACTGTTCAAGGAAGCGCTCGGTAAAAAAGGATTTTCGCTGGTGGAAGTGGTCAGCCCGTGTCCCACGCATTACGGTCGCAATAACAACATGAAAAAGGGCTTGCAAATGCTGAACTGGCTCAAGGAAAAAGCGGTGCACAAGGAAAAATTCGACAGGCTGAACCCGGCCGAAAAAGAGGACTGTTTTTCCATAGGCAAACTTGTCGACCGCGACGAGCCCGATTTCAACACCAGGTACGAACAAATCAGGGCCGGGATAATGGAAGGCGGTGCGGCAAATGAAGAAAAAATTTGAAGTTATTATGGCGGGTTCAGGGGGGCAGGGTCTGGTGGTTTGCGGCATCATACTGGCCGAGGCGGCGATACTGGAAGGCCAGAACGCGGTTCAGACCCAGTCATACGGCATTGCCAGCCGGGGCGGGTTTTCCAAGTCCGAGGTTATCATCAGCCGGGAGGAAATCATTTTCCAGCAGGTTCAGGAACCCGACATAGTGCTGGCCCTGACTGAACAGGCCATGCAGATGTACGCTTACGGTAAAGCCGGTGTGCCGGTGTTTTACGACTCCTCTTTGCTTAAGAGGAGAAACGGCCGCGATCTGTACGGGTTCCCTTTCACCGAAATGGCCAATCTGTTGGGGCATGTGGGTATGGCCAACATTTTCGCTTTAGGGGCCATGTCCAACCTTACGGGCGTGGTTAAAACCGAAAGCTTGGCCGCTGTTTTGCGGCGGCGATTTGCCGGTGAACTTGTAGAGATGAATATCAAGGCGTTGCATACCGGCATCAATCTGGTGGAAAAGGAAGGATACTGTCATGGGTAACGCCAAGACCGCGCCTGCCACATGTACGTCGGCATGTCCGGCGGGGGTGGACGTACCCCGCTATGTGACACATATCAGGGAAGGGGATTTTGGCCGGGCCCTGGCTGTGATACGGGAGAAGATACCGTTTCCCGGGGTATGCGGCTATGTTTGCGTGCATCCTTGCGAGTCCAGGTGCGCCCGTGTTCAGTATGACGAACCGGTGGCCATCAAATTGCTCAAGCGGGCGGCGTCGGAATATGGAAATGAAAGTGCAATAAACCCGGTGCGGCCTGCGCCCACCGGCAAAAAGGCGGCGGTGGTCGGCGCCG
>JAKSCU010000517.1 GCA_022360435.1 Bacillota bacterium
GTGACTGGGCGGCCCGCAGGCCGATAAATCCGCCTCCTATCACCACAGCCCTTGATACCCCCGATACCAGCCGTGCTTTGATGTAATAGGTGTCCGCTAATTTTTGAAAGGTAGTTACCCCCTCCAGCTCAATGTTTTTAAGGCTTGGCTTAGTCACCGAGGAGCCGGTGCAAATCAACAGCCGGTCATAAACAAATTGTTCTTTATCAGCCAGGAGTACTTTTTGCTTTATAAAGTCAATTCCGGTGGCTTTATGACCGGATTTAACCTGAACATTCATCTGCCGGTAAAAGTCAACGGGCCGGTAGGACAGCCGGTCCTCCCCGATCTCACCCGCCACAAAATGGGCTATCATCGGACGGGAATAAATATGGTAAGGCTCATCGCCAATAAGCACCACATCCCCCGCCCGGTCCACCTTCCTGATGGACTCCACCGCCCCAACGGCTGCCGCGCTGTTGCCTATAATCACATATCGCATAGAAAACCCCCTCTGTATCAGGTGGACACCTCTTATTGTGGTCATTTTTCAGCGATTAATCTGATGTACTAATCCCGAACTGTCCATAAATTTTAAAGGTGGCGCGCATCAGCGCAGGTATGGCCCGGCGCATCTTTTCTTGGGTGAAGGCGTGGGCAAACCCCACCATCCACAGGGCTGCCACGGTTCGGCCCGTGAGATTGGTGATGGGCGTGCATATGGCGTTAATCCCCTGGATATATTCACCAAAATCAGTGGCAAAACCCATTTTGCGAACTAGATTAATTTCTTGGCGATAGCTATTAACATCAGTGATAGATTTGGCAGTAAAGTTTGGGATTGTATCCCCGGCAAGTATTGCTTCCAATTGATGGTCATCAAGGCCGGCCAGGAAAACCTTCCCCGCCGCCCCGGCAAACTTGGTTATCCTGGTGCCGATGGGGGCGGTAATTTTAAATTCCACCGGGCTTTCCGCTTTTTCAATAATAGTGATCCTTTGTGCATCAAAGTTGCCCAGAAAAACTGTTTCCCTGAATTCCTTGCTCAATTCCTCCATGAGCGGCCGGGCCAGCAGTCTTAAATCAATACCGTCCATGGCCCGGTTACCCAGTTGCACCAGGGCCGGACCCAACCAGAATTTTTTGGAATCAGGGTCCTGGCGCAGCACTTCCAAATCAGTCAGGGCTTGGGTAATCCCATAAACAGTGCTCTTGGAAATATCCAGCTTGCGGGCAATCTCGCTGACCCCGAGTTGGGATTGAAAAAGAGATATTTCTTTCAAGATGGTAAATGCTTTATATAATATTGGGGCGCCGTATCTGTTACCTGTTTTTTTAATAGTCATTCTTTCTTTTCGCCCCCCCCCCAAAACATTTGCACTCAAAGCCCGGTAAATACATATTGACCTCTTTTTACCCCTGGTGTTTCTTGTAGTGAACGACCGTTTTCTGTTAGAGATATTATGAATTGCCAGATAGGCGTATGTCAAGGGAACAAGGGATAAAATAGCATCAAACCACTCATTTTTCACCCTTTTGGGTGAGTTGAATACTTGGTATACAACTGAAACACCCGGGGAAGTTGCCAGGTTAAGCTATACATAAAAAAGAGGCAGTCCGCTTCTGCCTCTGCCTTAATTACTGCTGTTTTAGTTGTGCGGCGCTATTGAGACAATTATAAATATCATGGAAATCAGATTGATTTTGAAATTAGTCTTGTAAAATTTAGTCCTTTCCAGAGAAAAATCAGAGGCTCAAACTGTCGCATCAGGCCGGGAAAGAGCATCCCGGCCCGCAGTCCAAGGTTGTCCGGCTGTTGCCGATAATTGTTCATTTACCCTGGAAAACCGGCTTTCTCTTTTCCAGCAGGGCCTTCATTCCTTCCACCCGGTCTTCACTGGCAAAGGTGATGAGGAAATTGTTTATTTCATAAGCCGTAGCCGAGGCCAGGTCAATATTGATACCGGTATTAATGGTGTTTTTCAAAGCCCGCATGGCCACAGTGGGTTTGGCGGCCAGCTTTTGGGCCATGGCCAGGGCTTCATCCAACAAACTTGCCCCGGGGACTACCCGGTTAATCAGCCCGTATTTTTCCGCAGCCGCCGCATCAATCATATCCCCCAGAAAAAGTAGCTCCTTGGCCCTAGCCAAACCTATCAGCCTCGGCAGCCGTTGGGTGCCGCCGCCTCCGGGGATTATACCCAGGTTGATCTCTGGTTGGCCAAATCTCGCATGATCCGCCGCCAGCCTGAAATCACAAGCCATGGTCAGCTCACAGCCGCCACCCAAAGCCAACCCGTTAACGGCGGCGATGGTGGGTTTATCCAAATTTTCCAACTTGTTTTGGGCAGCCAAAGATGTCAAACAAAAATCATGCATTTCCAAAACCGATAAATTAACCATTTCGGTAACATCGGCGCCGGCGGCAAAGGCCTTTTCCCCGGCACCGGTCAGGATAACCGCCTTGACCGAAGTGTCCTGCCGGAGTTCGTCCAAAGCCTGCCCCAGTTCTTTGAACACCTTTTTATTGAGGGGATTCATGGGGGGCCTGTTTAATGTCAGCACGGCAATATCATCTTGCTTGTTGTATAATATTGTCTTGTAATGCACAGTCAATCACCTCCTGTTTTATTTAGTCGTCAGTGGTCGGTGACGATGTTTCTTAATACTCGTACCACCCGGCGCCGCTCTTGCGTCCGAACCGTCCGGCCCGGATTAATTCTTTCAGGGACTGTGGCGGGCTCCAGAACGCCTCTTTATGTTCCTCATACAGGTAGTTCAGCACATGGTAGCCGATGTCGACTCCGGCGAAATCCTGCAGTTCAAATTGCCCCATGGGATGATTGAGGCCGAGTTTAAGAGCGGTATCAATATCCCGGGGCGTTGCCACCCCTTGTTCCACCATTCTGATGGCCTCCAGATATTGGGCCAACATCAGGCGATTGACCACAAAGCCGGGATAATCTTTTTTTACCTCAATGGAGGTTTTGCCCATTGATTTGGCTACACCGGACACAGTTTGCACCGTCTCGTCGCTGGTATAGTACCCGCGAACAACTTCCACCAGTTTCATCAGCGCCGGAGGGTTGAAAAAATGAATCCCGGCCACCTGCGCCGGTCGGCTGGTTTCGTTTGACAGCACGGTAATGGACATGGAGGATGTGTTGGTGGCTAGAACCGCCTCGGGTTTGCACACTTGATCCAGCTCTTTAAAAGCGGTTTTCTTGGCCTCAAGGTTTTCAATAATAGCCTCTATCACCATGTCGGCATCGTCAAAACCGGCGGTTCCCTTCGCGCATTTGATGCGTCCCAGGGCCGCTTCTTTCTGCTCCGGCGCCATTTTGCCCTTGGCAACGCTTTTTTGCATAAAGGCTTCCATGCGGTCCACGGCCTTGTTTACAAAGGTTAACTCAATGTCGCTTAAAATAACGTCAAATCCCGCCTGGGCCGCCACCTGGGCAATGCCCCCGCCCATGGCGCCAGCTCCCAAAACGCCTATTTTTTTGATCTCCACGGCTTAACTCCTTTCCAGGTTTTAGTTTAATATAAATAAGGGTGTGCTTCATTACAAATCGCTAAAAGGATTGGTTAATGGTTATGCAGGTGTGAAAAAGGAATTACCACCTTGGGGTGATAGGCGTAAAAGCTGTGGCTTGTCTCCTCAAATACTAAAAGAACTCCTGCCCCTGATTGCAAGTCCTGGTGCAAGTCATACCAGGATCGAGGTCGGGTAAAGTTGGAGTGTTTGTAATAGAAGTTTTTCTCAGGAAAAGCCTTGTAGATTAAGACCTTTAAATCTTTACTGTTTCCAAAGGACAACCCAATTGGTATAATTACTTATAATCGCCCGAAAGCACTCCTGGAGCAAAAAATGGCGAAACAAGAGGTAATTTATATGGAAAACTGTCTCATATCCTTTGACAATCCAAATCAATTGATTAATCTGGCTGAAACCATACATCAATTAATGCCTGTGGACTGTATGATTGGAGTCACTAATTTAAGTAAATTTTTGACTTATATTCCAGGCAAAAATATTGATGCAAATTTAAGAAGAGGAGCGACAATAAGAAAGGGTGACGCCATTGATGCATCATTGCTAAGAAAAGAAAAAATAGTTATGGAAGTCCCCAAGGAAATTTATGGCTTCCCTTTTTACGGTGTGGGTATCCCAATTGGCGATAACCGGGATAATATAATAGGCTCCCTGGGTATAGGTATCAATAAGAAAGAATTGTCATTTAAAAATTTATATGAAAATTCAGAATTAACCGGCAAAAGCGCCGGCACGTTTTACATTTTTGAAGACCCGGCTATGAAAAGAATCTATAATTTGTGTCTTCGCATTGCGCCATATAATTCTACAGTGCTTATAACGGGCGAATCCGGAGTGGGTAAAGAAGTAATTGCCAAAATAATACATGAGCACAGTTTGCGTTCCCAAGGGACATTTTTACAAATTAATTGTGGCGCCATTCCCATAAATTTGCTGGAATCCGAGCTTTTCGGGTACGAACAGGGCGCCTTTACGGGAGCCAGAAAAGGCGGCAAAATCGGCATAATCGAAAAATGCCATAATGGCACACTGCTGTTGGATGAAATAGCTGATTTAAGTTTGGAGTTACAAGTCAAGCTCTTACGGGTTATACAGGAACAGGAGATATTAAGGGTCGGCGCTACCAATAAAAGCAAAATAAATGTCAGGTTTCTGGCGGCAACAAATAAAAACCTGCAAGAGATGATTGACAAAAAAGTTTTTAGAAATGATTTATTTTACCGGTTAAATGTAATACCCATCCATATTCCTCCTTTGAGGAAACGAAAAGATGATATTATACCTCTTGCCCTAAGTACAATTAAAAAAATTAATAAAAAATACGGTACCAAAAAAGAATTAAACAAAGACGTCCTCAGTGCATTGAGAAATTATGCCTGGCCCGGGAATATCAGAGAAATGGAAAACCTGATTGAAAGGCTGGCCGTTATAACCGATGAAGATATTATCGGTATTGATGAACTTGCTTTTTGCCGGGCTAATTTGGGAAGTGACATGGACAATTTACACTTGGACTCCAAAAGCGGTATTAACATTGAAATATTCAACCCCATTCCATACAAGGAAGCTGTTGAGGTTTTGGAGAAAAACCTTTTGGCCGCAACATTAAGTATGTATCCCAGTGTCAGAAAGACAGCCAAAGTACTTGGCGTGTCGCATCCCACAGTTGTGCGTAAAGCCAACCAATACCAGTTGATTAAAAACGGCAAATATATAATTGATTAAAACAGTATACTATTTGGTATGATTCTTTTGTAAAAATGGATGAGATTATCTATTTGAGGGATCACTGGAGCGAACAGGGGCTTCGCGCCCATCGGCAAGAAATTATAGGGTGTACTTATGCTATTATTAAAACAATTAGAAGAAAATAATGTTGAACTATATCAGAATCCACCTCGCATGTTCAATTTGTAAAGATATACCTCCACTCTTCCTTCATAACATATCCGGTCAACCAAGGCAAAATCATCCTGGACGCCACCTGCGCCCCGGCAGGTTTGCTCCCCCCTTGGCTGGATGACAACCTAGCCCTGAAAAATCTGCTATTGGAAAGAAAATATTTTCTAAAACATGGGAATATTCCCTATGGCAACCCGACCACCATAGGTGAAAGAACCCTGGGAGAACATCTCAAGTGGTACCGGAAGGCGGTTTAATGGTGTTGCTTTAATTTACTAACCACTCATGGCAAGCCGGCGGCATAATATAAATCATGCCGGTGCCAGATTAATTTACCAAGTATGCAGTAACAAAAATGATTGTCAGGAAGGAGGAATTGCTTTTGCCAAGAGGCAAATTGAAGCAGGTATTCCCGGGCGGCAATACCAGCCGAGGCTTCCATTCCTTTTACGATTACATGATTGACCAGATGGAAGCGGCAAAAGTATTTGTCATTAAAGGCGGACCCGGGGTCGGCAAATCCACTTTCATGCGCAAGATCGGGGAAGCCATGCTGGAGCGCGGCTACGATGTGGAGTTTCACTGCTGTTCGTCGGACAACGATTCACTGGACGGGGTGGTTATTACTGAACTAAGGATAGCCATGGTGGATGGAACCGCGCCCCACATCGTTGATCCTAAAAACCCGGGGGCCGTGGATGAGATTATCCATTTGGGAGATCACTGGAACGAACAGGGGCTTCGCGCCCACCGGCAGGAAATTATTACTTGCAACAGGGAGATTGGCCGGTTGTTCAACCGCGCTTACGCCTACCTGGCGGCGGCCAAAATTTTTCTGGACGAGGTGAAAATCTATTATTCCATAACCGACGCTTTCAACGCCGGCAAATTTGACCGCAAGGTGCTTGAACTGGTGCACGAAATTTTTCCCGGACGGGAGCGCCAAACAGACCACCCCAAGGCCAGGCATCTTTTCGCCACCGCCATCACGCCGGACGGCCCGGTGAGTCACCTGGACACTATTGTGGAGCACGTGGGACGCAGGTATATTATTGCTGGAGATGACGGAACCGGCAAAAATACTTTGGTGCAACGCCTCATGGATGCGGCCATGATGCGCGGGTTTGACGTGGAGGCATACCACTGTTCCCTGGAGCCTGATTTGATAGAGCACTTGGTGATACCCGGCCTTGATGCGGCGGTGGTTAATTCCGTGGAACCCCACGGGTTTCATCCCCATGCCCAAGACGTTGTAATCGACACCATGGAATGCGTGGACCCGGTAATAAATGAAAAATACCTGGAGGAAAAAACCACGGCCCGGATTATGTACCGGCAGTGCATGGACCAGGCGGTATCGTTCATCCGCCGGGCCAAATCCGAACATGATAAAATAGAACGGTTTTATGTGCCCCACATGGATTTTGACGCCATAAACGCCAGGCGCGAAGCCACCTTGACCCGCATCCTCAAAATAGCCTTGGATTAACTTTAGCCCGGAATCGTCAACCGTGTAATAATACTACAAAGCCTTGATTACCGCCACTTCATCACACTTGGGGAACTTGGGACAGTTGATGCATTCCTTCCAGACCTTTTGGGGCAGGTCTTCCTTGGGTGTGATGGTGAAACCGCATTTGACGAAAAAGGGCGCCTGGTAAGTGAGGGCGAAAACCCGGGGGATCTCCAGGTCCACCGCTTCGGCCAGGAAAGCTTCCACCAGACCGCGGCCAACGCCGCGCTTTTGGTGGTATTCGTCCACCGCCAGGGCGCGGATTTCCGCCAGGTCTTCCCACATTACGTGCAGCGAGCCCACACCCACCGCCTTGCCGTCCAGTTCGGCCACCATAAATTCACGGATGCACTCGTACAGGGAGGAGCGGGAGCGGCCCAGCATCAGGTCCTTTTCGGCGAAATAGGTTATGAATTGGTGGATGGTTTCCACGTCGGATATTCTTGCTTTGCGTATCAGCAACGACATCAATCCTTTATTAGCTCTTGGCGGCGTATTCCACCGCGTTGCGGAACAGCGGCACGCCGTGGGGCTCTTTAAAACCTCCCCGGCGCCAATTGGGGTGGTGGAAGTTCTCCACGAACCGTTCCGGGTGCGGCATCAACCCCAGCACCAGTCCGGTGGGGTCGCAAATGCCGGCGATGGCGTTCAGCGATCCGTTGGGGTTCAAGGGATACGCCGCCGTGGACCCGCCGGTGGCCGGGTCGGCGTACCGGAATACCGCCTGGCCCCCTGTCTCTATTTCCGCCAGGGTTTCTTCCCCGGCGTAGAACCGCCCTTCCCCGTGGGCCACCTGGTAGTTGACCAGCGTGTCCGCCAGGCCGCGGGTGAAAATGCAACGGGAATTTTCCACCCGCAGGTGCACCCAGCGGCACTCGAAGCGCCCGCTGTGGTTGTGCATCAGGGTGGTGCTGATTCGGCCCAGCTCGCCCCGGGGCAGCAGGCCGGTGCGCGCCAGCACCTGGAATCCGTTGCAGATGCCCAGCACCGGCTTGCCCGCCGCGACAAACTGGCTTAACTGTTCTTTCAGGAACGAGGTCAATTCCACCGAGAGGATTTTACCCGAGTGAATATCGTCACCGTGGGAAAATCCGCCGGGAATGGCCAGGATTTGATAATGGGCCAGTTTTTTGTCGCCTCGGCGCAACTGGTTGACGTGGACCATTTCACTTACGCCGCCGGCTTTTTCAAAGGCGTAAAAGGTTTCCCGGTCACAATTGGTGCCGTCGGTTCTAATTACACAAATCCGCGGTTTCACGCTCCGAACACCTCCCGCATGGGCCTGCGCCAGGCCTCGAACAATTCTGTGACGGGCACTTCAAATAGTTTATCGCCGCCCCGGTGGATCGTGATGGATTCTCTTTCCACGGTGCCGCCCAGCACCAGATGCGGGATACCGGCAAAAAGTTCTCGGGCGGTTTCCGGGTTGTCCACTTCCACCAGGAAGCAGCCGGCGGTTTCGTTAAACAGGAAGTAATCCGCCCGGCAGTCGGTAGGGAGGGTTATTATTGCGCCGATGTCACCACCGAAACACATTTCGGCCAGGGCTGTCAGCAGGCCCCCCTCGCTGATATCGTGACAGGCCGCCGCCGCGCCTTTTTTGCAGGCGGCGTGAACGGCCTCTAACACGCCGGTGAGTTTCGCCGGATCGATTTGCGGCGCCAGTGGCGAACAGCCGCCGGTTATTTCAAAGTAAGCCGAGCCGCCCATTTGGCGGATGTCCCGTTCCCCCACCAGCACCAGTGTGCTGCCGGCGCCCTTGAGGTCGGCGGATATGGTGGCGGTGACGTCCTTCACCCGACCGAAACAGGATACGCATAGCACCGGCGGTATTTTAATCACCGAGCCGTCCTGGGCCCGGTAGGTGCTGCTGAGGCTGTCCTTGCCGGATATAAAGGGCATGCCCGTGGCTTGCACGAAATCGGTACAGGCGTCCACCGCCCGGTCCAGGTCGTATAGCGATTCCTGATCGGGATAGGGCCAGATAAAGTTGTCGATTAGCACCAGGTCCGCCGGGTCGGCGCCCACGGCCACTGCGTTGGCCACCGCCTCGGTGGCGGCCCAGAGGGAGCCGGCGTAAGGGTCAACCAGGTTCAGAGCCGGGTTGAGTC
The DNA here is from genome assembly GCA_022360435.1 of Bacillota bacterium. Lineage (GTDB taxonomy): Bacteria > Bacillota > Desulfotomaculia > Desulfotomaculales > Desulfallaceae > BRH-c8a. The sequence goes on from JAKSCU010000517.1 coordinate 9,062, forward strand.
CGTGGGAGATCACCAGGCCGTATTTCTTGCCCGGCACCGGGGCCAGTACAACGGCGTCGTTGGGCGCGCCGCCGGATAGGCCGCCGAAGGGCGGCAGGGCGTTGCTTCCCTGTACGCCGTGGTCGTAAACTCTTACGATAGGTTCCTTGGAGCAGACGTTCAGGTGGGCCATCACAGCGGCGCAGGTTTTGTTCCAGTCCGCCGGCGGCGCCGGCTGTTTTTCGGCCATGGGCAACGGCTTTTTTGCCGCCGTCATGGTCCTTGGCGGCAGGCCATGGTGGAGGAATTCCATATCCAGCCGGCACGCGCATTCCGGCCCGTAATATACTTCCAGCCGCCCGGTGCCGGTAAATTCACCGATTGCGGTGGCTTCCACGTTGTGTTCCCGGCAGATGGCCAACAGCCGTTCCAGGTTTTCAGGGGCCACGGCCAGGGCCATGCGCTCCTGGCTTTCCGAGAGCCAAATTTCCCACGGGGCCAGCCCCGGGTATTTCAACGGGGCGCGGTCCAGGTGTATCTTGACGCCGGTGCTTTCCCCCATTTCACCGAAAGCCGAGGCAAAGCCTCCGGCGCCGCAGTCGGTAATGGCCCGGATTAGTTTTTGGTCCCGGGCTTTCAAGAGGGCGTCACTCATGCGTTTTTCCTCTATGGCGTTGCCTATTTGCACCGCGCTGGCGTTGACATCCATAGTGCGATGGGTCATCTCGCCGCTGGAGAAGGTGGCTCCGTGGATACCGTCGCGCCCGGTTCTGCCCCCTACCGCTACGGCGATGTCCCCCTTTCCGGGACGGCCTTTGGGAGCGTCGGCGGCGGACATGATACCGTACGCCCCGACGATGATGGTGGGCTTGGCCCGGAAGTCGTGGTGGAAGTGCACCGAGCCATTGTTGGTGGGTACGCCCATCCGGTTGCCGTAATCCCGGACCCCGGCCACCACCCGCTGCAGCAGGTAGCGGGGGTGCAGGCAGCCTTCAGGCACTTCCCGGTTCGGCAGGTCCGGCGGGGCGAAACAGAACATGTCAGTGGAGGCGATCACCCGGGCGCCCTTGCCGGTGCCCATTATATCCCTGAACACGCCCCCGCTGCCGGTCATGGCCCCGCCGTAAGGCTCGATGGCCGACGGCGAGTTGTGGGTTTCCACTTTGCCGCAGACGGCCAGGTTGTCATACAGGGCCATGACGCCGGAATTATCCACGAAGGCCGACAGCACCAGCGGGTGATTGGCGCCGGCGGTGGCTTCCTGCAGCCGCTTCAGCAGCGGTTGCTTGGGCCGGCCGTCTACCATGAGTTGCGCCTTGAAGGTCTTGTGCACGCAGTGTTCCGACCAGGTTTGGGCCAGGGTTTCCACTTCGCAGTCGGTGGGGTCGCGCTCCAGCCCGGTGAAATAGCTTTTGATGGCGCGCATTTCCGCCAGGTTGAGAAAAAGATTGTCTTGGCTCAGTTCCATCAATTCTTGGTCGTCCATGGATCTTATGGGTATTACCCGGGTGCCGGGTGTTTCTCCCCGGATAATCAGGGTGGCGGGTTTTTTATCCACCACCCGTTCTACTGTTTCGTTAACCAGCAGCCGGGAAAGGATGGTTTGCACCTCTCCTGCGGTGACGGCCCCGAAAAAGCCGTACTCGGTGCTGGAGTCGGCCGCCGTTAGTCCCGGGACCTGAAGGTCGGCGGCAGCTTTCATAATGGATCCGGCTTCGGGGTTCATCACCCCGGGTTTGTAGGCCACTTCCACCAGAACGCCGGCGCCGGTGATGATAGGCCGGTTGACGGTGTAGTGCTGGAAAATGTCTTCCGCCAGTAAATTGCGGGCCAGGAACTCGGCTTCGGCGGCGGTGACGCCCTCGAAGCGGTAAACCTTGGCGGTGGCAATGCGGTGGATACTGTGTATCCCCAAAAAAGCTTTAATCGTGTGCAGCAGGCTTTCGCCCCCGGGGTCTTTTACGTGGGGCAGGTTGGTTACTCGTATTTCCTGAATGGGCATGTTCGCACACCTCCGGGTTGTGGCGGCAGATGAAAAACAAAAGTTTCCGGCCCGCTTTTAAGACCGAAAACCGTAAAACGCCATAACCTATTTTATTATACCGGCAAATAAAAAACAACTCGAATAATCTGGCCGAGTTAGTTGCATATTATATATTTTTTGTGATGCTCCTTTGCCTTGGTGGAAGCCAGGCTGGCCATGTTGATAAGATTCTCCACAATATCAATGCAATTGGTTTCCCGGGCATGCTTTCTCTGACCGCCGCTAATTCCCGCCGATATGCTTATGGGTATGCCTCGGGAAGTGCTGTCGTCCGCCACCTGGTTAATTATTCTGTCCACCAGCGTTTCGGTTTCAAATATTTTTTTTAGGGAGACAATAACGAATTCATCTCCCCCATATCGGCACAAAAAATCACATTCGTCCTCAACGCATCGGCAAATAATATCCGCCACTATTTTTAAACACCTGTCGCCCAAGACGTGGCCCATTTCTTTGTTAATTCGGCCAAAGTTGTTGATATCAAACAAAGCCACGGAAATTTCATGCCCTTCCAATAACAACTTGTTGGCAACTTGATAAATGTAATGGGAGTTATTGATTCCAGTCAACGGGTCATGAAACTGGCCGATGTATTTCATCAATGCCGCCCGGGTGAGGATGCCCACCAAATTACCATTGTCAACCACCGGCAGCCGCTCTATACCTTCTTTTTCCATCAAGCCGGCTGCCTCCCACAGCGTGTCGGCCGGTGAACAAAAAAGCACCGGCTTTGTCATTGAGTCGGCGATTATGCGATTGGGATCACTGAGCCTTATGTTGCTGGATGTTATTATACCCACCAGGACATTGTTTTTCAGCACCGGTAAACCGCCCAGGTTATGTTTTTGCATGTATTCCGATGCTTGAAAAACGCTTTTGTACGGGTCTATGGTACGCACCGGGCTGGTCATTACGTTTTTCACAACCATCATAATTAAATATCTACTTCCTTGTGTACGGATATTGAAATATTTAACTTGGCTTTGACCAGGGATTTTGCGTTGGTTAGTTTGCTGCCTTCTTCGAGTAATGTTTTTATTAAAATGTCACGGGAAATCCAGCTAAATATATTGGCTTTAACGGCCACGGCCTCAATGTGGTTGTCCTCCACAAGGATAATCTCGTATTGTCCCGGAGCGACAGCCTCTACCATTTTTCGGGCGGCTTCCGGGCCGATGGGAGCTCGCCGGCCGATTAACAACACGTCCTGCATGGGTGGAAGATCGAAATTAGAAAAACGAATTTGCACATCAGCTTTCCTGCTACCGGTGTTTCGTTCAAATTCCATTAACAGAAACCTCCCGTTTTTAGGGGTTTCAATTCACTCGTCAATTAGGCGGCTTATCTCCTGGTAAAAATCCACGGTATTTATGTCTTTAATAATGTTCAACATGCTGATTTCAAACACGTCCACCAAATGCGGGGAAAATTGCAGCCCTTTGTGATTTTGTAACTCCTTCAATGCTTCGGTAATGGTTTTTATCTTTTGGTAAGGTCTGGGGCTGGTCATGGCGTCAAATGCGTCAACAACTGAAACAATGCCGGCCAACTCCGGAATATCTTCGCCTTGTAGCCCGTAATAACCCTTTCCATCCCAACGCTCGTGGTGGTAAAGGATAATTGGCAAATAATCTTCGCAGTTTTCGAAACTGTTAATTATTGTGGCGCCCAGGCTGGTATGCTGCCTGATCATGGAAAACTCTTCCTGGGTTAGTTTGCCCGGTTTGTTTATAAGCCCTTCGTCGATACAGCTTTTCCCTATATCGTGAAGCAGGGCGCCTATTGCCAATGTCTTTATTTGTTGTTTATCAAAACCGGCTTGTTCGGCTACCTTAACTGACAAATAGCATACATTGCGTGAATGTGCGCATAAGTTGTCTGAAAAACCTTCCAGGATCGTTTTAAGAAATTGGGAATTAAAGAGCATTTTTTACCCCCATATGGCGCCAAAAGGCATGTTCACCGAAAAAGGGGGAAAAGTAAAAATACTGTTTCTCCCGCAACCAGGCAATCATAACGCCATACAGCGTATTAGACCCACGGCTTTGCGCCCTACTCTTTCGATGTAGTTTGCCTTTGCGAAACAGAATTGGACTACCTCATTATACAACCATCAGTATACAATTTTCAACAAATATTAACAAGGAGTTTTTATTTTCCAATATTTATTGTATTTTAGTAGGTGGTGCAGCCAGAATGTTAAATGACATTATTGGTGAGAACATAAAGCTTTACCGGACCAAACGCAAATTAACCCGGCGGGAAGCGGCAAGTTTGGCGGGGTTTACATCTGCCTACTGGGGGTACCTGGAAAGAGGTCAAAAAAAGCCTTCCCTTGAGGTAGTTGAGAAGATAGCGGTTGTTCTTGACATAAAACCGTACTTGTTGTTTGTGGAATTGTTAGACGACTTTCCCGAGGAACTTGTGCAATCGCTGAATACCATAAAGCAAATGGGCCATCATCATGTGCAGTTTATCAAGACGGTAATATACGCCTATGAAAAGGTGCAGGGACGACGGGCTGATTAAACTATATTATCTCCATTTTTATTTGCTGCAGCTGTTCCCGGTCTAAAATATAATGCCAGTGATATCCCTCTTCTGGGATGGCCCGGGCGATCCGACCCAGTTTTTGCATGTGTTTTTTGATTACCGACGGCTCCACGTTTCGCTCCCGGGAGTTGTTTTGCCGCAGGCACAGTTCCAGCGGGACGTTGAACAGTACTAGAAGGGTATGAAAATGGTGCTTGGCCGCCAACTTTATCAGCCTTGTCCTGACCGACCGGTCCAGGGCGGTGGAGTCGGCCACGGTGAGCCGGCCCAGGGTGAGGCGCATGCCGATGAGCAGGTAAAATAATTTGAAGGCCATGCTTGAGGCCGACATGTCGTTTTCGTCGTCGCTTACCAGGGCCCGGCAGCGGTCCGAGGAAACTATCTGGGTATCAAGGAAATGTTTCTTTGCAAAGGTGGACTTACCGCACCCGGCCGGCCCGCACAGTATAACCAGTGTTGTGGCAGGAATTTTTATGGCGCTCAAAGTATCACTTCCCGAGTCAAGTTTACACTCTATTTATTATGCATTTTTTTTGCCATATCATTATTATTGTATCGATGCCGGCAGGATTTTTCCCGCCATATTTATAGTCTTTAAAACCATATTGCACATAGAGTTTTCTAGCCGCTTTCCCAGCTTGGACATTGGGTGCAAAAGTCTGCACAAATATAGGTTTTTCATTATCCAAGCAGCCCAGTGCGGCTTTTAATAAGTGATGCCCATATCCTTTACCGCGACTTTTTTCTTTGACTGCCAGCCAAGATATCTCATTCCGGGCTTTATCAACTGCAATTATTCCTTCAATATCATTGTCAGTGCTTACAGCACAAAAAGCTGATGAATTGGATATAAATTCTTTTATTCCTCTTTTAAAATCTTCACTTCCCACCATTTCGCCAAATAATGGCTCGACTTCTCTCGCTAAATCCAACCATGCATTAAAATCTTGCTGCGCAACAAGTTTAATCATAAAAGAACTCTCTCTTTCAAGTATGAAAGCGGTTAGCGAACTCTTGAACGCCAAACCTTTTTCAGCGGGCAAACCGCACTTGGCCGTTGGCCAAGGAAACCACCGGCGCCAGGGACTCCACCCGGATCCCCTTTTCCCGCAAAGCGGCCCCGCCGCCCTGGAACACTTTTTCAATTATTATCCCCACACCCACCAGGGTTGCGCCGGCTTGTCCGATGATTTCGGCCATGCCCCGCAGCGCCTCCCCGTGAGCCAGGAAATCGTCCACTATTAACACGCGATCCCCGGCGTTAATAAGCTTTTTGTTAACGTATATATCCACCGACTCCCGCCTGGTAAAGGAGTATATGTTGCTTGTGTAGGAGTTTTGGGCCTGGGTGGCGCCCCGCTTTTTTTTGGCGAATACCACCGGAACCTTCAGGGCCAGGGCGGTGGTCAAGGCTATCGCTATCCCGGAGGCTTCCACGGTAAATACCTTGGTTACTTCCTCGCTGTCGAACCGGCGGGCCAGTTCACGTCCCAGTTCCACCGAAAACTCCGGGTCCACCTGGTGATTTAGGAAGGAGTCCACTTTCAGTATGGTGTCTGAAAGCACCCGGCCTTCAGCTATTATTTTATCTTTTAGTTTCTGCATGGTATTTCCTCCTTCATCGCTCCTCCCGATCGTATGGCAGGCCCAGGGCCCGCGGGGAACCGATGCGGCTCAGCATGTTGCGCCGGGTGACCAGGATAAGCACCAGCACGGTAAACAGGTAGGGCAACATTTTCAGGAAATAAGGTGAAACGGTTACATTAAGTGTTTGCAGCCTGAAGCCGATGGCATCCAGCCCGCCGAAAAGATACGCGCCCCAAAGAGCGTTGGCCGGGTTCCAGGTGGCAAATATCACCAGGGCCACGGCTATCCAGCCCCGCCCGGCGGTCATGTTTTCCACCCAGCTGGGCACGTAGTGCAGGGACAGGTAGGCGCCGCCGATTCCGGCCAGCATACCCCCCATAATCACGTACAGGTAACGGGTGAGGAACACATTGATCCCGGCTGAATCCGCCGCCGCCGGGTTTTCACCCACCGCCCTCAGGTGCAAGCCCGCCCGGGTGCGGAAGACCAAAAACCAGAGGGCGGGTACTGTCAAGTAACTTAGATAAACCAGCGGGTCATGGTTGAAAAACACCGGGCCGATAAAGGGTATGTCGCTAAGCACCGGTATGGGAAACGCTTGAAACGATTCGGGCAAGCGTATGCCCACGTAGGACTTGCCGATGTAACCGCTGAAACCGGTGCCGAACAGCGTCAGAGCCAGGCCGCTGACCACCTGGTTGGCTTTCAGGGTTATCGTAAGAAAGGCGTGGATAAAGGCCATGGTCCCACCGGCCAGCATGGCTAACAGCAGCCCGGCCCAAGGGCTGGAGGTGTGCAACGCCAGTATAAAACCGCTGACGGCCCCCACCAGCATCATGCCCTCAACCCCCAGGTTGAGGATGCCCGACCGCTCGGCCAAAATTTCACCCAACGCCGCGTATAATATGGGGGTGCCGGCAGTGATGGCGGTGGCCAGGACGGCTATAACAAATTCCTGACTCATTTCTCCAACACCTCCCCACGGGCCGGTAGCCTGGTTAACCGGTAACCGGTAAGTAATTCTCCGCCCAGCACGAAGAACAACAACAGGCCTTGCAGCATGTAGACCATGGAGGACGGGATGCCGCTGGTTTGCACGATATACCCGCCCACCTGCAGGCCGGCGAACAGAAAGGCTACCAGTATGACGGCGAACGGATTGAGCCTGCTCAGCCAGGCGATAATGATGGCGGTGTATCCGTACCCCGGACTCAGACCGTGCTGCAGCCGGTGGGCGATACCCGAAACCTCTGCCATACCGGCCAACCCGCAGAAAGCGCCGCTTAAAAGCATAACCAGCATGATATTGCGGGTGGTGTTCATGCCCGCGTAACGGGCGGCGCCGGGATTTTCGCCGGTGACGCGTATTTCATATCCCCAGCGGGTGTGATAAATAATCAGGTACAGCATAACTGCGACCGCCAGGCCGAAAAATAGCCCGGCGTGGATGCGGGAGTCGCCCAGTCCGGGCAAAATGGCGGTGTCGGAAAACACCGCGGTAAGCGGGAAATTAAAACCGGCGGGGTCCCTCCAGGGACCGTACACCAGGTAATCAACCCATAAAATGGCCACGTAGTTTAACATCAGCGTGGTGATAATTTCGTTCACACCCCAGATGGCCCGCGGTATGGCCGTGAGCAGCGCCCACCCGCCTCCGGCCAGCATGCCCAGCAGGATCATGGCGGGCATCACCCACCAGGCGCTGCCGCCGGGAAAAGTCAGGGCCACCCAGGTGGCGGCGAATGCGCCCATGTACAACTGTCCTTCCGCGCCGATGTTCCACAAGCGCATCCGGAACGCCAGGGCCACTCCCAGGCCGGTAAGGGTCAGGGGTATGGCTTTGACTATGGTTTCGGAGATGCCGTAGCGGGAGCCGAAAGCGCCGGAAAACATTTTATAATATATGGTCAGGGGATTATGTCCGGAAAAATATAAAAAAACCGAACCTACCACCAGCGCCAGAAAAATGGAAATAAAGGGTATTATAACAAAAGCGGCGGAAGACGGGGCCAGTCTTTTTTCAATTGAGTATTTTGCATGGATTGTCATCAGGCTGTTTCTCCAGTTCTGTCCTGGCCCATCATTAAAAGTCCGATTTCCTCGGCATCGGCGGCTTCCGCAGGGATAATCCCGGTTATGCGGCCTCCGCACAAAACGCCGATGTGGTCGCTAAGTTTAAAGATTTCTTCCAAATCCTCGGAAATAAGCAAAACCGCCATGCCTTTTTCCCGCTGCTCCAGCAGCAGATTGTGAACGTCTCCGGTAGCCTTGATGTCCAAGCCCCGCACCGGGTAAACCGCAACCAACAGGTGCGGTTGAGAAGTGATTTCCCGCGCCAACAGCATCCTTTGCAGGTTGCCGCCGGACATCAGCTTGACCGGCGCGTCCAGGCTGCGCAGCGACACTTGGAAACGGTTCACCAGGTCCCGGGCCTTTAACCGCGCCTTGCGCCGGTTCACCAAAGGCCCCCCCCGGCGGTAGTCTTTTAAGATCATGTTGTCCACCGCGTCCAAATTCGGTATCAGGCCGCTGCCCAGCCGGTCTTCAGGCACATGGGCCACACCGTGATCGA
>JAKSCU010000214.1 GCA_022360435.1 Bacillota bacterium
GCGCACGCGGGGCATCAACGTCAACGTGGTCATGCCGTACGAGTCCCGGTTGGCGCGCTTTGCCGCCTGGTATCAGCAGCTGTGGGCCGAGAGCATCGGCAAGGATGGGGTCGGCACCACCCCGGTGGCGGCCTTGGGGCCGGTCGATCAGCACAGCCAGTTGCAGCTCTATCTGGATGGGCCGGACGACAAATTCTACACCGTGCTGACCCAGGGTACCTCCGGACAGGGACCGGTGGCCGACCCGGCCCTGGCTGACGATCCGGCGGTGGCCTATCTGGCCGGCCGCACCATCGGCGATCTGGTCACGGCCGAGGGCGAGGCGTCGGTCGAGGCGCTGGTGCGCCGGGGCCGGCCGGTGCGCCATATCCGGCTGTCGGCCATCGACGAGGCCACGGTGGGTGCGCTGATGATGCATTTCATGCTGGAGACCGTCATCGCCTGCCGCCTGGCCGGGGTCGACCCGTTCGACCAGCCGGCGGTGGAGGAAGGCAAGGTGCTGACCCGGGACCTGCTGGCCCAGGCCGGCGGGGTGGCCGACACCCGCGGCGCGGTGCTGTCGGAGGCATCGGTCTGACCGGCCGCCGATCGCGGAGAGGGATCATGTATAAACCCGTTCGTAAAGCCATCATGCCCGTCGCCGGTCTGGGCACCCGCTTTCTGCCCGCGACCAAAGCCATGCCCAAGGAAATGCTGCCGGTGGTCGACAAGCCGCTGATCCAGTACGCGGTCGACGAGGCCCTCGAAGCCGGAATCGAATCGATTATCTTCGTGACCGGCCGCGGCAAGGCGGCGTTGGAAGATCACTTCGATCATGCCTACGAGCTGCAGACGATGCTGGAGACGCGCCAGCGCACCGACGCGCTGAACGTGGTCAAGGCGACGATTCCAATGCCCGGCCAGATCGCCTATACCCGCCAGCAGGAGCCGCTCGGCCTCGGCCACGCGGTCTGGTGCGCGCGCAACTTCGTCGGCACGGAGCCGGTGGCCGTTCTGCTCGCCGATGATCTGATCCTTTCCGGCACCGGGTGCCTCAAGCAGATGATCCAGGCCTACGAGCAGGTCGGCGGCAACATGGTGGCGCTCATGGAGGTCGCGCGCGAGGAGATATCCTCCTACGGCATCGTCACCCCGGGAGAC
>JAKSCU010000119.1 GCA_022360435.1 Bacillota bacterium
ATTCTTTCACTAATACTTATCTGACGGGACCAACGCTCCTCGACCGGGGTAACCACGCAAAGGCGCTACGTACCTTCCTCACCGGCATCGGTATGCCGCGTTTCTTTGCGTGGCTTATACCCCCTCTTCCCCGGGTGGAAAACCATGCGCGCCTTGGCGCCTACCCTCGTCCTACGACATCGCCCTCACCAAAGCCCTCCCGCCGGAAAAACGAGCCGCGAAACTCAGCGTACCGTTGCAGATCGTTGCGGGGGAGAAGAGCCCCCGCCTCCATCCACCGCGTCACGGACCGACTCGCGGAGGCGATTCCCGGCGCGCGCCTCGAACGACTCGCCGGTCAGAATCACGTGGTCTTGGCAAAGGCGCTTTTGCCCGTCCTTACGCGCTTCTTGAAAGAGTAACCGGGGGCCTCGCACCGGCTCACCGGTGGGCGTGAAGGAGTCCACATACCGGGCTTCCGCCGAGCGTTCTACGGAACGGCGCAGACAGTCTCAACACACAATACTCCTCACCGCCCTTGCGACCGCTCGCGCGGCGTCGTGGACGTTTCCCCAATCGGGTACCGGACGTGTAGGCGTCCCCGGCAAATATAGACCTTCCTGCGACGGGCTCAGAGAGCGTTGCCGCCGCCCTCCAGCTCTCGTGATCACGAAGGTAGGCGCCCCGTATGTACGACTCTCGCGACCAGTCCTGAACGATGTGTTTGATGTAATGCGGCGTGGCTTTGTTCGAAAACATAACATCCAACTCGCCCAGGATGTATCGCCGCAGGTCTTCTCCCTGCAATGAGAGGGAATCCCGCGCCGCCCTACCGACGGCAAAGAGTCCCAGTATATGTTTCTCCGTGTTCTGCCCGTACAGCCGCATCGAAGTACATGCGATGCCCTGCCCTCTTCGGCCTTATCGCGAAATCGGTGTACGTAGGATAGAACTTCGCTGAGAACTCCAAAAAGACCTTTATACCGCCCCACACCACGACCCTCCGCGCCGCACGCGCCTTGTGTCTCGGCAAGGCGGGAACGAAGGCGATGGTGCCGTTTTTGATCATAGGAAGGGGCGCGGTCACAATCACCGCATCGGCGGTGTACTTCGCGTCGTGCGTTCGCACTATGACCGCATCGCCGGAGTAATCGATGGACCGGACGGGGGCGTTATAGACGATATGCGGCGACACCGACGGGACGATATACGTTTCAAAGAAATCGAGCCAGGTCCCGTGGACGAATTTCCGGTCGGCGAAAGAGCCCAATGTACCCACCGTCAACTCGCCGTTCTTCCACAAACCGTACGCGTCGTCTTCCTTGTACCCGACGGTTTCGACGGTGACGGCGACCGAAAGGCCCGCGGCCCCGGCGCCCCGACGAGCACCTTCCCGGAAAACTCGTCTCAACGCCGCTCCGACGGCGAGACGATCAGAGTCTCACGGAGTTCCAGAAGGTCCCAGAGGTCGCCCCCACCATCGCCGTCCTCGGGGAGATAGTTCGATATCGCGCGGCGGATTAACACAATGGCGAGGGCAAGTCCAAGAAACCCCGGTATGCCGAGAGCAATTCGAGTGACGGCATTGACCAGGGCGACCTGTTGATTGAAAAGTGTCGTCCCGAAGTCGGCGACCACAATCCGCAGATTGAGAAGAACATTCGTGATAC
>JAKSCU010000117.1 GCA_022360435.1 Bacillota bacterium
AACATGTTTTAAAAAGATGTTATGCCGGAGGTTAAAAATGGAGACGCGGATTATAAAAGTGGAGAATGACAGCGCCATGCAGGCTTTTTTGGATGTGCCTTACACGGTGTACCGGGAAGGGGAGGTGCCGTTACAAGCCGATAGATGGACTGTTAGCTTGCGCTTTACGCCTCTGGTTAATCCCATACTACAGCATGTCCGCTTGGCAAACTTTGTCGCTCTGGACCGGGGGCGGGGGGTGGGGCGGATTACCGCCTCCGCCGACGACTTGAATCCACGGCGGTGGGAAGGCTTTTGGGGTTGTTTTGAGTGCATTGACAGCGCCCCAATTGCTGAGGCGCTACTTGCTGCGGCTGCCGGTTGGTTGCGGGAACAAAACAAAACCGTCATGATTGGTCCCGCCACATTGACCACCAGTGAGCAGGTGGGGCTGCTGATAGAGGGCTTTGAACAACAACCGCCACCGGAACTGCCCTTTAACCCCCCTTATTACCGGCGCTTGGCGGAGAGCGCCGGATTGGTGAAAGTCCAGGATCTTGAGTGTTACAGGTGGAGATTGCCGGAAGTTTTGCCGGACGCCTTGGTGAAGAAAGAACCGTTGGGTAGTGTAACAACCCGGCCCATAAACTATGACGACATTGCCGGGGAGGCCGAACTGGTGCAAAAAATTTATAACAAAGCTTTTAATGATATTTGGGGATTTATTCCCATGACACTAATGGATACCCGGGCTTTTATAAAGGGCATGGCCCAAAAAGTTCCGGAGTGGATGTTTATATTGGTTCAAGTTGACGACCGGCCGGCAGGGATGGGTTTGGCAATTCCATACAAAGAACCTGTCGGCCAAGGCGGTAGGGGCAAATTGGCAAGGATTGCTTTTGGAGGGGTGGTGCCGGAATTCAGGCATAAACGTGCGCATCTCCCCTTGATCAAAGAGTTTTTTGTCCAATGCAAAGAGCATGGTTTTGTAGGGGGAGAGGTTTCACAGGTTGCTGAAAGTAATGACGGCGTAAAATCAAAGGTTGTCAAACCTTTTATGAGCAATGATCTTGTTCGGGTGCACAGGGTGTACCGACGGGAGTTGTGATCACGATTATACCCATGTTCATTTTAAATCGGCGCCGCCCAGAAATCTTTTTGCCAGCAGGGGTATGCCAAAAGCGCCCAGGAGAACCATAGCGATTGCAGTCAACAACTTTAACCCCCCTTTATAATGAATTAACTTGATGCAATAATGGGCCAAACATAACTGTTTAAATGATAAAATACCGGTATACCAAGCTATAAAGAAAAGATTGGGGTTTATTAAAACCATAAAAGTTTTTTTAAGAGTCCTTATTGTATTAGATGCCGAAAAGTGTGTATTTGTTCCCGATTTCGAGGGCGCCGGCGATAAAAAAACGCCAAAAAAAAACCGGCGTAAGGCCGGTGGGATCAGCGGGTTAATTTGTTGTTTTTGCCGGGGCGCACCCGAGGACCTTTACTTTCTTATCCTGGCCACTATGGCACTGTTGGCCCGTGTCAATTCACGGGCCGGTATTTTGATCAGCGAGTATTCCGAACCGCCGCCGGAATAAACGTTTTCCATTGTCAGCACTGCCGGGTCCACAATAAACGTGGCTTCGAATCCGAAGGATGGCGTGCCCCCGCAGGGGTAACCGGTCAGGCTCAGTATTTCGTCCGGGGTGGCCATCCTGGGCCGCCCGGATTCCACGATCCGGCCCACCTTTTTGGTGCTGACCCTGTCTTTGCCCATTACAATAGCCACCACCAGCCGGTGGTCCGGCGTAATCATGCATATATTTTTAACGATACTGTCCGGGTCGGTTCCGGTTGCTTCGGCCGCTTCCTCCACGGAATGGCAGCTTTTTTCAAAGCTGACGTGTTCGGCCTGAATGGCGTTATGCCTAATAAAATCACACAGTTTGGCCTCGTAATCACGTTGGTGCAAAGAACCTACCCCCCTATCACCAACTATTTGGGAGACGACGCGCCGCCGGTACCCACAATAATCACCCTGTTTTCCGGCGCGTAATAATCCCGGGTGACCAGTTTTTTTGTTTCCCCGTAAGTGCCCCGGATTACCTGGTAAACACCGGCCACATAACCGCGCTCCCCTTCGCTGAGCACCGTCTGTTTGCCCAAGGGCATGTTGTCGTTCTTGTGGATTATAGTTTTGGGGTTTAGCGGCTCAATCCGGGTTTCTATTTCGATGCGGGGCTCGTTGTCGCTCATTACTCCCCAGAGCTGTATTTTTACGTGGCCGCCTTCCAGTAAGCCGGTAATAAACACCGGGTGCCCGCGGCTGTTTCGGAACCGCAGGTCTTTCTGTCCATCCACCACCGTGGCGTCCAGCCCCGGAGAAATATAGCCGACGGTTTTGGTATGGGGATGGCGTTCCACTATCTCCAGGTTGGCAGTCAGCAACGCGTGGTAAAGGGTGGAAGATACCTGGCAAATGCCTCCGCCCAAGTCTTCCGCGGTCCTGTTGCCGTCTATGACCGGCGCGCTGCTGTATCCGTTGCCAAGCGACCGTTCCCCCACCCGTTCGTTAAATGAAAAAATGGCGCCGGGTTTGACCAGCGTATTATTTAGCGAGTTTACGGCCAGAGCAATATTGGCGGTGCGGTTCTCCAGGGCCGGGTCGAGCCCGGTGGCGCACTCGCCCAGTATGTTCTTGAGCGGTTCCAGGTCTTTGGCGGTAACCCGAGCCGGCTCCGGTACCGTTACGGCGTCGATGCGGGAAGGCAGAGGCGGTCGCAGTGCGGTGACCTTGTCCAGGGTGGCGTCAATATCCAGCTTGCGACCGTATTCCTCCGGGAACACGGCGCGCCGGTTTTGTTGCCACAAAATTGTCGCGGGCCGGGGCTGGGTGTTTACCCGCCCTTGGAGTGTCTTTAACTCGCCGGCCAGCTTTGACCGGTGGATTTGCACCGGCAGCGGTATGTTTTGCATTCCCGCCAACAAAGCTAGATTCCGGGTTGCGCCGGCCAATACGCCGGCCGGTTCACCCAGGGCCAGGGCTTTGCCCACCGCGCCGGCGTAACCAAAATTAGCCCCGATGTCCACCGGGCGTAAGCTGACACTTTCGCCGGCGGCGTGAATAACCAGGGTTTCTTCCAGGTTGCCGGCGAATTTTTCTTGCAGCAGTCGGCGGGCCTGTTCCCCGGTTAATCCGCCCACGGGGACGTCGTTTATTTTTACTCCCCGGGGGATATCACCGCCGGCTTGGGTGCTGTTTAAGAAAGACCAGGCGGACAGCGCCGCCAGCATCTGCAAGCATATCAGGGCCGCAATTATTCCGGCTTTAATATATAATGTGTTCATAAAATTACAATTTATTCCACAAACATGGTTAATTCAACATATTTATCAACCCGCATGGCCCGGTTAATTATGTCTTCCGTTATAACTGTCCCTTCCGTGGCCACTATGTTTCCGTTGGCGTCAATGATGGTTTTGCTTACTTTTTTACCCAGCAGGTAGCGGCGTTGTTTTTCGCTGAATAGTTCCAGCGGGTCCTGGGGTTGGGTCTCAGTTTCTGAGGCACTTTCTTCAGGCGCCGGGGCGGTATTGGGCTCGGTGTCGGTGTCTTCAGCCGCACCCGGCGGATTAGGGTTTACGGGTTCACCGGAGTGGTCGCCGGGCTCTTTTTCCAGCGAGGTGTCGGCATCCTCGGCAACAATCAGGTACTTTTGGCCGAAAGTAATGATTTTGGCGGCGGGAATCACCCCGGCCGGCTCATTTCCACCTTCGGGGGTTAATTCGCAGCCGATGATTTTGCCGGATGTCTCATCAAAGAAAAACTCCGAAACAGTTCCCACCATGCGACCGTCTTTGGTCATAACCCTGGAACGCAGCACATTGGCTTCATTCTGCAAAAGTTTGACGGCATTTTCGAACTTGGACACCGGCTTTACATTGACGGCTTTTTCGGTGGTTACGGCGTTGCTGCCTATGGCGGCAATATCGTTATAGGCAATGGCTTTTTTCTCCAGAAACCACTGGTCGCCGTCCAGCAGCAGGTAATTAATTTTGCCTTCCGCCGGGTTGATCACCGGCGAGTGCACTTTGGCGACAAAATCGCCCTCCACAATCGCCAGTACCGGTAGACTAGTCAGTTCCCTACTTTTCTTCAAGGTCAGTACCCCCTTTATTGTTTGAACAACCCTTGCAGTTGTTCAATTTTTTGTTCCAACCGGTCAATCGTGTCCCGGTCAAGTTCACAATGCCAGCTTTGTAGAAGTATGTTCAGTATTTCGGCGGCCTGCCAGTGTTGTCCCACAGTGTTGTATATCTCGCTTATTTCAATCAACGTCAGTATGGCCAGCCTGGGTTCGGGCTGCATTTGCAGGGCCTGCTTGAATAACTTGATGGCTTTCTCGTAGTGACCCGACTGTTTGCTGGCAAACCCGGCGGCAAGCAATTGCTGCAGTTCGGTGTCATGCGCCGGCGGTTCCTGGTTCTGCGGCTGTTCTTCCGGTACAGACTCCTTTGCTTCCGCCTCCCCCGGTGGAGTTTCTTGCGGCGGTTTAGTCGTGGCCGT
>JAKSCU010000116.1 GCA_022360435.1 Bacillota bacterium
CATACCGCGCATGATCGCGAAGTCCTCTTCGCCGAGATTGGCCAGCAGCACCTTGATTTCACCCCGATAGTCGGCGTCGATCGTGCCCGGCGCATTGAGGACGGTAATGCCATGGTTCAGTGCGAGACCGGACCGTGGCCTAATCTGTGCTTCGGTTCCCGGCGGTAGGGCGATGGTCAGACCCGTCGGGACCAGCGCCCGATCGCCGGGGTTGAGTGTCAACGGAGTGTCGACGGCGGCCAGGAGATCGAGACCGGCCGCGTGCGCCGTGGCGTAGGCTGGAAGATCCAGTCCCTCGCCATGAGGCAAGCGGCAAACCGGCAGCCGGAGGGGCTGCCGCGGCGGTTCGGAGTCGCTCATGCGCGCCGGCTTTCGAAGTGGGTGGCGACGCGCTCGGCCAGGCAGGCGGCAACCTGCCGCTTGCTCATGCGGGGCCAGCTCTCGTTGGCGTCGGCAGAGATCAGATGAATGCTGTTGTCGTCGCCGCCGAACGTCCCGCTCTCGGCGCTGACGTCATTGGCCAAAATCCAGTCGCAGCCCTTGCGCTGTCGTTTGGCCGTCGCGTGCTCGATCACCTTCTCGGTTTCGGCGGCGAAGCCGATCACCAAGCGCGGGCGCTGCGCACCCGGCTCGGCAAGCCTGGCCAGGATGTCGGGGTTGGCGGTCAGCGTAAGGCTGGGGGGACCTTCGTCTCCCTTCTTCAGCTTCTGGTTGGCCGCAGCGGCGACCTTCCAATCGGCAACGGCAGCGGCGCAGACCGCAACGTCGCTCGGCAGGCTGTCGAGGCAGGCCGCCAGCATCTCCTCGGCCGAGCGTACGTGCTTCACGCGTACGCGCTCCGGGTCCGGCAGGCTGGTCGGCCCCGAGACCAGTGTGGTGTCCGCCCCCAAGTCGGCCAGGGCTTGGGCGAGTGCGTGGCCCTGCTTGCCCGACGAGCGATTGGCGATGTAGCGCACCGGGTCGATCGCCTCATGGGTGGGGCCGCTGGTTACCAGGGCACGCAAGCCTTCCAGGCGGCTGCCTGACTGAAAGAAACGCTCCACGGCAGCGACGATTTCATCAGGTTCCGCCAGGCGCCCCGGGCCGTACTCGCCGCACGCCATATCACCTTCATTGGGGCCGACGAACAGCGTGCCGCGCGCCTTCAGGCTCGCCAGATTGGCCTGCGTCGCCGGGTGGGTCCACATGCGTACGTTCATGGAGGGTGCCACCATGACCGGCTTGTCGGTGGCCAAGAGGGCCGTGGTCGCCAGATCGTTCGCCAGGCCTTGCGTCATGCGAGCCAGAATGTCGGCCGTCGCGGGCGCGACCAGCAGCAGATCGGCATCGCGGCTCAACTGAATATGGCCCATCTCGGCTTCGTCGGTCAGCGAGAAGAGCTCGCCATAGACCTTATCGCCGCTGATCGCGGAGAGCGACAGAGGCGTGACGAATTGGGCGCCGCCGGCGGTCAGGATACAGCGGACCGCGATGCCCCGCTCACGCAGGCGGCGAATGA
>JAKSCU010000197.1 GCA_022360435.1 Bacillota bacterium
CTTGCACGCGGCCCCGGCCAGCCCGCCCGCCGGCGTCGCCGCCAGCGCCCGCCCGGCATCCCGGTAGGCCAGCTGCAACGCCTCGAACGCCGGCCCCCAGTCGTCCCCGACGAAGTCGACCATCGCCGCCTCCGCCGCGCCGACCCGCTCGAACGCGACCACCGCCGGATCGACGGCCGCCGCCCCCGGCGCAGCCACCGGCCCCCAAAACGGCATGACCGGCATCAACGGCACCGCCGCCACCCGCAACACCCCCCGCCGCGTCTCGTCCATGCCACACCTCCCCTGTTGCCGGACGCGTGCGTCCAGACCTGCACAACCTTGACTGGCCGCGCGCAATCCCGCTTAATGGCTAATTACACGAAACCCACCACGAATGATGGTTTTCTACTGAATATCACAAAAACATCGTAACAGGAAAATCATATTTGTCAAAGAAAAATATGAAAAATGAGACTTTCATATGATCACAGGCCGGCAACTCAAGGCAGCCCGCATCCTCCTCGGCTGGACCCAGCCCGAGCTTGTGAACAAATCCGGCGTGAAACTGCAAACCGTCCAGCGGATGGAAAGCAAAGGCCCTGCTCACAGCACGCACGACAACGCGCAGAAGGTTATCGACACTCTAAAAGCTGCCGGAGCGATATTTATCGATGATGGCGACGCCTCAACGTTCGGAGGCTCTGGTGTGCGGCTGAAAAGCTGACTATTATTAGGACTATCTCAAAAAGGAGTATATTTTTGTATATACTTAAAAGCTTTAGATATTGATTCTCTGTCAAATCCACTTTGTAGGTGTTGAACGCGAGGCGTGCCTGGCCCACTTATTGGAATCTGAATGTTAGGGTCAATGTCTATGACCGCAATCGGAACTCCTTCTAGAAGGTTACGGTTGCATAGATCGTTTATATGCTGATCACGGAAGGCAAACCCTATAAATATCATAGCATGTGCCTCACAAACAATTTTTTTGAAGTATTCATGCAGTGTTCGAAACGGCTGATGGTCTGCGACTCCCTTGTTTCCGGGGTAAATGATTGCATGCTTATCATGCGCCCCTCTATAGGATGGGTCGCTAACGTAAATACCATTTCCGTACTTTGTCCAGTTTATAGAACCATGAAGCTTGGTTAAAACGCCTTGGTGGCTTTGTCTTTTTTCGTCCGAAGTCCATAATTCTATGTCTAGAAGCCGCAGAACTCTGTCTTTCCATCCAGGCGCGATTGAACCGAAACCGCGATCTCGCACTTCTTGAATTGCTGTTTCCAATACTAGGTCATAGTTTGTCGTGACCAGCTCAACCCTTTTGTATTTTTTAAGCAATATTTCTAAAAGAAAAATCCAGTTCTCTTCTATTTTTTCTGTCTTTGGAATGGCGTCATATAAGGAGTATACTTGTTTATTCACATCGTCCTTAAGACAAGAAAGAGACTGAATAGCCTCAGGGGCCATCTTGGAGAATGTTCCCATGCTTGCGTTGTGCTGTTGAACGGCGTGCGCTAGATAGCTAGTATTCATGAACCACCCAGAAATATGTTTTAAATCACTTGATTTTTCTATGTGCTCCTTTAAATCATCTATGGTCCAAAGAATATTTTCTATGTCAATTTGTTGTCCGTCTTCATTTTCTTGTTGAAGGAAAGACGTAATATGTTGAAAAAAGAGATTCTCGGTTATTTCTTCTGGCAATAATTCAAAAAAATCGACCGTAGTCGGGAATCGATCTGGGTCTACAGCTTTCGATGCGCCGGCTCCCGCGAAAACTACTACAGTTCCCCTCTGTTGTTCGTTCGCCATCGCCCCACCTCATAGCCGATTCCGCATTCTATTCCATGCTGAAGATTGTAGCCATTTTCCAGTTTTTGGTGGAAACAATATCTTATATGGGCAACCGCCGCTGTGCTGTGTCGGGCACTCAAGAAGCGGCTTGGCTCTCTCACCGCTTCCGTTTCACTTTCAGTCTAAGCCCCCTTCCGCCTCTCCGGCCCATCGTACCACTCCGCCGTGATCCGCCGTCGATCCGGCCCCGTGTAGCCCGGCGCCCGCACGAACGGGCGGCGGTTGTGGGTGATGGCGTGCCAGCGTTTGTCGAGGGCGGCACCGGTTATGGGCACGGCCAGGATTTCGTCGACGCCGGCGTCGCGGGCCGCGCCCACGCGGTCGGCGTCGGGGTGGGCGATGGCCATGATGATCGGCGTTTCGGCCAGCTCCGCCGTCACCCGGCGCACATAGCGCACGAAATCCGGACCGCCCACCGGCGGCAGGTCGAAGCCGCACACGATCAGGTCCGGGTGCAACGTGTC
>JAKSCU010000114.1 GCA_022360435.1 Bacillota bacterium
CATGCCTCTCCCCCCTGTCCTCTCCGGTCGACGCCGGCTGCGCTTTGCCTATCTCGTTGCCAACGGCATCGCGCAGGCCGGCGTGGCCGTCGCCACGGCCATGCTGGTCAAGAACGGCTTCGATCAGATGATCGGATCGGACGCCGGCTTGCCGCTGGGCGAGATGGCGCTCTTCGCCGGCGGCCTTTGCCTCGCCATCCTGGGCGGCGCCTGGCTGCGCTGGCGCGGCCACCTGGATGCCGAGCAGCTCGGGCAAGGCTACGTCCACAGCCTGCGCCTGCGCCTCTTTAAACACCTGGCCCGGATCGGCTCGGACGGCGCCCGTCAGATGAGCCGCGGCGCCATCGTGCTGCGCTTTGTCGGCGACCTGACCGCCATTCGCCAGTGGGTCAGCCACGGGCTCGCCCGCCTCACCGTCAGCGGCCTGGCCGCCGTTCTCGCCATCGTGGCCCTTGCTTTCGTCGAGCCGGTCGTTGCACTCGCCGTCGGCATCGCCGTCGCCGTCGCAGCCGGCCTGGCCCTCTCCATCGGCCCCCACCTGCGCGACACCACGCGCGAGTCCCGCCGCCGCCGCGGCCACCTGGCCGCCCAGCTCAACGACCGCGTCTCCAACCTGGCCGTCATCGAGGCCTTCGGTCAGGAGGCGCGGGAGAAGAAGCGCTTCGAGCGGCTCAGCACCAAGCTCCGCCGGTCCTTGATCGCCCGCGCCCGGGTCATCGGTCTGCTCCGAGCCCTTTCGGAGGCCAGCGCCACCTTCGCCAGCGCCTGGTCGGCGCCGTGCAGGTCGGCATGGGCCTTGCCAGCCCCGGCGCCGTGGTGGCCGCCATGGTCGTCGCCGGCCTGTTGGCGCCGCGGCTGCAGGACCTCGGCCGCGTCTATGAGTACTGGAACGGTGCGCTGATCGCGCGCGAAAAACTCTCGCAGATGCTTGGCCTGAAGCCGGTCCGTCGCCGCATGGCCGAGCGGGGCTCGGTGCGCTTGGAGCCGGGTCCTGGCCGGATCGAGCTCGACGGCCTGATGCTCTCCGGCCTATTTGACGGACTGACTCTCAAGGTCGACGCCGGAGAGCGACTGGCCATCCTGGGCGCCAACGGCGTCGGCAAGTCGACCCTGCTGCGCCTGATCGCCGGTCTGCTCGACCCCGAGGACGGTCAGGTGCAGCTGGACGGTCAAGATATCGCCGATTGCCGCTGGGACGACCTGCGACAGGCCTTCGCCATGGTGTCCCCTGACCTGCCGCTGCTGCGCGGCACGCTGCGGCTCAACTTGACCTACGGTGCCAAGGACTGGACCCAAGAAAAGCTGGAGCGCGTGATCGAGAATCTCTCGCTGGACGCACTCGCAGCACGTTTGCCGGCCGGTATCGAAAGTCGGATTTCGGAAATGGGCAGCGGCCTGTCGACCGGTGAGCGCGCCCGTATCGCCCTCGCCCGTGCCTTGCTCTCGCAACCTCGCGTGCTGCTGCTTGACGAGGCGGAGGCCAACCTCGACGCCGCCTCGCGACGTGCCCTCGACCGAGCGATCGCCGGCTTCTCCGGCACGGTGATCTTCATCACGCACGACATGGCGCGCGCCGCCGGCGCCGACCGCGCGTTGCGCCTGGAAGCCGGGCAGTTGAACGAGCTGTCGGCGGAAGAGCTCGAAGCCGAAAACACCGCACCGCCCACCCTTCAGGTGGTGCGCTGAACCGTACCTTTGTTTCACAACACCATGACGGGAGAACAAAAACCATGAAGTCCTTTCGCCGCATGAAGCAGAACATCGCCGTAACGCCGTTCCTCGACGAAATCGCCAGCATCCCGGACGCCTGGGATATGAGCACGGGGCGGCAAGACAAGATCAAGGTCCAGCGGGAAGC
>JAKSCU010000506.1 GCA_022360435.1 Bacillota bacterium
CGGCACCGTAAAAAGTGGTCCCCCCCAATACTATTATATCGGCTTCAATTATCTTATTTTCAATTAATGGCCAATCATCCTGCTGTACGCATTTATTGGTTTTGACGCAGGCCAGGCAACCCTTACAGGGCTTAATATCCAGATCCCTGAGATTAATCAGTTCCGTTTCCCGGCCTTCAAACCTGTCCAGTATACATTGAACCAGCTTGTCCACCGTGCCGTTATCCACCGGGTTCCCGTTCACTCCGATAATTTTCATAATCAAACCACCTCATTTTATTATTTTATTACCCGTGCATTAATTTTAAAAATTGTTTGTCAAATATGAAGTAAACTAGTTTACAAATAAACAGCATTTTGCTCCCCAAAAATTTGCATGCATTTATAGGATAAAAAAGGCAAGATCCCGGCAAACAACGCGCAACCCGAACCGTTTATCCACCGGCATAACAATAAAGGCAGCCCGACCGGCAGTACATGCTGTACCAGCCGATATCCGTGCTTTCGCTGCAGCCGCAAAGCTCACGCTGTCCGGCCGCCTTTTTGATGCTGCATGGTTCCTTTTTGGGGTGCAGCTTTTGCAGCAACGGGCCGTCGATGCACCGGGAAGTTGCCAGACCGGGCACAGCACAGGTGTACAGCCGGCCGCCATGTGATACAGCAATTTTCCGCAGTTGATTGACCATTTTTACCCTTTTATTTTGCGAGAGGGTTATTATTTCATAACCGTGGCCCGACAGCCGCCGCCTTACCTTGGGATATTCCTCCATAAAAGAGGTGGAAAAGACAGTTATCCCCATATCCGCCGCCTGGCCAATAATTTGTTCGGCAACGGAAATGTTGGTGATAACCCCGCCCTCCCGGCGCAGAATTACCAACGGGTCCACCCGCACCCGCATTCTTTCGGGAGTTTTCAAAAAAGCGGCCAGCTCCTTCAAATCCCGCAAAGCTTCTCTCCAGGCCGGCACATTGGGTTCCAGGGAACTACCGCCCAAGCCGGTTGCGGTTACGTGAACGTAAACCTGATCGTACTTCTCCAGCACTCCGGCGTAAGGTTCGTTGTAAACACAGCGCGGAAACTTGGTCCAACAAACCACGGTATGCACTTTTTCCGGCGGGTACTTGTCCCGCAGCACAGGTATCAATTTGTCGGCAGACCAGCGCATATCGGTGCGCCGGGACATACTGATTACTTTTTTCATTATCGTCCACCCACCAAGGTCTCCCTACATTAAAATAAAGCGCGCAAAGAAACCTTGACTGAAAGGTTCCCTCCACCCACGCTTGTTATGCAAATTATACATTAGGAAGAACTATTGCCATGCTATCCGTCTGTTTGCGCCGTATAATAACAAGTCACGCCGGGCCTGGCCCGCCCTCAACCGGGCAGGCAGATGGCCTGACCCGCCTGCAGGTTCAAGGGATTGACGCCGGGATTTAATTCAAGCAGTTTTTCCACCGTGGTTCCGGTGGCCCGAGCTATCTCAAAGAGCGTGTCTCCGGGGGCCACCTCCCAGAAAATCCTGGAGGGGCAAACTCGTTCCGGAAGGCAAAGCAGTTCGCCAACAGGCAGGCTTTCGGGCTCCACGCCGGGGTTGAGCCGCAACAGTTCGTCAACTGTTGTGCCGATGCGCAGCGCAATTAAAAATAAAGTGTCCCCCGGCGCAATGCGTAAAAAAAGGCCCGACGGACAGGGCACCTGGCTCGTTTGCATGTACCACCATCTCCCAATGCTTATTATTACATGTTATGAGCCTGGCATGCCCTATGAGACGGAAATTATTTTTTTTGTAAATAGTTTTTAATCAATCGCCGCCATTTCGGGAAAGATTTTTATTACAAACCCTTAATGGGGAGATGTTTAATAATGATCAAACGGCGCCTTATTATAGCAACGCTAATTGCCGCGCTTATGACCGGCGCTGCCGGCCCGCCGCCCGCAAGCGCCGGCCAAGAGGCCGAGCATATGGCCGGCGTTTGCTACAAATTTTATACCCAAGATGGCCGGCTGGTGACCATGACCTCGCGCAAACCCTATATAGGCGACGGAATTATCACACCGGAAGGGTTGCATTACAAAGTCGACCGGGTGCGGGGGAACACGGCCCGGGTGAAACTGCTGGGCAGGGACAATCGCTATCTGGCCCTGGAGGATTATTACGCCGGCTTGGAGAGCGTCCCAACCTTCGCCCGGCGGTGGAACAACCGGCCGGTGGCCATCTACCACACCCACACCGACGAATCGTACCTGCCCACCGACGGTGATTTTTCCATCCCTTTCAAAGGCGGCATATACCAGGTGGGTGAAACCTTCCATTCCAGCTTGGAACGTGAACAAATCGACGTTTTATACGACCGAACCCCCCACTGCCCCCATGACGCCAACGCGTATTACCGGTCCAGGCGCACCGCGGTGCGGCTAATGAAGAAAAATCCGTTGGCGATGTTCGACGTGCATCGGGACGGGGTGAACGATCCCGAATTTTACCGGCGCATTGTATCAACTAAAAACGTGACCCAAATGCGGCTGGTGGTGGGCAGGCAAAACCCGAAGATGGAGGCCAACCTGGATTTCGCCAAGCGGCTGCTGGCCTTTGGTGAAAAACAACACCCCGGCTTGTTAAAAGAAATTTACATGGCCCGGGGTAACTACAACCAGGATTTATTGTCCACGGCGCTGCTCATTGAAGCCGGCACTTACACCAACGAGAAATGGCAGGCCCAAGGCGGCATCTCAATGCTGGCGGACATCGTGCCCACCGTTTTGGGGCTGGAACCGCCGGCCGAGGGAATAACCGGGGAAGATGCCGGGCGCCAGGGATGGAAAACCGCCCTGTTTTTGATTTTATTATTAACCGTAGCCTTTGCCGGTTTTGTTGTAATTAACATTCCAGGCGTTAATGCC
>JAKSCU010000113.1 GCA_022360435.1 Bacillota bacterium
GGCCAGCGGCACCCCGGCCTCCCCCTCGGCGAAGACCAGCAGGGTCAACTGGTGGGCCAGCAAGAACAGGCCGGCGGCAGCGGGCAGGGCGATAACCAGTGACAACCGCACCGCCTGGTTGAGCTGCGTTTTAATACGGGCATGGTTTTTCACCGCCAGTGATTCGGCCACCGCCGGCACCAGGCTGGCGCCCAGAGCCACGGCCAGGGCGATGGAAATGTTGATAAAGGGCATGGCCATCTGGTTGAACTGGCCAAAAAGGGCCACGGCTTCGTCCAGGCTGTAACCGACCAACTGCAGGCGGTCCAGAATCAACTTATGATCGATGATGGCGGTTATGGCCATGGCCACGCCGGCGAAAGAAATCGGTAAAGCCGTATTAAAAATGCGTTTCAGCAGGGACAGCGTTCCCTCCCTGACCCCGGACAAGTCCCGGTCCGCCAAATGGATTAATTCCCGGCGCTGAGTCCGGTAAAGGCAAACCAGCAACAGCGCGGCTCCGACGGCGCCGGGCAGGGCGCCGAGATTGGCACCGGCCACGGCGATATTCAGTCCGTAAGGCAGCAAAAGATAACTGAACAGCAAGGTACCCGCCACAAATAACACCTGTTCCATCACCTGGGAATAAGCCACCGCCCGCATATTCCGCAGGCCAAGAAAAAGGCCCCGGTAGGCTGCGATAACCGCGGCAAAGAATAACACCGGAGAGATGGCTTGCATACCCAGGTAAGCATCGGGATTGGGCACCAGGCCGGTGCTGATCAGCCGCCCGGCCCCGGCAAAAAGCAGTAAGGAAAATAAAAGCCCCAGCACAATCATGGCGGAGCGGGTGATGCGGAAAGCACGCAGGGCGTCCCGGTAATGACCCAGGGCTATTTTTTCCGACACCAGGCCGGCCAAAGCCACCGGAATCCCCGCCGAGGACAGGGCGAAGAAAAAAAGGTAAAACTGGTTGGGAACAGCGTAAATCCCCAAGCCTTCGTCACCCAACATACGGCCCAGTGGCACCCGGTAAAGGGCGCCCAGTATCCTAACTATGATCGCCGCCGCGGTCAGGGTTATGGCCCCCTGCAACACTGTTTGTTTATTCAGCAAATTACCGGACATAATTATCTTTTACTCCAACATTAAACTTACCTAATTTTAAGCATAACCAATACAAACAAGTAATTGACATATAACCGGTTTAAACGCAGTATTGCCATCGACGCAAAGAATAGCGCCCGTCGGGACCGATTTTTAACCCTTCCAGAGCCAAAAGCCCGGTTTTGATCCAAGGTTGGCCGTCAAAACCACCGGGGTTACCATCGCTTTGCACCACCCGGTGACAGGGGATAACCAGCGGCACCCGATTGGTGCGCAAAGCGCCACCAGCGGCCCGGGCGGCCCGGGGATGCCCGGCCATGGCCGCAACCTGGCCGTAAGTCAGCAGCGTGCCATAAGGTATTTCTTTGACCACCTGGAGAATATCGCGCTGAAATGGGGTAAATATCGACCAGTCCACGGCAAAATTCAGGGTATCACGCCGGCCCGCATAATACTCGTCCAGCGCTTGCCCCAAGTGATGCAGTTCGCTTTCCCGCCCGGGAGGCTGATTCACGCAGCCATTTTTTGCAACAATGTCCAACAACAGGCGGGCGCATTCACTTTTACTGTCCAGCGGTAAAGTCAGATTGGTAAGGCCGGCGGGGGAACAAGCCGCCGCCACCCAGCCGGCGTTGGTTGGAAACAACCAGGCTTTCACTTTTTTCACCTCGACACTGTTGATTTTACGGGCTTGTCGCTGCCGCCGGTACCGAAGAGTATAAAAACGACCAGACCGGCAATAATCAGCAGCCCTCCTGCCATTTGCATTGGAACCGGTATCTGTCCGAATGCAAAATAAGCTAGTATGGTGGCCCCCACCGGTTCACCCAGGATGCTGACCGACACTACGGACGCCTTCACATAACGCAGGGCCCAGTTAAACACGGTATGCCCCAGGATGGTGGGAAAAACCGCCAGCAGCAAAAACATCAACCAAGTAACCGGCGGGTAAGGGTATAACGGCTGCTGGTAAAATAATGCCGCCAGTAAAAGCACCGCCACGGAAGCGCCGTAAACCACGATTATGTACGGAAAAAGCGAGAGA
>JAKSCU010000112.1 GCA_022360435.1 Bacillota bacterium
TAAAGGCTGCCTGATATATAGCCCCTCTCCATATTCAAAACCGCCAAGTCCTCCATAATACCTTGCGCATGGTTCTACGTACTTTGCAATGTCCTGGGATTTATGACACCCTGCCGCTTCCAATTTTTTTTCAAACACATCCGTGATATCGACAATAATATCCGGTCTATACTTATTGCTTCTTTTGTCCAGTGATGTATACAGCACCTGCTTGGGATGCCATGTTTTTTCACCCATGTGTTTTTTAAGTCCGGCAACAAAAACAGCCCTATCCGCAGTTTGTGATACGGCTTTGTGGTCGGGATGGTAATCGTCAGGATGAATGGTGATAACCACCTGTGGCTGTGACTCTACCAACAACGGAATCAGAGCATTCACTGTTTCTTCTGAAAAAATTACACCCGCATCCGGGAACTCCAAATGTTTGAAATAATCCAGCTCCATATATTCTACTGCTTCCTTTAACTCCTTTACTCTTGTATCCTTTTCGGCAAAACCACCTGATTCGCCCCTGGTAAAACAGACAATACCTGTTTTTTTGCCTTCCAGTTTAGCCTTTAATAATAATCCGGCGATACTTGACTCATCATCAGGATGAGCCCCTATGAATAAAAAATCCACCATATAATTTATTCCTTTTCCTTATGTAATACTTTCCAAACCGGCTACCCTTTTATCCCGGATGAAACTATTCCTTCTACAATATGCCTCTGGAAAAACACAAAGATAATAATCATTGGCAGTACGGAAATAACACCTCCTGCCATTACTTGTTCATAATAAGTGGTATGCTCTCCGATAAGAAATGCCAAACCCGCCGACAGTGTCATTTTATTAAGGGACCTGTTGATAATAATCGGCCATATAAGTGATTTCCAGGTTGCTAATGCCGTTAAAATTGCCAGCGACATGAGTCCCGGTTTTGCCAGGGGCAGCAGTATACGGTAATATATTTGAAAAAAACTGCAGCCATCTATCTTAGCCGCCTCATCCAATTCTTTTGGTATGCTTAAAAAAAACTGCCTGAGCAGAAACACGCCGAACACACTGAACAAACTTGGAATTACCAATGCGGTAAGGGTATTTGTTAACTTAAGCGTCACCA
>JAKSCU010000111.1 GCA_022360435.1 Bacillota bacterium
GGCCGCCAAGGTATGTATAAATCAATACGAGAAGTGCAATTCCCAAAGTCAGCCAATATGCAGGAATACCTATCAGCAAACCCAGTATGACGGCCGCCGCATAGACTGTCACGCCGTATCTGTTAAAGGTATCGGCTATAATCCATATTACGCTTATGATTCCTCTGACTCTTCCATCGTAGCGGTCTTCGAAAATTTCAGACATTGTATTATAACTCAGCTTACGGTAAATGGGTGCAAAAATAACCGCTGCCAGGACACATGCCATGGCGTTCCATGCTATCCAGACAACCGATATGCCGGAATTATATACCATACCCGGCTTTCCCACCAGGCTCCACGTTGAAAAGTTAGTGGCCCCGAAGGTTGCAGCCAGCATAAACGGCCCGAAGGTACGCCCTGCCACTGCAAAATCCTCAAATTTTCCCACACTCCTTGACACATACCAGCCGATGTAAAGTGTAATAACCAGATAGACCACGAGTATTAACAAATCTATACCAGATATCTGAAAATCCATTACTACACCTCCTTTGAAATTGTTGAAGATTCTGTTGCTTTTGACGACCCGGACACCATTATCTTAAGTGATTCATTACGTATGACGGCAATAATTCCACCTACAAACCAGAGAGCATACCCTCCAATAACAATTGGAGCAACGGTTTCAGAACTGAATCCCATCCTCAATATCAGCCCCGCCACAAAGAGGATGGCACTTACCAGCATTATGCCCATTCCGAACCTTCCCCTGGTAACCGGTTTTCTTGTTTGATTGACAAATAGTATTTTGCCCCTAACTTCCATTAAGGGTCCTATAATCAGAACTAAAGCCGATGCCAAAATAGAAAGTATAACCACCAAACCCCAAAAGTCCATTTACCTTTCCCCCTTTTCCAATTTTTAAATTCGCAGCATAAAATCCCCCGCCTTAACCCTGCTACCCGGAGTCAATAAATTTAACCGCATTTTCCATAACGGCACCTCCTTTTAAATAAGCGTTATATTTTTCCAGCCGCTCTGGTGCTTTCTTCCCGGCGGCAGA
>JAKSCU010000562.1 GCA_022360435.1 Bacillota bacterium
CCGTCGGCCTTCGCCATCTTGGCGCCGAGCACGATGACGGCGATGGTGAAGGCGACCTGCCGGTCCTCCACCGAAGTCTCCCCATAACCCCGGGGCTGCCCGTAACCGTCCGGTTGCGCGCCGAAGGCCCCGGAGGGCTGCCCGCCGCCGAACATGCCGCCCATTCCGCGGCCGCCACGCGTCTTGTTCTTGTCCACCATCATATGGCCGGCATAGGCCCCCATCAGGGCGCCCAGGGGACCGCCCAGCGCGAAACCGGCGACGCCGCCGATGACCTTGCCCCAGATGCTCATTGTCTCTCCGTCCGGTCGGGTTGGTTGGCTTCGGGTGTTGGTTCAGATGGGCCCAGCATAGCCGCGCCGCGGCCCAGGGCAACCGGGCAAATGCGGTTTTCGGGAATTGGTACCTTACGGGGCTAACCCGACGTCGATTCACTGCCGACACGGCCGACGCCCGGAAGCTTTAGGGCCGGATTCTTGGCGTCGACGCCGAAGGTGAAGCCGAGCAGGTTGATCTCCAGCCCCTCCTCGATGCCGACCAGAACGCCAAGCAGGCCGAACAGCGAAACCTGATAGCCGGTGCCGCTGGGCGCCCGTGCGACGACCCCGCCGTTGGGGATGTAGTCCTTGCCGATGGCGGTGGGCGGCAGGTCCACCTTCAGTTCCGGCACCTGGCGCGCCACATGGGCGATGAAGGTGTTGCTGTTGGGGCCGGGCCAGACCCGGTATTCGAAGGCGTGGGGATAGTTCCTGGCCGCCGCGTCGACGCGCTTGATGGTGTCGTCGACGCCGGGCCCGCGAAGATCGGCGATGAGGTCCGGCGCCGAACCGAACCAGCGGCCGTCGGGATCGCGGTAGCCGACGGAAACCGCCGACATGCCGCGCCGGGCCCGCCAGCCGATGACCTCGTAGACCGTGAAACGGGCGGCATCGGTCGGCTTGACCGCGATCCAGCTATGCACGCCGAAGGCGCCGCGCCAGCCCCAGGCGCGGGCGGCGTAAACCTGGACGACCGCCTCGCGCACCTCGGCGGGGTCGGGGGCGACGCCGATCGAGGCGCGGCTCGCGGTGCGCCAGTCATGGGCCATGGAACGCCTCATGCCCGAATAGCCGATCAGGGCGGCGGTCGTGATCACGAAAACCAGAAGGACAAGCCACTTTTTTCCTTTCATCCCTGGATAAGATGGGAAGCGGGCGGACCGCCGCCAAGGGCCCCGGGCGGACGGCTTGGCGGAGGTTCGGGGGCACGGATTTCGAGAACGGTTCAATTCGGACGCGAAATGGTCTAGGTTCGGGGCCGATGTCTCCGCGGCAGTTCGGCGGGCCGTTTGGACAAACGCTTTGGATCTCGTAACCGTTTGATTTTTGGAACTTTTATTGCCAACGGCCGATTTGACG
>JAKSCU010000109.1 GCA_022360435.1 Bacillota bacterium
CTTTTACTCTTAACTCCGGCCATAAATATGGCCGGTAAAAAAATTTACCGCTTAATTAAAATTTTTTAATAAATCTTATTAAAAAATTTTAATTAAGCAAAGGAAAAACGTTACCTACTATAGAATGACTATATTGTCTCCTAAAAAAACAAACTTACAGAACCAGCCATACCTAAAGCATATGTACTTTCCTGAATACTAGAAAAGGGGAGTTGATAGACAAAAATGGCCGAAGGGAAAACAGATATTCATCCTGAGCTGCAAGCTCTAATCCCAATTGCAACGGGAATAGCAGAAACCTTTGGAAAACATTGTGAAGTAGCCGTGCACGATTTGCGCAGGCCTGAGTCTTCGCTGATTTTTATCGCCGGAACCGTCACGCGCCGCCAAAAAGGCGCTCCCATCACAAATATTGTGCTGGAAAATATGCGTAAACACCAAAATAACTGCCCTGATTTAATTGGTTATAAAAATGTCACCAAGGATGGCCGGGTTTTAAAGTCATCCACCATTTTTACCCGGGACCGCGACGGCAAAATTATTGGCTGCCTCTGCATCAATTACGATATCACGGAATTAATAATTTATAAAAATCATTTAGAAGAACTCATGTCCTTTAGGGAAAGATCTCAGTCCACAGGTGAAACCGAGGAGCTTTTTGCGGCAGATATCACCGAAGTGCTGGAAGCTATTATAGACCAGGTTATAACAAGCATAGGCATCCCTGTGGCGCTGATGCAAAAGGACCATAAAGTCCAGGTGGTTCGCGAACTTGATCTGAAGGGAGTTTTCCTGATTAAAGGAGCGGTTGATAAAGTAGCCGCGGTGCTGGGAGTGTCCCGTTACACGGTTTACAACTATCTGGAAGAGGACCGTTCAAACCGGACAAGCAACATCATATAAATAAAAACCAATTGGGAGGCACTATTTTATGAACAAAGTTACAGTCAGTACCAAACAGGCGCCGGCCGCCATTGGCCCCTATTCGCAGGCGGTAAAGATTGGAAACTTGCTATTCGTATCGGGACAAATACCCATCGATCCGGCCACCGGCAGCGTGATTGAGGGAGACATCCAAGCTCAAACCGAGCGCTGCCTGTTGAACCTGCAGGCGATTTGTGAAGCAGCCGGAAGCTCGCTGGACCATGTTGTCAAAACCAGCGTTTATGTAATTGACATGAACCGGTTTGACAAAGTTAATGAAACTTACGCGCAGTTTTTTCAAAAGCAGCCGCCGGCTCGGGCTTGCGTGGAAGTATCCTGCTTGCCCAAGAATGTCCTCGTAGAAATCGAAGCCGTTGCAGTTGTCAAATAAAAACAATGCCAGGAGGTGCATCTATGAGTTACATGTCACACTTGGAATGCTCCAAATGCGGCAAGCGGCTTGACAGTGAAAAAGTACAGCAGCTATGCCAATGCGGGGGGCCGTTGCTGGTGCGCTACGATCTGAAGCGGGTAAAAGAAAACTTCAACCGAAACGACTTAAAGGAACGCCAACCCAGCCTGTGGAGGTACTGGGAACTGCTACCTTTAAAAGACAAAAAAAACTTGGTTTCGCTTGGGGAAGGGATGACTCCCGTAATCAAGATGGAAGCGGCCGGCCCCATGGTTGGCCTAAAAAACCTGTACTTGAAAGACGAAGGAAATATCCCATCCGGCACATTCAAATCCCGGGGTGCCACGGTG
Source organism: Bacillota bacterium (assembly GCA_022360435.1). Classification (GTDB taxonomy): domain Bacteria; phylum Bacillota; class Desulfotomaculia; order Desulfotomaculales; family Desulfallaceae; genus BRH-c8a. Next base: position 1,687 of record JAKSCU010000109.1, read on the forward strand.
GGGGTTTCCAGGGCCAAGGAACTGGGAATAAAGACACTTGCGATGCCCACCAATGGCAATGCGGGCGCTTCCTGGTCCACTTACGGGGCCAGGGCCGGCATTAAATCGGTTATTGTCATGCCCCAGGATGCTCCAGAAATTACCCGCAATGAATGCGCCATCACCGGCGCCGACCTTTACTTGGTAGATGGGTTAATCAGCGACGCGGGCAAAATTGTGGCCCGGGCGGTTAAAAAATATGGCTGGTTTGACGTTTCCACGTTAAAAGAGCCTTACCGCATTGAAGGAAAAAAGACTATGGGTTTGGAAATTGCGGAACAGTTCAACTGGGAGGTACCTGATGTCATCCTGTACCCTACCGGCGGGGGGGTTGGGATCATCGGCATATATAAAGCTCTGCAAGAATTGCAAGCCATTGGTTGGATCGGTGATAAAATGCCCCGCCTCGTGGCAGTGCAAGCTGAAGGTTGCGCACCCATTGTCAAGGCTTGGGAGGAAGGGAAAACAGAATCGGAATTCTGGAACCACGCTTACACCTGCGCTTTCGGCATTACCGTGCCTAAAGCTTTGGGCGACTTCCTTGTACTGGATGCCATTTACAAAACCAATGGCTGCGCCATTACCGTCGGTGATGATGAGATTCTGGAGGCGCAATCCGTATTGGCTAAAAAGGAAGGGGCATTTATCTGCCCCGAGGGTGCGGCTCTTTACACAGCGACCCAAAAACTAAAGCAGCAAGGCTGGCTAAAAGAAGAAGAAACCGTTGTTATGCTCAATACCGGCACCGGGTTGAAATACCCTGAAACAGTAAAAGTTAGAGTTCCTCTTTTACAACCCGATGATGATATTCCAAATGCGTAATACCCGCTAAAAGTGCTCGTTATGTTGCCCGGCCACATCGGCCCGGTGTACAGATTTGACCCCATTGCCCCGACTGTTTGTTTTACGAAAAAACGTGGCAAAGCCCGGTAGAATTTTTAACGCCTGCCGGGCCAAGCTTAAAAAAACAACCAACATTCCGAAATACCCAAAAGTCTTCTGGTATTTCCAAACATGTTTCCCTAAGCTTATCAAAAACTACGTTTGAATGGAGGGAAAGCAATGACCAGTATAAAAAAGATGGGCCTCCCGGCCAAGATGGGTATAGGTCTGGGCGCCGGTATAATCGCCGGCTTGATTTTTCAAGCCACCGGATGGGGTGTTGAATACCTAAAACCATTTGGCGATTTGTTTATCCGCTTAATTCGCATGGTGGTGGTTCCGCTGATATTCGCCACACTGGTTGCCGGCGCCGCCAGTATGGGTGACGCCAGAAAATTGGGCAGCGTGGCTACCAAAAGCATCGGCTGGATGTTTAGCACCACTGCCATTGCCGTTGGCCTGGGACTGTTTTTCGCCAATATATTCAATCCCGGCCTGGGACTGAATTTATCCACAGCAGGGCTTAACGTTAAGGAAATAGCTTCGCCCAATGTTGTTGACACCCTGTTAAACATCGTTCCCATTAATCCCGTGCAAGCTTTCGCGGAAGGCAAATTGCTTCAAATCATTTTCTTTTCAGTTTTCTTTGGTTTCGCCTTAAACGCCCTGGGAGAAAGGGGCCGGCCGCTGCTTAATATCTTTGAAACAGTTGCCGAAACCATGATTAAGCTCACTAATTTAATCATGCAATATGCTCCCATTGGGGTTTTCGCCTTGATCACTTATACTGTGGCCCTAAATGGCCCGGCCGTATTTCTCCCTTTGCTGAAACTGATTGTTGCCATGTATGTTATATGTTTAATTCACATCGTTGTTGTTTACTTTGCGGCTGTTAAATTCATTGCCGGGAAGAGCCTGAAAGAGTTTTTGCTGGCTGTTTCGGAACCGCTGATGGTGGCTTTCACCACCTGCACCAGTGCCGCCGCGCTGGCCCTTAATCTTAAGGCTGTGCGCAAGCTGGGCGCTTCCAAAAACGTGTCCAGTTTTACCATTCCTTTGGGAAATACCATTAATATGGACGGAGCGGCTATTTATCTCGGGTTGGCGGCGGTGTTTGTGTCCCAAATATATGGCATGCCCTTGACCTTTGCTGAACAATTGACCATTCTTCTAATTGGGGTGCTGGCCTCCATTGGTTCCGTGGGTGTTCCTTCCATGGCACTGGTGGTTATGACCATGGTTTTCGTATCCGTAGGGCTCCCCTTAGAGGGGATCGCTTTGGTGGCCGGTGTGGACCGGATTTTGGATATGGCCCGGACCTCGTTAAACGTTATCGGTGACGCAACCACCGCCCTGGTGGTCTCTAAAATGGAGGGTGAGTTGGGCGAAACTGATTTATCTCTAGACACAAACGAAGCAAAATCTTAGGCATTTCTACAAATACCTTATTTATTCACCCGGCCCGGAGGGTGCCGGGCACCATTTTACAATAGCCAGAATTTCCGGCCCGGAGGCGGAAACCCTTCTCTCCCCAAACCCTTGATACTTTGCAGTTCGAATCCCAGTCCCAAGGCCAGAGCAGCATTCATATGTCAAAAGCACCTCCTGCTGAATAGAGCGGGAGGTGCTTTTGATATTACAGTTTAGCCCCACGTTTATCTTGCCTCCTTCTTGCTCCCCTCTCTTGATTCCCTTGGCAAAGTGTGGAAGGTAGTAAGAAAACCTTACCGAGCCCCCGTTCGCCGTAACCTTTCGGAAGGCCAGGGACAGCGCATGGCTCACTGTATTTTTTTAAAATAGTTATCGATTATCTTCTCAGCTAACCGTTTGGCTGCGTTGGCTTGTGCCATCAACATTAAAATTGTTAAGAATACCTCGGCCTGTTCTTGGTTCCTCTCGTCCATTATGTTTTGGGTCTTTTTTTTAATTAGTATAATTTTTTCGTTAAAAGTATCGCAAAACTCTTCCAACTCATCCTCTTTTAATTCAAGATATGTTGCATAAATATCTTCCAGAGAAATAATATCGTCATCCCGGTTGGCTATATCATTCAAAACAGGAGTAAAAATAGCGCGAATGTCGTTGATAGATAAAATGTTCTTTAAATTATAAATAATCACCAGTAAAATAATGTGTTCCTTAGTGTATTTTTTGTTTTTTGGCGAATGCAGAATTCCATTTTTTATATAATTGTTAATCATGGTTTTGGTAAAAATTTTATCATCTTCGTCTCTTTTCAAGTGACCAAGTTTACTTTCCAAAAATCCAAGTATTTGCTCCATGTATAATTCAAGATCCGGGATCTCGGAAAGTTTAATTTCATCCGTTAAGGACAGCTCCCCACCTATTTTTTCAAATTTTTTGTCATTTAATTTTATATTCACTGCAATCACCTCTAATGCATTATATGGTCTTAAATACCACATGTCAATAGTTTAATAACCACAAATTACCCTATCAATAATAGCGTGCCAGAATATTAATAGAAAATGATAAGCATATAAAGAAAACTTGTCATAGTTTACAAAACATTGGGCTAATCTATATAATTTGGCATAGGTGGGTGTTGAGCAATTTAATGCCACATGATAAAGTATTAATAAGACAAGATATCGTTTTAATTACTATTACAAACGCTTGGCAAATGCCATGAACTCGTTGCTGCGAATGCGTTTCAGCATCTATAAAGATAATCGCCGCCAATGAGTCGGCCCTCAGCCAAGATGCGAATAATGTTTTAGACATGTAAATGTAAAAGAAAGGAGGTACTTCAAATAAAATATTTGATTTAAAACGTTGTTGGTTTTGCGAATATTAAAGTGTAACATTTGGCGCCTTTCGGATACTGAATAAAGGAGCGTGGTTGGTATGGCAATGTCAACCATGGAAAATCTCTACCGCCAATATAAAGGTCCGGTGTTCCGTTACTTATACCGTATGAGCGGAGACTACCACCTGGCGGAAGAGTTGACCCAGGAAACGTTTTATCGGGTCTTGATTTCACTGAAAGGCTTTAGGGGCGAATCTACCCTTTCCACCTGGTTGTTTCGCATCGCATTTAATGTATATACCGTTAATTTGCGCGACCTTCGCCGGAGACACAATCTGCCGCTGGACCTGGATATTCCCGACGATGGAAGGTCGGGTGACCCGGCACACGCTCTGGAAGATGCGGAAAACCATCATTTGATTAAGCTGGCTTTACAACAGCTGCCCGCAGGATACCGAACAGTGATTGTGCTCCGGGCATTTGAAGGGCTGTCCTTCGAAGAAATAAGCGTAGTATTGAATAAATCTCCATCTACGACCAGGGTAGCTCTTTTCCGGGCCAGACAAAAGTATCGCCAAGTCTATAATCAATTAGCCAAAGGTGTTTCTGACCTATTAATAACTAAATAAACTAACTTTTATTTAATATAAAAAAAACAAGGGGGCGATGCAATGAGTTTGTTTAAAAGAATCGGTGACAACATCAGGGCAAATTTGAACAGTTTGCTGGACAAAGCTGAAGACCCGGTGAAAATGCTGGAACAATACCTGCGAGACATGGAGGATGATATCGCTGACGCCGAAGTGGCCGTGGCCAAGCAAATTGCGGTGGTTAAACGTTTAGAAATGTCTTATAAAGATGCCCACGCCATGGTGGAAAAAAGGACGGCCCAGGCCATGCAAGCAATTGAGGAAAGTCGCGATGATCTGGCCAAAAAAGCCCTGGAAGACAAGAAGATTCATGCCGGCAAAACCGCTGATTACCAAGCTCAATACGAGCGGGCCCGGGAAGTGGCGGACAACCTTAAAAAACAGCTGCAGGATATGAAAGAAGAGTTTGAAAATATGCAGGCCAATAAAGCCACGCTGGTGGCCAGAGCCGAAGCGGCCAAAGCACAAAAGGAAATCAACAAAACCATGTCCGGATTTGGCAAGGACACCGCCCGTAAAGGTTTTGAGCGGATGGAAGCCAAGGTGCTGCAAAACGAAGCTGAGGCGGCGGCCGCCCTTGAGCTGCGCGATTACAACAAGAGCTTGGATGAGGAACTGGCCGAACTGGGTAACAGCGCCAGTGAAATTGAAGAAGAGCTGGCGCGTTTAAAAGCCGACTTGCAAAAGAAAAACCAGTGATTATGAAATTAAGCCCTAAAGGGGGAATGTGCCACGGTACATAAAATGAAATATCCGCGGACGAAGGGTGGTTTAAAATGCTGCTAAAAATTTTTCAGTTGTGCTTCTGGGTGGGTGTACTTTTTACCATAGCATCCTTTGTGCTCGGGCAACTTCTTGATCTAAAAAAGTTGGACGCTGATTTTGACACGGACTCGGGTATAGCTGGCGGCGGCAAAGGCGATACCATAATATCACCGTTCAAGCCGGTATTAATAGCGGCGTTTATTACCGTATTCGGCGGAGTGGGCATTATCGGCTTAGAGTACCTGGGGTATGCCGCGTTGATTACCTTGGTCATGGCCTTTTCTTCGGCGTTTTTAATTTCCTTTTTAATGTATAGGCTTTTAATTGTCCCGCTGTATAAAGCCCAAAGCACCAGCGCCGTGTCGCAAAAAGAACTGATTGGCCTTCCGGCCGTGGTACAGCTGGATATAAGGAGCAATAGTTTTGGCCGCATCACCTATAACGTTAACGACAGTACATATTCCGCTCCGGCCAAATCAATGGACAGCGAGGAAATATTAAAAGGGAACAAAGTAGCCATTGTGGATATCGACAAAAATGTTTTTTTGGTAACCAGAATGTAAAGGAGGCATTTGTGTGTTCTGGATTGCAGTTGGCATTGTTGCGGTACTAATCCTTTTATCACTTAGCGTCGCCACCATGTGGAAAAAGGCTCCCCAGGATAAAGCCCTTGTGGTTACGGGTTTAAAAAGGCGGGTTATTTCCGGCGGCGGTGGTTTTGTCGTTCCATTGCTGGAGCGGGCGGATAAAATATCACTGGAAAATATGAAAATAAACGTAGAGACCCGGGGCGCTTTAACAGAACAGGGGGTTGACATTAAAGCTGACGGCGTGGCGGTGATCAAGGTTAAATCAGATAAGGAGTCTATTTTATCGGCTCTGGAACAGTTTAACACCGGCAAAGAAGCCGACACCATAAACGTGATTAAAGACACCGCCAAGGACGTCCTGGAAGGTAAGCTGAGGGAAATTATTTCCAAACTCACCGTGGAGGAAATATATAAAGACCGTGAAAAATTTGCCTCCCAGGTGCAGGAAGTAGCCGCAGTGGATCTGGCGGACATGGGCCTGGAGATCAAGGCATTTACCATCAGGGACATTTCCGACGATAACGGTTACCTGGAGGCCCTGGGCAAAAAGCGGATTGCCGAGGTTAAGCGCGACGCCAATATTGCCGAGGCCGAGTCCCTAAAAGAAACCAATATTCGCACCGCGGAAGCCAACCGGCTTGGCGAAGAGGCGCAGCTGCTGGCCGAAACCCAAATTGCCGAAGCAACCAAGGAAAAAGAATTAAAGGTAACGCATTACAGGCAAGAACAGGAAACAAAAAAAGCCGGCGCCGACCTGGCTTATGATATACAAGCCAATAAAGTCAAACAAAATGTCGAGCAGGAAAAAATGCAAATTGAAATTGTCCGCAAGATAAAAGAAATTGAAGTTGCGGAACAAGAAGCGCTGCGCCGGGAAAAGGAACTCCAGGCGACAATAAAATTACAAGCCGATGCCGAAAAATACAGCCAGGAAAAGCAGGCGGAAGCCCTAAAGTTTAAGAATATCCAGGACGCCCAGGCCAAGGCTGAAGGAATCAAGCTGCTCGGTGAAGCTAATGCCCAGGCCAAGAGGGCTGAAGGTGAAGCTGAAGTGGAGGTTATCCGCAAAAAAGGTGAGGCTGAAGCCGAAATTTTGCTGAAAAGAGCGGAAGCCTTCAAACAATTCAACGATGCCGCCATGGCCCAGATGATTATTGACAAGCTGCCCAACATTGCTCAAAGCATCGCCGAACCGCTTTCCAAAGTTGAAAAAATTGTCATCGTAGATTCAGGAAGCGGTCAAGGTCAAGGCGCTGCCAAGGTCTCCGGTTACATTACCGATATCATGGCCACCTTGCCTGAAACAGTGAAAGGCCTCACCGGTTACGATCTGATGGATTTGTTTAACAAGGGAGAGCCTGGAACAACAACCACCGAAGAGGGCTATCAATCAGCGGGTTCTGATTAATCCATATCTTTTTGGTCATAAATGAATCCCGGGCCCCAGGCGTTTATATGGTCAAAAAGCACCTCCTGCCGAATAGAGCGGGAGGTGCTTTTTGACACTACAGTTTAGCCCGGGTGAACTTATAATGCTCGTTGCTCATTTTCGGAATATCGTAAAGTCTTCTATAAACCGGTTGATAATCTCCTCGTCGGTGATAAAGGTTCGAAAGGCCCGGGAAGCAAGGCTCTCCTGGTCGGGCCGATTCCAGGCCAGATAAAGTTCGTAGCTAAAACCGACTCCCGGGACGGTAACCTGGCCCAGCGCACCTTTTTCCAGCAACTCTCCCGCCGCCCAGCGTGACACAACGCCGATGCCCAGCCCCAGGCGTACGGCATTGATTAACGCCCGGGCGCTTCCCAACTCCAGCAAACCCGAAAATTGGTCCAAAGTGATATTGTGTTTCAACAGCTGGCGCTCCAGGGCCTGTCTGCTGCCGGAACCAGCCTCGCGTACAATGATGGACTCGCCGGTCAGTACGGCCAGCGGCGCCTCTTCCCCATTCAGCGGATGCCAGGGGGGTGTAATCACCACCATATCGTCGGTAATCCACGGCTGGCATTCCACCCCTTCGGCTTTCACCTGGTAACCGGCGATACCAATTTCAACTTCCCGCTCTTTAAGCCACCGGGCCACCTGGGCACTGCCCCCTATTTGCAAGCTCACGGTAACGCCGGGATATTGTTCCCGAAATCCGCCGATTAACAGCGGCAGCAGACATTCCCCGGCCACGGGCGCCGCGGCCAGCATCAGGTGTCCCGCTTTAACTTCGCGCAGGTCGTCTATCCCGGCCTTGATCTTGTTATACATGCGCACCATCTGTAGCGCGTTGGGGTATAGCAGCCTGCCCGCCTCGGTGAGAACCACCTTTTTGTCTGTACGTTCAAAAAGCGTAATATTTAACTCTTCCTCCAGGGATTTAATTTGGAAACTAATGGCGGGCTGGCTCATATCTAACTGCGCAGCCGCCTTGGTAAAGTTTTTGAGCTGGGCAATTAATAAAAATGCTTCCATTTGTTTAATATTCAAGTTAATCACCGTCATAATCGGATTTATTGCCTATAGTTTCTTCGTTTTGTTCATGATTCCTTTAGTTTTTTCCCGTTCATCCTACCTAAACCCCCATATGGCAAGGTACGCTTTCCTAAAATAAAATAAATTTTATACTTGCCAAAAGATTAATGTAAAATTATAATGGCATAAATCCATATTGATATGCCTGACCGTAAAGGAGGAATTTCAGCCTGAGCGGGAGGGACGTAACACATCGCTTTAATCAAAACCCTGCGGCAAACAGGTACCACGGGTACTGCGGTCAAGGGGCGAGGGTATGGCACTTGCCTTTTTCCGGCCTGTTTTCCACTGGGGAAACAGGCTTTTTACATTTAACTGGCAACATCTGGAACCAAAAGGAGGGTAAAAAATGAGCGTTGAACTACGTGTCGGGGTTATAGGCATCGTGGTGGAAAAACGAGAACAGGCCCCGGCCATAAACGCCATCCTCACCGACTTCGCCGGGGTTATCGTGGGACGAATGGGCATTCCTTACCGGGAAAAAGGGCTGTCTGTTATTGCACTCATTGTGGACGGAAGCACCGACCAAATCGGTGCCCTTACGGGCAAACTCGGCCAGGTGGGCGGGGTGCGGGTAAAAAGCGCCTTGGTCACACGCTGAGGGAACCTCCTTCTTGCTTTCCCCTCCCATGATTCCTGCGGCAAAGGGTGAAATGTACTGATAAAAACTTGCTGGTCCTCGATTCACCGCAAGCTTCGTTTTACTTAAAACTATTTGCCAAGGCAGGTGTTCATGTAATGGAAAATAACTCCTCCAACTTGCAACAAACCCCACTTGCAACACCTAACACCCGCCGGGCGGTGGAGAATTTCGCCGTCAGCGGTTGTCCGGTGCATCCCGCCCTGGTGCAAGCCCTGGCCGAAGTCAAGTGGGCAGCGGCCAAGGCCAATCAAAGAGCCGGGCTGCTGGATGAAAAGACTGCCGGGGCGATATGTGCGGCGGCCCGGGAGGTGGCTTCCGGCGGGCTGGCGGACCAGTTTATCGTTGACGCCCTGCAGGGCGGTGCCGGAACATCCACCAACATGAACATGAACGAAGTGCTGGCCAACCGGGCCATCGAGCTGCTGGGCGGACACAATGGCGACTATCGCCTGGTAGACCCGTTAAGCCACGTCAACCTGTCCCAGTCCACCAACGACACGTACCCCACGGCGCTGCGGGTGGCCGCCATCCGTCTGGTGCTTGCTTTGAGTGAAACCATGGCGGAACTGCAAAATACCCTGCAGGAAAAGGAAACGCAGTTCGCCGGGGTGCTTAAATTAGGCCGCACGGAAATGCAGGACGCCGTGCCGGTTACCCTGGGCCAGGAGTTCGGCGCCTTTGCCGAAGCCGTGGCGCGAGACCGGTGGCGCCTTTACAAGGTGGAGGAGCGCCTGCGCCAGGTAAACCTGGGCGGCACCGCCGTGGGCACCGGATTGAACGCTTCCCGGAATTACATTTACCATGTGGTGGAAGAATTACGGGACATCACCGGCCTGGGGCTGGCCCGGGCGGAAAACCTGCTGGACCTGACCCAAAATGCCGATGTTTTTGCCGAAGTGTCCGGATTGGTCAAAGCCGCCGCCGTGAACCAAGCCAAAATCGCCGGCGATCTGATGCTGATGGCATCCGGTCCCGCCGGGGGGTTGGCGGAAATTAACCTGCCCCCGCGCCAGATGGGTTCATCCATTATGCCGGGCAAAGTAAACCCGGTGATCCCGGAGATGGTTACCCAGGTAGCCTGGCAGGTGATGGGGGCGGATCTGGTAATCACCCAGGCCTGCGCGTCCGGAAGGCTGGAGCTTAATTCATACCTGCCGGTGGTGGCCCATAACCTGCTGCACGGACTGGAAATGCTGGCCAAAACCACCCGCCGTTTCGCCCACCTGTGCATCACCGGCATCACCGCCAACGAAGCCCGCTGCCGCCGGTGGCTGGAGGAAAGCGGCGCTCTGGCAACCGCCCTGGTGCCCTACATCGGCTATCACCGGGCCGCCGAGCTGGTTGAGGAAGCGCAACGCCGGAACAAGACCATTAAAGAACTGGCGCTTGAATATCAGTTGATCAACGAAGAAGAATGGGAGGCCATCACGGCGCCGGGCCAACTGACCCGCCCGGGCATCGCCGGGAAGCGTGGGGACGGCTCTCTCCTTTTGCCAAGGCGGTAAAAGAACCATACGGCAATACCTGGGGTCGTCGTACATTTCAAACAGTTCGCCAAGGAAGGTGTTCATGTTAATGGAAAATAATTACTCAAACTTGCCACAAACTCAACTTGCAACACCTGGCACGCCTAGGGGCAGCAGGCTGCATATCGCCCTATTCGGCCGGCGCAACGCCGGCAAGTCCAGCCTGATTAACGCTATTACCGGCCAGGAACTGGCCATTGTTTCCCCGGTGGCCGGCACCACCGCCGACCCGGTGTACAAATCAATGGAAATTCTGCCCATCGGCCCGGTGGTGCTAATTGACACAGCGGGGTTGGACGACACCGGGGAACTGGGGCAAAAACGAGTGGCCAAGAGCGTGGCCGTGCTGGATAAAACCGACCTGGTACTGCTGGTGGTGGACCCGCAGCAAGGTTTCGGCGCGGTGGAACAACAAGTGACCGACACCGCCGTCAATAAACAGGTTCCTTTGCTGGTGGTAATAAACAAAATCGACCTGCTGCCCGACCCGGACGCCGGCCCGGCTACGCCGCCGGACCATCCCCGGGTGGCGGTGAGCGCCCTTACCGGCCAGGGCGTCGGTGAGTTGAAACAAGCCCTGGTCAAACTGGCCCCCAAGGACTGGACGGCGCCCACCATCGCCGGCGACCTGGTGCCTCCGGGGGAGGCGGCGCTGCTGGTGGCGCCCATCGACCTGGCGGCTCCCAAGGGGCGGCTGATCCTGCCCCAGGTGCAAACCATCCGGGACCTTTTGGACCACGACTGCCTGGCCATGGTAGTCAAGGAAAGGGAGTTGAAAGCCGCTTTGCAAAGGCTGACAAAACCCCCGGCCCTGGTGATCACCGACTCTCAAGCTTTTCTCAAAGTGGACGCCGACACGCCGCCCGGCGTGCCCATGACTTCCTTCTCCATCCTGTTCGCCCGCTACAAGGGCGACCTGGCCACCCTGGTGGCCGGCGCACTGGCGGTGGATGAGTTGCAGCCCGGCGATCCGGTGCTGATTGCCGAGGCCTGCACCCACCACCGGGTGGCCGACGACATCGGCACCGTGAAGATACCCCGCTGGCTGCGCCAAAACGTGGGCGGCCAGCTGGATTTCCACTGGTCCAGCGGTATCGAGTTGCCGCCGGATCTAACCAGATACAAGTTGATTGTGCACTGTGGCGCCTGTATGATTAATCGCCGGGAAATGCTCAGCCGGATTATGGCCGCCCGGGCCGCCGGCGTGCCCATAGTAAACTACGGGGTCTTGATCTCCCACATGCACGGCATCCTCAGGCGAACGCTGGGTCCTTTCCCCGGGGTGCTGGCCATGCTGGATCAAAAAGGTGTGTATTAAATTGAATCCCTTTACTGTTGCACTGAACAACGCCCTGACGGACAAAGGCCCGGGGCAACCCGAAATTGAAACCCTGCTTGGCGCCAAAGGCAGGCAAATACCACAGCTTTTTGCCGCCGCCGACCGGGCGCGCCGGCGGGGTGTCGGAGATACCGTGCACCTGCGGGCCATTATAGAATTTTCCAACCACTGTCGCAAAAATTGTCTTTACTGCGGCTTGCGCCGGGATAACAAGACCCTGCCGCGTTATCGCCTGCCGGTGGAAGAGATTATGGACGCCGCGGGGCGGGCCGCCGGCCTGGGGTACCGCACAGTGGTGCTGCAGTCGGGCGAAGACCCGTATTTCAGCGCCGCCGACATAGCCCGGCTGGTGGAACAAATCAAGGCCCGGCATGACTTGGCCGTCACCCTGTCACTGGGTGAGCGCCGCCGGGAAGCATACCGGATTTGGCGGGAGGCCGGCGCCGACCGCTACCTTTTAAAACAGGAAACCAGCGACCCGGCCCTGTTCGGATACCTGAAACCGGACGACAGTCTGCAAGAACGGCTGCAGTGCCTGTGGTGGTTGCGGGAATTGGGCTACCAAACCGGCAGCGGCAATATGGTGGGTCTGCCGGGCCAAACCACGGCCACCCTGGCCCGGGACATAGCCCTGATGCGCGAACTGGACGTGGAAATGGCGGGCATCGGGCCATTCCTGCCCCACCAGGACACTCCCCTGCGGGACACCGCGCCGGGCAAACTGGAAGCCACGCTGGTAACGCTGGCCGTGGCCAGGCTGTGCCTGCCCCGGGCCCACCTGCCGGCCACCACCGCCTTGAGCACCCTGGCCCCCCAAGGCCACAGTCTGGCCCTGGGCTGCGGCGCCAACGTGATTATGCCCAACCTTACCCCGTCCCGAGTACGGGATAAATATCTGATCTACCCCCAAAAAGCCGACATCGGAGATGACCCGGTGCAGGCCAAAAAGGACATCGAAGCCTTGCTGGCCGGTCTGGCCAGACCACCGGCCACTGATTACGGCCATGCCCGAAAAATACCAAGTGGGCGCAACTAAGTATTATGTGGGAGGTTTTTAACATGCCAAAAGAACGGGCCGACTTTATTGACGAAAAACAAATTGAAGCCTGGCTGGAAAAAGCCCGCCGGGCCGGCCGCGAGGAAGCCCGACAAATCATAGAAAAGGCGCGCCAGGCCAAGGGCCTGTCACCTTACGAGTGCGCCGTGCTGCTGCACTTGGAGGACGGGGAACTGCTGGAAGAGATGTACCGGGAAGCCAAAAAGAGCAAGGAAAACATCTACGGGCGGCGGCTGGTGCTTTTCGCCCCGCTGTACGTCAGCAACTACTGCGTGAACAACTGTGTTTACTGCGGCTACCGGCGCGCCAACGACACCATGCCTCGCCGCCGCCTGGACATGGAGGAACTGCGGGCCGAGGTAAAAATTCTGGAATCCCTGGGGCACAAGCGCCTGGCCCTGGAAGCCGGCGAAGACCCGGTAGAGTGTCCCATCGATTACATCCTGGCAGCCATACGCGCCATTTATGAAGTAAAGGAAGCCAACGGCAGCATCAGGCGCATCAACGTCAATATCGCCGCCACCACGGTGGAAAATTACCGCCTGCTTAAAGAAGCCGGCATCGGCACCTATATCCTGTTCCAGGAAACCTACCACCGGGCAACCTACGCCGCCATGCACCCGTCGGGACCCAAACGGGACTACGATTACCACACCACCGCCTTGGACCGGGCCATGCTGGGCGGTATCGACGACGTGGGCGCCGGAGTGCTTTTCGGCCTTTACAACTACAAGTTTGAGGTGCTGGCCCTGCTGCAACACGCCCTGCACCTGGAGAAAAGGTTCGGCGTGGGGCCCCACACCATTTCGGTACCCCGGCTCCGGCCAGCCCGGGGCGTCAATTACGACAACTTCCCCCACCTGGTTGACGACGCCGCGTTCAAGAAAATCATCGCCGTGCTGCGCCTGGCCGTGCCTTACACCGGAATTATCCTGTCCACCCGGGAGCGGGCCGAGCTTAGGGACGAACTGATTTCGGTAGGGGTGTCACAAATCAGCGCCGGTTCCTGCACCGGCGTGGGCGGCTACCAGTTGGAACATGATAAGCCTCAAAGTAGTTTACAATATTCTTCTAATTGCAAGGGTGGTTGTTCCCATTATGAACAGGACCCCACTAACGCCGGTGACACCATGCAGTTCCAGGTGGAGGACCACCGCAGCCCCGACGAGGTGCTGCGCAGCGTCTGCCAAGCCGGCTACATTCCCAGTTTCTGCACGGCCTGCTACCGCAGCGGGCGCACCGGCGACCGGTTCATGGCCCTGGCCAAAAGCGGCCAAATCCAAAACGTCTGCCAGCCCAACGCCATCCTGACATTCAAGGAGTTTCTGGAGGATTACGCCTCCCCCGCCACCAGGGAAGCCGGCGCGAAGGTCATAGCGGATCACCTGCGGGAAATCACCAACCCCAAGGTACGCCACCTGACCCAAGAACGGCTGAAGCTGATCGAACAAGGCCAAAGGGACTTTTATTTTTAAAAGGGCAGACACTTAACATCATTTACAAATAAGCAGTTTAAAAAACAAGGTGCGGCCCGGCCACTTTTATATCAACTATAAAACTAATTGGAAAAGCAGGATTTAACGGGTGGGTCATTTAAATACACACGCCAAGGGAAAAAGAAACTATTTTCATTCAAATGGCCAAATCTCGGCACAGGGTGGCACATCTTTATCACGAGGTTGATACAAGGAAATTTACCAAATTTCTAAAAATATCCTTGATGATTTTAGGTTATTTATCGGAGCGGTAATAAAGAAGTTTTTATAAGTATAGTAAGCAAATAGGGGTGGTATTATATGTCATATTTTCCGTACATGACCGGGTCCGCCGACCCGGGGAATTATGAACTGGCCTTTGCCGTAGCCAGAAAAAAACTTGCCGGGCGCTTGCCCGCCGACATTGCCTCTGCGGCGGAGGTGTTTTTTGACCGCCAAAACAGTGTGTTCATAGTGCCAAGCTTCGGTACGGAACTAATTGTCACCTACCCTGACGGCAATGTTTGTTTCCGTGCCGACGGCACTCCCCCCCTGGTCGGGTGGAGATTGATAACAATTAATTATCTGGCCCGGGCCAGCGGTAATTCACTACAGGAACACCCGATTAGTTACCGGGACTTGGAAGACGGCAACCTTTTTTACCCGGCCTTTTACCGGGAAGCAATACAAAAATTAATACAATGGCTGCCTGGTAAATCTTTGGATACGGTAAAAAAAGTAGTCTTGGATCTGGGGGCTAAAAACCGAGAAGGTGCGGACCTGGCTTTTGTTTTTGCCGCCTTTCCCCGTTTTCCGATAACCCTTAAAATTTGGCTGCCGGATGATGAGCTTCCTGCCTCGGCCAACATTACTTTTGACTCCAGCGCCAACCATTACCTTCATACCGAAGACATAGCCGTGCTAGGGTGGTATCTAACATCATTTATCATCAAGCATCATGAACTGCTTGTCAGCGGCAACACCGCCCCCGAAATACTGCCCTGACTGCTCATTTTGTGCCCAGTCCGCCCATCACAATACAGGTGTTTTTTTAGCCGCTGCTGGGCAAGATTTGGGGCAAACAGTCTTATGATAAGGCGATTAATTGACTACCGGCAGCGAATCATTGCTGCATGAACTTGGAAATGCTGCGGACCCGGGCCTGTTCACTTAAAAAGCGAGTCCCCGAGAGTTTTAAAAACTTAACCTATTGGAAATTAGCACCAATAAGGCTCAAAAAACAGGTTACGCCTGACATTTGAGTTTTTTTTTGCGCAAAATTAGTCCTAGAAAAAACCATCTATATGGGAACCTAGCGGTGCTATTATGCCTCTTATATAATAGAGATGCATCTTATAACCTTTTTAAGAAAGGAGGCTCACATTTGGAAGAAACACAGTTCATCCTTAAGAAAGGAGGCTCCACATTTGGAAGAAACACAGTTTATCCAATGTTTCCAGCAGGGAAATCTTAAAATATCAGAACAATTATTCGCTGCATTGTATGATAAATATGCTTTAAAAGCTGTGCGCACAGCTTACCTGATCACGGGCAATCGTCAGTTGGCGGAGGATATCTTACAAGAAACATTCCTTCAATGTTACACCCAACTACACACCTTAAAAGAACCGGATAAATTTCAATCATGGTTCTATAAAATACTTGTAAGGCTCTGCTGGCATTTTAATTCCAGAGAGAAGAAAAAATTTAAATCCGAGCCGTTTGATGAAAACCTTGGTAGACAAGCGAACGGCTCTGCAAATGTGGAGGAGCGGCTCGAAACTTCAGAAGAATACGTAAAACTGAACCAAACGATTCAACAACTTAGCCATCCCCTGCGGGAAGCGATTATCCTTTATTATTTCAACGATTTAAGTGTAAAAGAGATCGCAGAGATATTGGGGTGCTTTGAAAATACAGTTAAGACAAGGTTGTATAAAGCAAGAAAAAAGTTGAAGATAGAAATAGAAAAATTTTATGGCAGTCAAGAGAAAGGGGTTGAAGTCTATGGATGAATCAACTGCCTTTGAAAAAATGATAAAAGCTTCTCTACGGGAAAAAGCAAGGCATGTACAATTATCCGAAGGCATAAAAAACCATATTATGAACAATATTCCCCAGGAAGGGCAGAAAAACATTAACCGGGAACATAATAACAATTATGGCAAGGAGATGAATATATTGAAAAGATTAAGATATTCTTTAGGATATAAGAAGATGACTGCAGCAGTATTGGGATTAACGCTGTTGTTTACAGTGGCTGCGTCTGAACAGGCAAGAGTATGGGCCATGGATAGTATTGAAAAAGCATGGATTGTCATAAAAGGAGAAAATGGACAGTACTCCTTAACACAGGTGCCGGAAAATGAGGCGCCAGGCTACGATAAGAATGTAAAAAGCGTCTTTTCGATAGGAGCAAAGTCCGTAACAGAAGATTCATTATCACTGGAATTTGAAGAAAAATTAGGGATTGCAATACCCAATAAACTACCAGGTGGATGGATATTAGATGGTACACAATTAACCCAAGCCGATGGAGTGAACGATATAGAAAAGCTATTGGGGGCAAATTATAAAAAAGATAATCACAGAATTTTTGTCAGTATGACCAGCGATGAATGGTGGAAAAACACACACTTCCAGTTTACCGAAGAAAATAAAGTAAAGGATGTAAAAATAGGTAATAACCAAGGGGCTTGGTATAAATTAGGAAGCCCCCGGTATGGCATCATAGATAATTCCAATACCAAAGACCCCATCGGAATTAGTATTGTTCAAGGACTTTGCTGGAAAGATGAAGGCGTATATTACTTTATTTATGAACACTATGATGAGCAAAGTGTAGGCAGCTTTACAATTGAACAAGCGGTTAAAATGGCCGAATCAATGTAATAAAAAAGCGCGCTTTCATTCGGTTCCATCTGCGCGCGGCTTCTTGATACTAAATCCTTAATTTCGACCATAAATATGGCCGAGTATGCTTTCCTAAAGTAAAATAAAAATCCCGGCCCCTTATCTTAGGGCGCCGGGATTTGTCATCTCGCTCTATTGATAATTTTAAAACATATTCAAGTACTGGTCCACTTCCCACTGGTGTACCTTGGTACGGTAGTCGTCCCATTCCTTCATCTTGGCTTGCGCCAGTTTTTCATGGATATGTTCACCCAGGGTAGCTTTTATCACTTCGTCTTTGGCCAGTTCTTCGTAAGCTTCCTGCAGACTGGCGGGCAATGAATCAATGCCCAGCTCACCAAGTTCGGACGGGGTCATTTGGTAAATATTTCTGTCGCAGGCCGGCGGCGGATCGATTTTGTTCACGATTCCGTCCAGACCGGCGCTAAGGCAGACGGCCAGGGCAAGATAAGGGTTGCAGGACGGGTCGGGATTACGCAATTCAACCCGGGTGCTGGAACCACGCTTGGCCGGGATGCGAATTAGCGGGCTGCGATTGCGACCGCTCCAGGCCATATAAACCGGGGCTTCATAACCGGGCACCAGGCGCTTGTACGAATTAACGATGGGGTTGGTTATGGCGGTAAAGGCACGGGCATGCTTCAACAGGCCGCCGATATAGTAATATGCTTCCATACTAAGCTGCATGTCGCCTTTGGGGTCAAAGAAAGCGTTTTTGTCGCCCGTAAACAGTGACTGGTTGGTATGCATGCCGCTGCCGTTGATGCCGAAAATAGGTTTGGGCATAAAGGTGGCATGCAGGCCGTGTCGCTGGGCTATGGTCCTGACCACAAATTTAAAGGTCATGATTTTGTCGGCGGTGTCCAAGGCATCGGAATATTTAAAGTCAATCTCATGCTGGCCCGGGGCCACTTCATGGTGGGACGCTTCAATTTCAAAGCCCATCTGCTCCAGGGTCAACACAATCTCCCGGCGGGCCTGCTCGCCGAAGTCCACCGGCGAAAGGTCGAAATATCCGGCACTGTCGTGGGTCTGTAGGGTGGGAACGCCGTTTTCATCCAGTTTGAACAGGAAAAATTCAAGCTCCGGACCTACCTGCATGCTGTAACCCATCTCCGCCGCCTTGGCCAGCGACCGCCTCAGGGTCTGTCTGGGGCAGCCGGAGAAAGGGGTACCGTCGGGATTGTAAATGTCGCACATCAGCCTGGCCACGCCGCCTTCCCGGGGACGCCACGGGAATACGACAAAAGTGTTGGGATCCGGGCGCAAATACATGTCGGACTCCTCAATCCTGGTTAACCCGTAAATAGAAGAACCGTCAAACATTAATTCCCCATCCAAGGCCTTTTCCAGCTGTTCAATGGTAATAGCGACATTCTTCATTACCCCTAGAATGTCGGTAAATTGCAGCCGGATAAATTTGACCCCCTTTTCTCTGGCCTCTGCGATAACGCTCCTCTTGTCCACTTAAAATCACCTCTCGTTTAAGTTCATATGCTATTAAAAGCCGGCCCAAGACCCGGATAATCTCCCGGCCTTTCCACCGGCTCAATTGCCCCGTCCGGTTGGCGGGAAAAAACAAAGCCCCCGAAACAAATTGGATAAACCAACCTGTTTCGAGGGCATCTTTGCCTCTGCGCCAGATAATCCGATTAATACGCCTTTGTATTAGAGTATTTAATTGGATGAATAAATTATAGATCAACCCAAGGCAAAAATCAATACATATTATTAAATTGCACAGGCCCACAGTCGACATTTGGAGAAAAACCGGCATTTTTACCAGTTACAAAGCCGCGTCGCCTTTTTCGCCGGTGCGAATGCGAATGGCGTCCTCAATCTTGGTAATAAATATTTTTCCGTCGCCGATTTCACCGGTTCTGGCCGAATTGGCAATTAAACCGATCACATCGTCCACATCCTTGTCGTTAAGAACAATTTCAATTTTAACCTTTGGCAACAGATTAATGCTGTATTCAGTACCGCGATATACTTCCTTGCGCCCTTTCTGCAAACCGCAGCCCATTACTTGGGATACCGTCATGCCGTGGATTCCGGACTTGGCCAGGCCCTCTTTAATATCTTCCAATACGCCCGGCCTGACGATGGCTTCTATCTTGACCATAACCAGCATCCTTTCCTCAAATTTTTTTTATTTTATCACCTTTGGTTTAAATTGAGTACGCCTTCTCGTTGTGTTCGTTCACATCCAGGCCGATTACCTCGGCTTCGTCTTCAACGCGCAGCTTGGTGACGGTCCCCACAACTTTAAGAATGACAAATGTTGCCACGGCAGCCATGGCAATGGTGGCAAGCACCCCGACGGCCTGGATCGCCAATTGGGCGCCGTTGCCATAAAACAAGCCTTTGCTGCCTTCCGCCACCGAGAACAACCCGGTGGCCAGGGCGCCCCATATGCCGCCCACGCCATGGATGCCGAACACGTCCAGCGAGTCGTCGTAACCCAGCTTAACTTTAAGGGTGCTGACCGCAAAGTAACAAAGCGCGCCGGCTATCAGGCCGATAGCCAGGGAGCCCATGGGAGTCACAAAACCGCAAGCCGGAGTGATGGCCACCAGGCCGGCGATGGCGCCGGAAGCCGCGCCCAGCATGGTGGGCTTGCCGTGCCGCAGCCATTCGGCCAGTACCCATGATATTACGGCGGCGCCGGTGGCCACCTGGGTGTTCACGAACACGCCGGCCGCCAGCCCGTCGGCGGCCAAGGCGCTGCCGGAGTTGAAGCCGAACCAACCGAACCACAGCAGGGACGCGCCTATTACTACGTAAGGAATATTGTGGGGCACCATCCGTTCTGTGCCGTACCCCCTGCGCTTACCCAACACCAGGGCCGCCACTAAAGCCGACACGCCTGAGGAAATATGCACCACGGTACCGCCGGCGAAGTCCAAGGCGCCCATGTTGCCCAGCCACCCGCCGCCCCACACCCAGTGGCAAACCGGGTCATAAACCAGTGTGGCCCACAAAACCAGGAACAACAGGTAAGCCGGGAAGCGCATCCGTTCCACCAGCGCGCCGGTAATCAGCGCCGGGGTCAAGATGGCAAACATCATCTGAAACACCATGAACAACTGGTGCGGTATGGTACCGCTGGGCTCCAGCCCGACGCCGTTTAGGGCGAAGTATTCAAAGCTGCCGATGATACCGCCGGTGGAAGAACCAAAGGAAAGGCTGTAGCCGTAAACCACCCACTGGATAGTTATTACGCCCAGGCAGATAAAGGACATCATCATGGTGTTCAACACATTTTTCTGGCGCACCATGCCGCCGTAAAACAGGGCCAATCCCGGCACCATTAAAAACACCAGCGCCGTGGCGACAATAATCCACGCGGTATCACCCGTGTCAATGCCTTCTTCCGCCGCAAACGCCAATACAGGAAAAATAAACAGCATTATTAGTGCGAGTAGGGTTATTGCACCAATCTTTTTTCTCATTCGGATATACCTCCCAAACAATTGAAAGTAGTTCTCAAACAGCATAAAACCACGCCCCGGCCTACCGGTGTGCAACCTGAAAAACTATCTCCGCAACTTTACAACCACCCCCTTAAAAACAAAAAGGCGCCTTTGTCAGGGCGTCAATGCCTCGACCAAGCGCCTTCGCTTTACATATTAAAAGGGGCCTCCGGAAAAAATGTTTCCGGATAGGCCCCTATGCCTGCTGCCCAACGTTGGACATAATTAATTAAAATAAAAAACTTTTGCCGTTGCCAAACCAAATCTCAAGTAAGCCGCATTCCAACTTGAAGGGATTATACATTAAGCGCGCGTACATTGTCAATAGCCAGCGCCAAATCTTTATTATTATAAAATATAAAAGTTACCCTTAATTATTGGGCCATTTTATTTTATATTTTAAGTTGATTTTTACCACCGCCGGGTTAATATATATTATAGCCGATTCCAATAATAAACAAACGGGGTGAAAAAATGCTCATTGCGCTGGCCCAGATTAATCCCGTGGTTGGAGACCTGCGGCACAACACCGCCAAGGTTTTGGAATACACCGCAAAAGCCGGATCGGCAGGAGCGGAACTGGTTATTTTTCCCGAATTAACCCTCACCGGTTACCCGCCGAGGGACTTGTTGTTCAGCAGCAAGTTTTTGGACGCGGTGGACGCCCAAGTGGAAGAAAAACTGCTCCCGGCCAGCGCCGACACCGGGATCTTAATCGGCGCGCCCCACCGGGACGCCGGCGCGCTGTATAACGCCGCGCTGCTTTTACACCAAGGGAAGCTCGTGGGCAAGCAATACAAAAGCTTGATCCCATATTACGATGTTTTTGACGAGCAAAGGTATTTCACTCCCGCCGGCGAGAGGAACCGCATTGATTTCAAAGGTATCAAACTGGGGGTCACGGTTTGCGAAGATATATGGAACGACAAGGATTACTGGATTCAAAGGCGTTATGACATCGACCCGGTGGAAGAACAGGTGCAAAAAGGAGCGGAGCTAATCATCAACCTGTCCGCCTCACCGTACAGCTACGGCAAGCACAAACTGCGCTGCGACATGCTCGGCCGGGCCGCCGTCAAACACCGGGTGGGTATACTTTACGTGAACCAGACGGGCGGCAACGACCATTTGCTCTTTGACGGCTCCAGCTGCGGAGTCACCCGGGACGGAACCGTGTGCCTGCAATTGAATAACTTTGCCGAAGATTTCGCGGTGATTGACACCGGGCAAATGCGGCAAAAAGCCGCAGACGCCTGTCACTCCGAAAATATAGGCTGGATATACAAAGCCCTGGTCACCGGCGCCAGGGATTACCTGCACAAAAACGGTTTCCGGAGCGCCGCCCTGGGTCTCAGCGGCGGTATCGACTCCTCGGTAACCGCCGCAGTGGCGGCCGAAGCCCTGGGTCCGGCCAATGTAATAGGCGTTTCCATGCCCTCCCGCTATTCTTCGTCGGGGAGCAAGGACGACGCCCGGGCTCTGGCCCGCAACCTGGGTCTCCGGTACCGGGTAATACCCATTGAGAACATGTTCAACGCTTACATCCGGGAGCTGAGCGCCGGCGGGATACACCAGGTAGACCTGGCCGAAGAAAACGTGCAGGCCCGCGTCAGGGGCAACATCCTGATGTTCATCTCCAACCGGGAAGGCCCCATGGTGCTGACTACCGGCAACAAGTCTGAAATGGCCATGGGTTACAGCACCCTGTACGGTGACATGTCCGGCGGGCTGGCCGTGCTGGCGGACGTGCCCAAAGTCATGGTTTATGAGTTGGCGGAGTATATCAACCGGGAACGGGAGATTATCCCCCGCAGCGTGATTACCAAGCCGCCTTCCGCCGAGCTGCGGCCCGGCCAGAAGGACGAGGACAGCCTGCCTCCTTATGAGGTACTGGACGCCATATTAAAAGCTTACATAGAGGAGATCAAGTCCATTGATGAAATAGCGTCCCTGGGCTATGACCGGTCCCTGGTATTGGAAATCGCCCACCAGGTGAACAGCGCGGAGTACAAGCGGCAGCAGGCGCCTCCCGGACTGCGGGTGACTTCCCGCGCCTTCGGCCCCGGTCGTCGCATGCCCATCGCCCACCGCTGGCACCTAGAGTAATTATGCCGGATGTAATAAGATTTGCATGTTAATTTTGGGGACACCTTACTTAATTCTTTGGATGTCGCAAAACAACTAGCGCAATGTGTGCGGTGTCCTCCATGACCCTGGGGAACCGCCGCCTTCATACCAATTTAACTTTAAAATTATCAGTTGACACAGCTTAATTTCATAGTATATGATTTAAAAGGAAGTAGGGTTGATTGGAACAACCTTTTGTTAAAAATTATTTTGCGTTACCCAATAAATACACCACGAAGGTTTATGTTTTGCGAAAAAGCAAACTTTAACTTCGTGGTTTATGTTTTTATGTTAATAACGTGTTTATATTATACCTTGAAGGTATTCATCCCTCAGAGGCGGGGGAATTCCAGCAAGGTATTTTTTTTTGGCAAAACCTTTTACCTTGGCAGTTTTATTTATTTAACAATTAGTGTTTAAAAAAGAATATGATTTTGCGGTCACTCCACAACTGAAGCAACCATTCACCTCCCATGATTTATAGTTAACTGCTATCCTTGTGAGCGAAGCGAAAGGAAAGGGGATAATACATGAAAAGAGGTTTTATACTGTTGTCGTTGGCTATAGCCCTAATTTTATTATTGTTGTCAGTAGGGTGCGGCGGGAGCAGGGTTGCCCCTGATCCCGGACAAGGAAATCAACAAACCGAACGACTAAAAATTGTGACCACTACCTCTTTGATTAGCGAAATCGCCGCATCGGTGGGTGGAGACAAAGTGGAAGTAATCAGCATTATCCCGCCCGCATCCTGTCCGGGGCATTTCGATGTAAAACCGGACGATGTGAAAATCCTGTCAGACTCTACTTATTTCATGCTACACAATTGGCAAGGTGAAAAATTCAGCGAAGCGTTAATCAAATCTGCCGGAAACGCCGACCTGCAGAAAATAGTTTATGACATCAAAGGCAACTGGATGGTTCCGCCGGTAAGACTGCAAGCCATTGACATGATTACGGCGGACCTGTCAGGCGCGTTACCGGAGAACCAAACGGCGTTTAGCGAGGCTGCCGCAAAAATGCAGCAAGAAGTGGTACAAGTAGCCACTGAACAGAAAAAACGCTTGAATGATAAGAGTACCGGTCAGATTAATGTATTGACAAACGATAATCAGGCGGGATTTGTGAAATGGGCCGGACTGAATGTGGTGGGTACTTTCAGTCGGGCGGAAGACATGTCCCCAAAAGACATAGAAGATTTAATCAACCTGGGACGGGATAAAAATGTAACTCTGGTCGTCGACAACCTGCAAAGCGGCAAGGAAACGGGTATCGGCATCGCCAAAGAAATCGGTGCCGCACAGGTTACGCTGAACAACTTCCCCGGCGGGTCTCCGGGTACCGATAACTGGGCCGAGGCCATTAAAAAGAATGTTGATTTAATCCTGGAAAACATACCGAAATAGGTGAAAAAATGTCCGACATCATTATCTCTTTAAGGGATGCCGTGGTATCTTACAGGGAAGATGTGGCTTTGCAAGGAGTCAGCCTGGAGGTCAAGAAAGGCGAACTGGTGGGTGTCATGGGACCCAACGGATCAGGCAAAACAACCATTCTTACCCTGGTAAACGGTCTGGGCAAACTACTCCAAGGCCAAGTGCGGGTGCTGGGCAATACAACAGAAAATGGTTTCCCGACCGCGCTGCGCAGGAAAATCGGCTACGTGTCCCAGGTACATAACATCGACCCCAGGATGCCGGTCAACGTTGAAGAAGTGGTCATGATGGGACGTTACGGTAAACTGGGAATCCTGCGCCGACCCGGAACAATGGACAGGCAGGTGGTAGCAAAAATGCTGCACCTGGTGGGCATGACTCATTTGACCGAACGCCCCATCGGGCACCTTTCAGGAGGCGAACAGCAGCGGGTTGCCATAGCACGCGCCCTGGCCCAGGAACCCGACATCCTGCTGCTGGACGAACCCACCACGGGGTTGGACCACCGGGCTAGGGTGGAAATAATGCACTTGGTTTACGAAATACACCTGGCCCGTGGTTTGACTACAATGATGGTTACCCATGAGCACAAAACCGCCACGGCCTTGTGCGACAAAATAATTTTAATGAAAGGCGGACAAATTTGGGATCGGGGAAAACCGGGAGAAATATTGCGTAAAGAGGTGCTGGACCGGTTATACGAGCATTAAATAACTGGTTTTTAATGAATATGGTAATTATTTTTCAATACGGGAGTTGGGTCAACTGAATTTCTCCATACTGCAATACGAATTTATGCACAATGCGCTATTGGCCGGCTGCCTTGGCGGCGTGGCTTGTTCCCTCATCGGTGTGCTGGTGGTAACCATGGGCCTGTCTTTCATTGGCGTCGCCATCGCCCACGCTGCCTTTGCCGGCGCCTTGTTCGGCACTTTTATGGGCTTCAGCCCCGAAGTCGGGGCGTTTGCTTTCAGCCTGGCGGCCGTGGCCACCATCGGTCCCCTTGCCGACCGGGGAGAACTGAACACCGATATACCCATCGGCATCGTGTTTTCCCTGACCATGGGATTGGCTTTTTTGTTTATGGGTATCATGCCGGGCCCGAAAACCGACGCCTTGGAACTCCTCTGGGGCAGTATTCTTACCATAACCCGCTCCGATTTGGCTTTGTTGTTTGTTGTAGCATTAATTATTGTTTTGCTCATAGCTTTGTTTTTTAAAGAAATACAGGCAGTAATATTTCATCGGGAAGTCGCTTTGGCCGTCGGCCTTCCGGCCAACTTTATCTTTTACGCTCTTCTTATACTAACCGGTTCGGCCATTACGGTTTCCCTGGGCAGCATCGGCGGTCTACTGATTTTCAACTTGATTCTCAATCCTGCCGCGGCGGCTTACCAGTTGACTTACAGTTTACGGAATATGTTTATCCTCTCCGCATTATTCGGGGTCCTTTCCAGTTGGATTGGCCTCATGCTTTCATACATGTTTCATTTCCCCAGCGGGGCGTCCATTGTGTTGGTTTCCACGTTGATATTTATCGCCGCCGCCGTTTTTTCACCCAAGCGCCGGGTTAAAAAGTGGCGGGGAGCCAGCATTAAAATTTAAGGGGACACCTTACTTAATTAGTTTTTAGAATTATTCGGGAGGAAGCAACATGTCATTAAAAGAGTATTTTGATCAAGTGGCGTCTAAGTGGGATTCCATCATGGGGCCGGCAGAGGCCGTAAAGCTTGAGGAAATTCTGAACAGTTGTTGCATACCAAATGGGGCCGAAATACTGGATGCGGCATGCGGCACGGGCATTATAACCCCTATTTTACTGGAAGCGGTCGGAAGCAGCGGCACAGTGACAGCAGTTGATTTTGCGCCGGAAATGATTATAAGAGCCCGCGCCAAGAACTTCGGCCCAAATGCGCGTTTCCTGGTGGCCGATGTTATGGACCTGCCTTTTGAAAACTGCACTTTCGATCTTGTTGTATGCAACGGCTCTCTCCCCCACTTTCCCGACCTGAAAGGCTCTTTACGGGAAATGAAACGGGTGCTCAAAAACGGGGGCCGGTTGATAATCAGCCACGCCAACAGCCGGGAGGAAATCAATGCCACCCACCGCAAGATCGGCGGGCCTGTGGCCGACGATTTGCTGCCCACTGCTGTTGAGCTTGAATCAATGTTAAAAAACGCCGGTTACATAGAAATTAATTTTGAGGACAAACCTGACCGGTTTGTTTTTCTTGCCACCAAACCATCGGCATAAGAAGCCAACTATTTGAAATTAAAGGTGAAATTAAGTAAGATGTCCCTTTAATTACCCAAGAGCAACAACCTTGCCACACAGGCGTTTGATCAGGCTTTGCTCATGACTTATCACCAGCACCCCCAGGTTGCGCCTGCGCGCAACGTCAAGTACCACACGCCAGATTTGGGCTTGGGTGATGG
The DNA here is from genome assembly GCA_022360435.1 of Bacillota bacterium. GTDB lineage: Bacteria > Bacillota > Desulfotomaculia > Desulfotomaculales > Desulfallaceae > BRH-c8a. The sequence goes on from JAKSCU010000109.1 coordinate 28,326, forward strand.
CGTCAAGCATGGTGGTCATCTCATCGGCAACCAGGAAGCGGGTCTTCGGGCCAAGGGCCCGGGCCACGCAGAAACGCTGCAACTCCCCGCCGGACAGCTCATTGGGCCAGCGGTTGAGCCACTCCCGCTCAATACCCAGTGATTTCAAAATCCCATCGTCGGGATTCCAGCCTTCGCTTATCGTGTCTTTCATTTTCCAACGGGTGTTCACCGCTTTTTCGGGATGTTGAAACACCATTTGCACGGGATTATATCCGCCTACGGGCAGGGGCCGCCCGTCCAGCATTACATTGCCCCGGCACGGAAGCTCGTAACCGGCCATAATGCGGCCCAGGGTTGTTTTCCCGCACCCGCTTGGCCCGGTAAGACCCACCACTTCGCCGGAATTGACGACAATATCAACCTCCCGCAGCACCCACGGGCCGCCGCTATAACGAAAACCTATGTTCCGCGCTTCAAGCGGCATGAACACACCTCACCATTCCGCCGCGCAGCTCCCGCGCCTCGGGCCGGTCCATGCCGCACCGGGGGGTGGCCCACCGGCAGCGGGGCTCAAACAGACATCCCGGCGGCAATGCGTTGGGCAGCGGCTGGAAGCCCGTTATGGGCTCGAAGCTGTTCTGCGGCAGCGCCCTCCACAAAGCTCGGCTGTAAGGATGGCGCAGCGACTCACCGTCACCGGCAAAATCAGCCGCCGGCGCAATCTCCACGGTTGTGCCGGCATAGAATACGGCAATCCGATCCGCCACTTTGAGCGCGGTTTGGATGTCGTGGGTAATCAGCATAACCCCACAGCCCTCGTCGGCCAACTCCCGGAAGTGGCCCAGCGTTTCCCGCACCACTTGGGGATGGAGTCCCGGCGTGGGCTCGTCGGCTATGACAAGACGCGCGCCGCTTACCACGGCGCCGGCCACAAGCACCCTGCGGGCCATGCCCCCGGACAATTGGAAAGGAAACAATCGCCCGGCCCGGGGCATCAACTGATAGCGGGCAAAAACTTTTTGCTGGGCGGCGGCCGCGTCTCCGTTTTTAACGGCTGTGCGCACCTGCGCCCCCACCCGCATGAGCGGGTCCAAGAAAGTCACCGCCTGGGGTATCAGCGCAATCTCCCGCCCCCGCAGCTTCGCCTGACGATCCGGGGTCAATTCTTCCCCGGCGTAATGCATGGAACCGGTGACGCCGGCATTATCCGGCAGTATGCCCAAAATGGCGTGGGCCAGCAGGCTTTTGCCGGAACCACTGGAGCCCACCACCGCCACAATCTCCCCGGGCTCAACAGTCACATTAAGGCCGGTAATCACATCAAGATTTCTTTGCCGGAGGCCGCCGGTGTATTGCACGAAAGATACGGCAAGCTCTTTTACTTCCAATATGGGCGGGGTCTTCCCGGCTGCCGGCCAAACCGGGCATGCGTTACGAACTGCTTCGGTTTCCACCGCGCTTGATGATAAAAACTTGGCTATAATAGACAGCAATCTCATTTTTGCCTCCCTTGGCGTTTGCTCTTTTTGCCATGTTCATTTGTGAGCGCTGTGCGGGTCCGTAAGCATACGCAGGTTGTCACCCAGTATGTCAAAAGCGCGCACTATAACCAGCAGACATAGACCCGGGAAGAACGCCAGCCACCACATGCCGGTGGACAGGTACCGCATTGATTCCGAAAGAATAATGCCGATGGCGGGCTGGTGCGGCGACAAGCCGAAGCCCAAAAAGGTGACGGCGGCCTCGTGCAGTATAGCATGGGGGAACAATAAAATCAGACCTACAAAAAATTGCGGTATCACGTGCGGAAATATGTGCCGCACGGCCACCCACCACCGCGGCCTGCCCAGCTGGCGGGAAGCCTGCACAAACTCGGCGGCGCGCAACTGTAGCACCTCGGCGCGGATCACCCGGGCCAGGCTGGGCCAATGAGTCAGGGCGATACCTACAACCACGCCCTTAAATCCACCGCCCAGCACAAAGGCGATCAGGATCAGGGTTACCAGGTGCGGTATGCTCAGGAAAAGATCCACCAGCCAGGATATTATACCGTCCACCGCCCGGCCCATGGTGGCCGCCGCCATGCCCAGCGCCAGGGCGATGACCACGCTGCAAGAAGCGGCTATCATGCCGACGCCGATGCTCAAAGCAAGACCCATAATGGTGCGGGTAAGCATATCCCGTCCCAGCCAGTCGGTGCCAAAGGGGTGCTCCAGCGAGGGAGCCAGATTCTTTGCCGCAAAATTAGTTGCCAACTTCTCGGTGCTTAAAAGCAGCCCGCCCATAATCACACTTAGCAACAGCGCCGCGGCCAACACCGATACTATCAAGGTGCGCTGGCGAAGGTTCAGTTTGGGCAATAAATTAATACGCCGCACCTTTGCCATTGTTGTTCCCGAATTGTTCATACCGGCCTTCCCTCCCGGATCCGCGGGTCCACCACGCGGTAGATTATGTCGGCTATGAGGTTGCCGGCAAACACGAACAGGGCGCTGAAAATAACTATACCCAGCAGAAGCGGCACATCACCCCGCAGGCCGGCCTGCACCGTGGCCTGTCCCAGCCCGGGATACGAAAACACCTGTTCCGCCAGCACCGCGCCGCCAAAAAGCTCGCTAAAAGACGCGAACTGCAATGTAACGGCGGGCAGAGCCACGTTACGCAAACCATGGCGCCAGAGCAGCACCAGCCCGCTCTCGCCCTTGGCCCGGGCAAATAGTACGTAATCGGTGCTAAGAACGTCCACCAGTTTCTGCCTGGTATGCAAAGCCACGTTTGCCACGCCAATAATGCTTAACGTCAAGGCGGGCAGAACCAGGTGCTTGATCCGATCCCCCAGGGTTACCTCTTCGGCCAACACCCCGGCCGGGACCCCCAATCCCGCCGGAAACCAGTTAAGCCATACGGCAAAAACAATAAGCAAAAGCAAGCCCAGCCAAAACACCGGGGTGGAAGCCAGGGTAAAACAATACCACTTGATTAGCCGGTCCGCCCAGGTGCCTTGCCGCATGGCCGCTATTATCCCCAGGGCAAACCCGATGAGCCCGGAAAAAAGCCAGGCCGCGCCCATCAGGGCAAGGGAGGCCAGGAATTTTTCCCCGATGACATCCGCCACCGGGCGGCGGTGTATCATTGACGTGCCCAAATCACCCTGCATCACCGCTGCGCCCCAGTGCATAAAACGTTCCGGGGGTGACTTGTCAAGTCCCCAGTATTGGGCAATATTTTCCCGCTGCTCGGGGCCGACCCGCATCATGTCGGCCCCCACATAAGCCCGGACCGGATCGATGGGAGAGTAATTCACCAGACAGAAGCAAATAGCGCTAAGGGCGATGAGGAGCGTGGCCATCCGCACGATCTTGCCGATAATAAATTTCAACATTTTACATTTACCGCCTGATATTTATTGTAGGTTAATCATCCCAGCGCCACTCCACGATATTATCGGTAACCGGCCACCCATGGCCGTGGGGCTGGATCTTTTGCCGGCCGACAACAAGGTTTTCTTTTACCAGATACAAATGATTTAAGTTGACCAGCCATGCCCAGGGAGCATCTCCCCTGGCGCTGAGCCCGGTTTGACCGTCCCACTGGGCCTTTTTCCAGTAAGCAATGGCCTCTTCCTCGCTGGTGGCGGCCAACGCTTTGTCCATGTACCCATCCACCGCCGTATTATGGTAAAAGCCCGCGTTGTACCAACCCGAACCGGTCGTCTCGCTATGATACAGGTTATACATCTCCAGCGGGTCGTGACTGCCCCAGCCAAACAGCACCGCGTTGGAGTGCATCATTGTTTTAATATCGTCCCAACTCTTGCCTGTTACCCTGATGTCAATGCCAAGGGGTTTGAGCATATCCGCCACTGAAATGGCCAGGTACTGGCGGGTTTGGTCATTGGAGGGATAAAGCAGTGTAAATTGCGCCTTGAGGTCACCCTTTTCCAGAATACCGTCACCATCATTATCAAGCCACCCTGCATCGGTAAGTATCTGCCCGGCCCCATCCATATCGGCATCTTCAATAACGGCCTCCGGGTTCCACCACGGTAAGCCGTCACACACCGTGTAAGCCGGGGTGCCCCGGCCCTCCAGCACTCCATCGACCAACGCCCGGCGGTCCACCGCCACATTGACGGCCCGGCGTATGGCCGCGTCGGCTGTCACATCATTGCCCACATTCAGGCCGTCCGCGGTTTTTTGCCCGGATGGCGCATAGGGAAACATGATCCCGCGATTGTCAACACTGTCTAAAGCAACGAGGCGCATCCCGGGCACCTGCTGCCTGCTGAATGCGGGCGGTATCCCGGCCATGTCCACCTGGCCCGCTTTGGCGGCGGCAAAGGCCGCGTCCTCAGCCAGAAACAGAAAAGTTAACTTTTTAAAGTATGGCTCGGCCCCGTAATACAAGGGATTGGCTTCCACGATAAGCTGCTGGCCCTTATCCCACTGCACAAACTTAAAAGGCCCCGAGCCAATGGGTTTTTGGGCATAATCCCCGCCGTGGGCGTGCTTGGGCACTATGCCGGTGGTTAAAAGCGAATTTACAAAAGTAGACCGGGCCTCTTTGAGGACAAACTCCACCGTGTACTCGTCCACCGCTTCCACGCTCTCCATGACATTGAGGTCGATAACCGAGCCGCTTTTAGAGGCCGTGTCAAAAGTGTACTCCACATCAGCAGCCGTGAGGGGCTTGCCGTCCGAAAATTTGGCGTCATTACGCAGCTTGACGCTCCACACCAAGCCGTCACCGCTCACCTCATAACCGGTGGCCAGGTCGTTTACGATTTTAAGATCACTATCCCTGGTGAGCAGCGTACTCTGGAAAAGCGGCGAACCGTAGCGACCCCAGCCGGTGGTGGGGTCAAACCCGTCATCGGGCTCCGAACCGATGGCCAGGATCAGTTCATCTTTTTCTTTTTCATTTATCCCTTCCATCCGCTCCGATTGCGTGCAGCCCGACAGGCTTAACACGGTCAACACCAGGGCCAAAAGCATAATAAACAATTTATTTAACATGCCGTCACTCCATTACTTTAATATCTTTTTTTCTTGCCAAGCGTCTTGCTAAAAACACTTTAAACTTGTCGCCTTTGCCAATAAGTTTAACGCAAAAAAACCACGAGAAAGTAACCCTACCATACCGGTAAAGCACAAACCTTCGTGGTTCATTTTTATCTGCCTAAATTATAAGCATATTAAGTTGTCTGCTTGCCGGGAAAACGCTTAAAAGTGCGTTTTACTTATTTATCTTACCACATGGCCTCATTCTAGTAAATGCAAAAACCACAAAAGTATCCCCCGGGGAAATACTTTCATGGTTTATAGCTATAACAGCATGCTTGCCAAAATTATTTTCAGCCCCCCTTTCCCAAAGGTTGCCGGCCAAGAAAAAGCTATATCGCCGGCCCATGCAGACAGAGCTTTTTAGTTGAAAAAAGAAGCATATCAAGTTGATAATTTAGTATGGTGTCCCCTTAATTACCAGTTTGATTTCTCCCCGGCCCGTACTTAAAACTTCGCCTTTCAGCAAACCCGTGGCAAATTCGGCTTCCAGCCAGGGCGGCACATGGCTGCAGGTAATTTCAAGTTCGCAAAACTCGCCCCGGCCCAGGAAGGGCCGCAGCACTTGCTTGGATGTCACACCGCTGTCGCCGTCCTGTATTTCCTTGATGGAAATCCGGTAGCGCCCCCGCCCCACCTCCACCGGCACCGGCAGCATAAAGGTCCCTTTGCCCAACTTGCTTTCTTTTTCCTCCCGTTCCATAACGTAATCAAGAAAATTGTCGGGCTTGCCCTGCATTTCCCAGACCGTGCATTTGGCTTTTTCCAATTCGAAATATGCTATCCCGGTAACGGTATGACCCACGAAAATTCTGCATTCACCCATAAACTCGACCATTTCGCGCATCATCCGGCGCAGCCCGCCCATACCCGCCCCGGCAACCGGGTAAAACCCTTTTTCCCGGCCCACCGTCCAGCCGCCCCGGCTTTTACCGTACACCATCAGTTGGCCCGGGTCACTGAGCGACGCCGTTTCACCATGTTTACCCAGGTAAACCGCTATTGACGCCAGGTGTTGCAAGTTGGTTTTGTTGCAAGTTGATACCATTTTTGTCCACCCCAACTTTAAATTTTATAACGGATTTATCCGCCCGGTTCCTACTTTATCAAGGAGGTGTTCCGGCACGCTGCGACTTTGGCTATGCTCCTCCGGGATGGATTACTTTATGACGCCGCCACCACTTTTTCCGGCCGGCAGCCGCCGCAATTGGTTTCGGTTTGTTTGCCGGCGTCGGCGAATTCCCGGGACCGGTCCTCGCCCAACAAGCCGACGGCGTCGGCCCGGCACTGTTTGCAATGGCGCATTTGCGGCATATCCCGGCCGCAAAGATCGCGCATGCGGTTCAGTTCCGCGGCGCCGGTGGGAGCGCAGTCCTGAAACACACTGCCCGGAGCGGGCACCAGCGGCATAATGTTGGTGATAAACGCGCCCAGTTCCTTCATCCGCCGCACCACTTCCGGAACCTCGTCGTCATTAACGCCCGTGATCATTACAATATTCACTTTAACCAGCACCCCGTTGGCGGCCAAATACCCGATGCCTTGCTGCTGGTTGCGCAGCAAAACCTCCGCTCCCGCCGCTCCCCGGTATACTTGGCCCCGGTAACCGACATACCGGTAAATCCGGGAGCCCGTGGCCCTTTCAAGGCAGTTGACCGTCACCGTGATGTGTCGGACGCCCAGGGCCACAATCTCCCGGGCGTAGTCCGGCAGCATCAAGCCATTGGTGGACAGGCAGAGAATTACTTCCGGATCGGCTTCTTTTATCAATTTTATGGTTTTCCCGGTGCTTTCCCAGTTGGCCAGGGCATCTCCCGGCCCGGCGATACCCACCACGCTGAGATTGGCCACCTTTTCCCGCACCAGCAGGAATTTGTCCCTGGCTGCCTCGGGAGTCAATATTTTGCTGGTCACACCCGGCCTGCTTTCGTTCACGCAGTCGAACTTGCGGTGACAGTAATTGCAGCCAATGTTGCACCGGGGCGCCACCGGCAGATGCATCCGGGCATACTTGCCATGAGCTTCCCGTGCATAACAGGGGTGCCGGCGGATGCTCTCCGGCGCGCCGGACTCCTCCCGCTCCGGCTGAATGTCTTTTGCCCGGCCACTGTCCAATATAATCACCTCACATACCGGGGACATTACCGTCCCCCAAGGAATACCTCAACTCCGGCGGGTGTGTCACCTTTGGGCCGCTCCCCGGTAAAACTGCCGGAACATGGCGGCGCGATAGTTTTTATGCTTGTACTCCAACAAAGTGTTGGTGACCCGGTCCAGAAACATGGCGGTGCCGGCGTACCCAACCGAAAGCAGCCGCTGACCGCCCACCCGATCGTGGATGGGAAAGCCCATCCTCACCAGGGGGATGTCTTCCTTTTCGGTCAGATATTTGCCGTCGGAGTGGCCAATGGCGATATTGACCCCGCTTTTCCGGCACGCCGTCCTGATGCGGACAAAATCGGCCTCGCTATAAAAACACACCTGGCCGGGACATTCCGCCAGCACGGGCTTTAGGCATTTCTCCAGCCCGGCGTTTCCGCTGCCGGTGGCCACCACCGCCGAGTACAGCCCGTTTTCCGCGCAGGTGCGCACCAGGGCGTCAACCAACTCCGGATCCCCGAAGACGGCTGCCCGGCCCTGGGCGTTGTATTTGTGGGAATCCACCATGCAATCCAACAACCGGCCTTTCTCCAGTGCCAAGGCGGGGTGCGCCCGGCCGCCGGTGATTTTGGCCAGCAGGTCGACGAACAAACCCGTGGCCCCCACGCCTATGGGTACGGGCAAATTATACAGGGGCACCCCGAACTCTGATTCCAGGTAACGGCCCGGCGAGGCGTTTTCCTCCACCGTTAGGCCGAACTGGATGGTGGCCGCGGCTCCCGGCATGCGCCGGATGGCCTCCACCCCGGTGCCGCCGGGCGGGATTTTGGTATATGGCCGGGCAATGGGCCGGTCCAGGGTTTCCGAAATATCGGGCACGAGGGTATATTTAACATCCATTAACGCCAGAATACGCTTAATTTCCCGAATGTCGGCAGGACTCAGATTGGGCACAATAATGTTGCACCCGCCGTGTTTTTCAGCAGGCCGGGCCAAAGAGACAACAATCCTTTTCACCGCCAGCCAGTAGCCCTCGGTGTGCGAGCCGCCGTAACCGGGCGTGGATACCGCCACCAGGGGAAAACCATCCAGACCCCGCTGTTTCAGGTAATCCCGAGCGATACCCTCCACGTCCTCGCCAATGGTTTCCGCCAGGCAGGAGGTAAGAATGCCGATGAGCCGGGGGTTATAAACCTGGCGGATATTGTCCAGGGCCTGAAACAAGTTTTGCGAGCCGCCGTAAATAGTGCCCTTTTCGTTTAAAGAGGAAGAACCGACGTCCACGGGCTCGTTAAAATGCTCGGCAATGTGCCGCCGCATGTAAGTGCTGCAGCCCTGGGAGCCGTGAATCAACACCATGCTCTCTTCGACGCCCTTGAAGGGCAGGATCCCGCCCATAGGCATACACATGTTGC
>JAKSCU010000108.1 GCA_022360435.1 Bacillota bacterium
GCCTTGCCAAGTTTTAGTTATCCAGCAACATAGTGCACTCTGGTGCGGAAAGGAGCGGAACCAGTGGCTGTTACCATAGCAAAAGAAAAATGGACCGGTAAAGTAGGGGAAATGGAATTGGGCGCCGGCCCCCGGGCTGTTAGAGTGGGTGGGGAAAACACGCTGCCCTTCCTGCATTTTGAAGGAGACGTCCCCAACAAACCGGTGCTGGCCCTGGAAGTTTGGGACCTGGAACCCACAAATTGGCCGGATATATTGAAGAAACCCTTTGCAGACGTTCTGGCGGACCCGGTGGCCTGGGCCAAGAAAAACGTGGCATACGGCGCCGACCTGGTGGCCCTGCGCTTGATGAGCGCGCACCCCGATTTTAACGACGCTTCCCCGGATGAATGCGCCGCCACCGCCTTGGCGGTGGCCGATGCCATCGACACGCCCCTGGTGGTAATCGGCTGCGACGTGGAGGATAAGGACGCCTCCGTAATGGAAAAAGTAGGCGAAGCCTTAAAGGGTAAACAATGCCTCATCGGCTGCGCCACCGAGAAAAATTACAAAACCATTACCGCCGCCGCCATGGTCAACGGGCATGGTGTAATTGCTTCCAGCCCGCTGGATATCAACCTGTCCAAACAGTTGAACATCCTGATGACCGAAATGAACCTGTCCGCCAACCGCATTGCCATCGACCCGATGGTGGGCGCGCTGGGTTACGGAATCGAATACGCTTACTCCATCATGGAGCGGGTCCGGACGGGCGCCCTGATGGGAGACAAGATGCTGGCCATGCCGGTGCTCTGCTTTGTGGGCCACGAAGCCTGGAAAGCCAAGGAATCCAAGAGCCAGGACCATGAAACCCCGGAATGGGGCGCCCAGGAGCGCCGGGCCATTTTGTGGGAAGTTGTCACCACCACTTCCTTGGCCCTGGCCGGTGGCTCAATTTTCATCATGCATCACCCTGAAGCCGTTAAACATGTTAAAGCGCATTTTGACAAAATGATGGAGAGCAACTCTTATTAGGAAAGGAGAAAGTTGGAAGCATGCTCCTGATTGGCGAACGGATCAACGGGATGTTCAAAGATATCCGGGAGGGCATCCTCAACAAGAACCCGGAACCTGTCCATTATTGGGCCAAGCGCCAGCATGAAATGTGCGCCGGTTACCTGGATGTCAACACCGGCCCCACCGTGGAAGCCAAAGATCAGCCGGTGGTGATGGAATGGCTGGTTAAAACGGCCCAGGAGGCCGCCCCGCTGCCGTGCTGCATTGATTCCACCAACCCGGACGCCATTGAGGCCGGGCTTAAGGCGCATAATGGCAAAGCGATGATCAACTCCACCACTGCCGACCAGTGGAAAATGGATATTTTTATCCCCATGGCCGCCAAGTATAACGCCGCCATCATCGGCCTGGCCATGAACGAAAAGGGCGTGCCCAAGAGCGCGGCCGACCGGGTGGCTCTGGCCATGGAAATCGTGGTTAACTGCGACATGCGCGGCGTGCCCATGGAAGACCTGTACATCGACCCGTTGGTGCTGCCGGCCAACGTGGCCCAGGAACACGGCGCCGAAGTATTGGAAACCCTGCGCCAAGTCAAGATACTGGCCGACCCGCCGCCGCGCACCACCATCGGCCTGAGCAACATTTCACAGGGATGCACCAACCGGCACCTGCTAAACCGAACATACCTGATTATGTCCATGGCCTGCGGTTTGGATTCGGCCATTGTCGACGTTGACGACGACGCGCTGCTGGACGCCGTGGCGTCAGTCAACATTATGATGAACAAGGACATTTATTGCGATTCGTTCCTTAAAACTTTCCGCTCCAAATAGACTGAAGCGATCTTGCGCATTGCTGTAACGGTTGTGAAAAGGCGGCCCCCAATACCGCCTTTTCACAAATCTCGCCGGGCCAATTTCTTTCGAAACCCCGTTTCGGTTATTTGACACTAGGTATTTTAGGTATTATACTGTTTACAAGTGTGTATAATCCCGGATTTGCTAAAAAATAAAGCTATTAACCTTGTATTTCAGCATTATTGTCTGCCCCTGCGCCGGCAGCTCCAAGCAATGCTGAACCGCTTTAAAACAGCCGGTTGACCAGGCAGCCAACTAACTGTCCGGTCACTGTGCGGAAAACCGGGTTAAACACCTTGCAATGCCGGACCCGGGCTTGTTTCTTACCGGCCCGGCAGAAGTCAGGCATAATTTGGCACACTGAAATTAGGAGGACGGATGTGATGCTTAGATGAGTACAAAACCCGATAAGGTCGGAGCCGTACTGGTAGTTGGCGCAGGTATCGCCGGTATTCAAGCATCGCTTGATCTGGCGGAATCAGGCTACTACGTGTACCTGGTGGAGAAAAACCCGGCTATTGGCGGCACCATGCCCATGCTGGACAAAACTTTTCCCACCAACGACTGCTCCATGTGTATCCTGTCTCCCAAGCTGGTCGAGTGCGGGAGGCACTTGAATGTGGAGACCATTACCTGCGCCGAAGTGGCGGACATCCAGGGCAAACCCGGTGATTTCAAAGTCACCATCAACAAAAAGTCACGCCTGATCGACCCGGATAAATGTACCGGCTGCGGTTCCTGCGCCGAAGAGTGTCCTGTCAAGGTGGACGACGCCTTCAACCAAGGCCTCGACAAGCGCAAAGCCATTTACAAACTGTACGCCCAGGCTTACCCCAACGCTTACGCCATTGACGCCGCCAAATGTTTAAAAATTAAAAAGCCCAAGGCTTGCGGCAAATGCCTGGAGGTTTGCCAAGCCAATGCCATCGACCACGAAATGCAGGACGAAACCGTGGAAGTGCGGGTGGGTTCCGTCATCCTGTGTCCCGGCTTTGAAAAGTACGATGTCGGTCAGCTGTGGTACTACGGTTACGGCACCTTACCCAACGTTTTAACCAGCATGGAATTTGAGCGCATCCTGAGCGCTTCCGGCCCCTTCGGCGGCCACCTGCAGAGACCGTCCGACGGCAAAGAGCCGCAAAAAATCGCCTGGCTCCAGTGCGTCGGCTCCCGCAACTGCCGCGCGGACCACGGCTATTGCTCTTCAGTTTGCTGTATGTACGCCATCAAGGAAGCCGTCATTGCCAAGGAGCACACCAAGTATCCCCTGGACACGGCTATTTTCTTCATGGACATGCGCACCTACGGCAAGGATTTTGAAAAGTATTACGACCGGGCCAAGCTGGAAAACGGTGTCCGTTTCATCCGCTCCCGGGTGTTTGAAGTGACCGACACCTTTGACGGTACCGGCAACTGCCGTATTCGCTACGCCAACGAGGACGGCGCCATCACCACCGAAGACTTTGACATGGTGGTGCTCTCCCTGGGTCTGGAACCCGCGCCTGAAATGGTGGACCTGGCCGGCAAACTGGGCCTGGAGTTGAACCAATTCAACTTCTGCGAACCTCCGGCCCTTACCGGTGTGGGCACCAGTAAACCCGGCATATTTGTGGCCGGCGCTTTCAGCGGTCCCCGGGACATTCCCGAGACCGTCATGCAGGCCAGCGCCGCGGCGGCCGATTCGGCGGCCAACCTGGCGGCGGTGCGCGGCACCCTGACCAAGGCCAAGGAATACCCGGCCGAGAAAGACGTGACCGGCAAGATCGTTCGCACCGGTGTCTTTATCTGCCATTGCGGTATCAACATCGGCAGCGTGGTCAATGTGCCGGAAGTGGTGGCTTATGCCAAAACACTGCCCGGCGTGGTGTATACCGATGAGAATCTTTACGCCTGTTCCCAGGACACCTCGGCTCAAATCAAGGAAGCCATCGCAGAGCACGGCCTGAACCGCGTCGTTGTGGCGTCCTGCAGCCCGCGGACCCATGAGCCCATGTTCCAGGAGACCTTGAAAGAAGCCGGAATAAACGCCAACCTATTTGAAATGGCCAATATTCGCGATCAATGTTCCTGGGTTCACATGCATGAACCCGAAAAAGCCACCGCCAAAGCCAAGGACCTGGTAAAAATGGCGGTTTCCAAAGCCGGCCTGCTTGAACCCATCGATGCCGTCACCCTGGATATGAACCATGACGCCCTGGTCATCGGCGGCGGTGTTGCCGGTATGACCGCGGCGGCCAACTTGTCCGGGCAGGGCTATAAAGTCACCCTGGTGGAAAAAACCCCCGGGCTGGGCGGCATTGCCAACCGGCTGCGTTTCGGCATGCGGGGCGAAAACTTGTCCGATTTCGTAACCGGATTGGTAAACCGGGTTAACGCCGATGAAAACATTCAAGTGCGCACCGGCGTTGATATTGCCGACGTGCGCGGTTTCGTGGGCAACTTTGAAACCACCCTTTCCAGCGGCGAGGTCATACCGCACGGGGTAACCGTCATCGCCACCGGCGCCCTGGAATACAAGCCCACCGAGTACCTGTACGGCCAAAATGACAGCGTCATGACCCTGCTGGAACTGGAAAGCCTGCTGGCCGACAAAGACAGCAAGGTAACCGGCGCCAAGAACGTGGCGTTTATCCAATGCGTCGGCTCCAGGGACGCGGAGCGGCCTTATTGCAGCCGGATCTGCTGCGTCAAGTCCGTAAAGCAAGCCCTGAAAGTAAAAGAGCTGAACCCCGACGCCAATGTTTTCGTGCTTTATCGGGACATCAGAACTTACGGCTTCACTGAGGAAATGTACAAAGAAGCGCGCCAAAAAGGCGTTATCTTCATCCGTTACACCGTGGACAACAAGCCGGTTATCAAAGCCGGTGCCAACGGCGTCAAGGTTACGGTAACCGACCATGTGCTGGGTGTGCCGGTGGAAATTGACGCGGATATTGTCGGTCTTGCCGCCGCAGTAGTGGCAGACAGGGACACCAACAGCAAACTGAGCCAGTTCTACAAGGTTCCGCTCAACCAGGAGGGCTTTTTCCTGGAAGCCCACATGAAACTGCGTCCGGTGGATTTTGGCACCGACGGAGTATTCATGTGCGGGCTGGCCCACGGACCCAAAAACCTGGAGGAGAACATCTCCCAGGCCAAAGCCGCCGTGGGGCGCGTCTGTACCGTACTGGCCAAACAGTCCATATCCGTGGAAGGCAAAAGCGCCTTTGTTAACGATAAAAAGTGCGCGGGCTGCGGCGAGTGCGAAGTGGTTTGCCCGGCCAAGGCAGTGCAACTCGACCCCGATAAAAAAGTGGCCGTGGTTAACGAGGCATTGTGCAAAGGTTGCGGCGCCTGCGCGTCAAGCTGCCGCTGCGGGGCTATCAACATCAAGGGTTGCACCAACGAGCAACTCGTAGCCATGATTAAAGCACTGTAGATGGGGGAGGGAAACGGAGACATGGAACGCGAGCCAAAAATCATAGCATTCTTGTGTAACTGGTGCAGTTATGCCGGCGCCGATTTGGCCGGTATCGGACGCATCCAATACCCGTCCAACATCCGGGTGGTGCGCATACCTTGTACCGGTAGAATCAACCCGCTGTTAATTATCAGCGCGCTGCGTCACGGGGCTGACAGTGTGCTGACCTCCGGGTGACACCCCGGTGACTGCCACTATGTTAGTGGCAATCTGGTGGCCCGTAGGAAATTCGCCCTGCTCAAGGACCTGCTGGAGTATGTCGGCGTGGATGAAGGCCGCGTCAACTTCACCTGGGTATCGGCAGCCGAGGGCGGTCGTTTCGCCGAGTTGGTCCAAAACGTGACCGAAAAGGTCAAGGAACTTGGGCCCAACGAGGGTTTGCAAGAAAAGGGACCCACCATCCAAAGTGGAATGTCCCCAGCCAATGAATGTGAATCGGGGTGTTGCGGATGCAAAAACTAGCGGCCCAAATCAAAGACGCGGCCAAGCGGTTATTGGAAGATAAAAAAGTCGATCTAGTGGTGGGGTTTGCCGAAGGCAGCCTGCCCCTGCGCGGCACACCGTTGTTCGCCCGCACACCCGAGGAGGCGGAAAAACTAACCTGGAACCGGGGCTGTGAAAACAACCTGGCCAATTTCCTGCGCCAGCGGGACGAAAAAACCGCCGTGGTGGCCAAAGGCTGTGATGTGCGTACCATCGTGGCCCTGGTCAAGGAAAACCAGATTAACCGCGACAACCTCTACATTATCGGCGTGCCCTGCGACGGGATGATTGACCGCAATAAAATAAGCCGACTGCTGGGCGGCAAGGAATTACTGGAGGCTCTGGCCCGGGAAGACGCCATGATCCTGAAGGGCGACGGTTTTACCGAAACCTTCCCGTTGGCGGACCTGCTGCACAATTCCTGCCTTGACTGCCGTTACGGCAACCCGGTGACATACGACGAACTGATGGGCGAACCGCTTCCCGCCAAGGGCGAGGAAGATTACGCCGAAATCGAGGCGTTTGCAGCCAAAACCACCACCCAGCGCCGCGCCCACCTGGCGCTGGAGTTCAGCAAATGTATCAGGTGTTACGCCTGTCGCAACGCCTGTCCGATGTGTTATTGCGCCGAATGTTTCGTGGACTGCTCCCAGCCCGAATGGATCGGCAAGAGCGCGACGGACATCCAGGACAATATTTTATTCCAGGCAGTCAGGGTATTCCACACCGCCGGTCGCTGTGCCGACTGCGGCGCTTGCGAAAGGGCCTGTCCAATGGGCATCAACCTGCGCCTGCTGACCCGCAAAATGGTCAAAGACGTGAAAGAATTATTCAACGCTGAAGCCGGTGTCAGCATGGACGACAAGGCGGCCCTGGCAACATTCACGGCCGATGACCCAGAACCTTTCTTGGTGAAGGAATGAGGTGAAATTGATGACCGTAAGCAAAAAAGACATGCCCAACCTCCTGGATAAACTGATTGCCGAATATCAGGTTATAGCGCCTGTCAAAAAGGACGATTATACCGTCTTTGCGCCCATCGCCTCCGGCGCCGACGCGGAACTGGGCGCGGGGAACACCAAGTTACCGGCCAAAGAAATCTTTTTCCCGCAGTCCGAAACGCTGTTCAGCTACCGGGTGGACCAAGAGGGCGCCAAACTGGACGCGCCTCTGGACGATCAAAAGAGAGCGCTGTTCGGCGTGCGCCCCTGTGACGCCAGAAGCGTCAAGCTGCTGGACAATGTATTTGATAATGACAAATTCACCGATCCTTATTACATGACCCGGCGGGAAAACACCGTCATGGTGGGTATCGGCTGCAACAGCCCGTCCGGCACCTGCTTTTGCACCTCGGTAAACAGCGGCCCCTTTGACACCACCGGCCTGGACCTGTTGTTGGTGGATACCGGCGACGCCTACGTGGTGGAAATTGTCACTGAAAAGGGCGGGGCCCTGGCCCAAAAACTGGGCCTGCCGGTGGCTTCCGACCCGGACAAGGCGGCGGCGGACAAAGTTAAGCAAGCCGCCGCGGTTGCCTGCCGGGTGAACACCGACGGCTTGAAAGACAAGCTGGACGTCAATTTCCATGCTGCCATCTGGGACAAAATCCATGAAAAATGCCTGGGCTGCGGCGTATGCACCTACCTGTGCCCCACCTGTCACTGCTTCGACATAGTGGACGACGCCGTGGATTGCAACGGCTGCCGGGTGCGCAACTGGGATTCCTGCGCCTTCCCGCTGTTCACACTGCACGGCTCCGGGCACAACCCGCGTACCAGCAACAAAGAGCGCTACCGCAACCGGATCATGCACAAGTTTAAGTATTTCGTTGACAACTCCAACGAAATCGCCTGTGTCGGTTGCGGACGTTGTATTAATAATTGCCCCGTAAATATGGACATCCGAGTGGTACTGGAGGACATTAGGGGTTCGGAAGCGAGGTTGGATAGTCGATGAATAATCCATATCTGCCGCTGCCAATGAAACTGGTCGAGAACTTTACCGAAACAGAGGATAAGCTAATCCACACCTTTACCCTGCAGTACATTAATGAGGGAGACGAAAAGTCTTTTCCTTACATGCCGGGACAGTTTGCCGAACTATGTGTGTTCGGCAAGGGTGAAGCCCCCTTCGGTATCGCCTCATCACCCACCGAGTCGGGATGCCTCAAGTTTTCGGTGGCCAAAGTCGGCGTGGTCTCCACCGCCCTGCACCTGATGGAGGAAGGGACTATAGTGGGGGTGCGCGGCCCGTTGGGCAATTATTACCCCGTTGAGCAATTCAAAGGTAAAAACGTGGTGATCATCGGCGGCGGTTTTGCTTTTACCACACTGCGTTCCCTGGCCACCTACATGCTGCATCCCGACCGCCGCGGCGACTTCGGCAAAATCACGGTCATTTACGGCGCCCGGAACCCCGGCCTGCTGCTTTATAAAGAAGAACTGGCCGCCTGGGAAGCCAGCCCGGATATTGACCTGATCACCACCATCGACCGGGCGGTGGACGGCTGGAACGGACGGGTGGGATTCATCCCCGCCGTCACCGAAGAAGTGGCGCCCAGCGCGGACAACGCCTACGCCATCATCTGCGGCCCGCCGGTTATGATTAAATTCACCATGCCGGTGCTGGAAAAGCTCGGGTTTGTTCCGGAAACCACCATCATGTCGCTGGAAAACCGCATGAAATGCGGTATCGGCATGTGCGGCCGGTGTAACGTGGGCAACAAGTACGTCTGCAAGGACGGCCCGGTGTTCACCAGGGCGCAGCTTAACGAACTGCCCAACGAATATTAAAAAAATAAGAACTAAATAAAAGGTAAGGGGGAGGTTATAAGTTACAAGTTGGTAGTTAGATTGGATTAATATCGCTCCCATTCCATATGGGATGTCCCGCACTGAATAGCGCCTCTTATGAGCTAAGAGGCGCTGCGGGAAATGCTCCGTCCAAAAGCCAAGACTAGGAGGTAGGCTAAACTATGGAAGCCATTAAAGCTGCCGAACTCAACCCCAAATTCAGGGACGAAGTGGCCGGCCTGCTCAATAATTTCGATTTTACCAACTGCCTGGCCTGTGGCATGTGCACCGCCGGGTGCCCTTACTCGGATGTGCACGACAACCAGGATCCGCGCAAGTTTCTGCGCAAAGTGCTGCTGGGCATGAAAGAAGAGGCCTTTAAAGACCCGTACATCTGGTATTGCACCATGTGCGAGCGTTGCACCGTCGAATGTCCCATGAACGTGAACATGGCGGTGCTGGTGCGCAACCTGCGCAGCACCTGGGACAAGGACAAGATTCCCGGCTACCTGCAGACCATCGCCGAAGAACACAAGGAATCCGGCAACCAGATGAACGTGGGCCAAGAAGACTACGAGGAAACCCTGGAGTGGATCGAAGAGGAACTGCAGGAGGAACTGGGCGATCCCAATTTCAAGATCCCCCTGAACAAAAAAGGGGCCAAGTATTTCTACGGGTTCAACGCCCGGGACATTAAATACTACCCCAATGAATTGCAATCCACGCTTTTACTTTTCTACGTGGCCGGCATCGACTACACCATCAGCACCAAACGTTGGGACGCCACCAACATTTCCCTGTTTACCGGCCACACCGACGATTTCCTGGCCATCTCCATGCCTCTCTGGCAAGAAGTGGAAGACCTGGAATGTGAACAATTAATCGTCACCGAGTGCGGCCACGCTTTCCGCTCCATGCGCTGGGGTTACCGGACCTACTGGAAGGGTAAGCAATTCCCCATCAGGCATATTTTGGACTTGCTTAACGAACTGGTCAAGGAAGGCAAGCTCAAGCTCGATCCCGACGCCATCACCGAAGTGGTCACCTACCACGACCCTTGCAACACGGCCCGAAAAGAAGGCGTTTATGAAGCGCCCCGGGAACTGGTAAAAAGTTTTATTAAAAATTTCGTGGATATGAACCCGGGCGGCAAGATGAATTACTGCTGCGGCGCCGGCGGCGGTGGTATGGGCATGCCCGAGTACAACGAGATCCGTAAGGCCAAGGGCAGGCGGAAAGTGGACCAGGTGCTGGAAACCGGCGCCGAAATTGTCATCGTGCCCTGTCACAACTGTATCGACCAATTTAACGATCTGAACAAGTGGTACGAGGAAAAATCCAAATCCAAAAATCTGCATATGTGCACATTGATGGAAAGAGCCCTGATTATGCCGGAGAAAGAAGAAGCCGAGGAATAAATGCGGCTGCCGATAACAGGGATATAATTTAATCTATACATGTTTTTCATCATGGACTCAAAACCGAGAGGACGGATGTGATGTCATGGAAAAAGATAATATAGGCTCGGTACTGGTGGTAGGAGCAGGTATTTCCGGCATTCAGGCATCTCTCGACCTTGCGGAGTCCGGCTATTACGTTTACCTCGTGGAGCAATCGCCGGCCATTGGCGGCACCATGCCGCGGCTGGACAAAACATTCCCCACCAACGATTGCTCCATGTGCATACTTTCTCCCAAGCTGGTTGAGTGCGGGAGACACCTTAACGTTGAAAAACACATGTTGACCGACATCGTGGACGTTCAAGGAGAGCCGGGCAACTTCAAGGTGAAACTGCGCAAACAGGCTCGTTACATCGATCTGGACAAATGCACGGGTTGCGGCGATTGCAAAGACGTTTGCCCGGTGGATATGCCCAGCCAGTTCGACGCCGACCTGGGCCGGCGGAAAGCCATTTACAAAATGTACGCCCAGGCCATGCCCGCCGCATATTCAATCGAAAAAACCGGGGTTTCGCCCTGTAAAGCCGCCTGCCCCGCCGGTGTCAACGCCCAGGGCTATGTGCAGCTAATTAAGGATGAGAAATTTATTGAATCGTGGCAATTAATATACAATGACAA
>JAKSCU010000267.1 GCA_022360435.1 Bacillota bacterium
CCGGCCACAATATTCAGCACCGTTGACTTTCCACAACCGGAATGACCGATTAACGACACGAACTCGCCCTGGTGAATTTTCAGATTGACATCTTTAAGCGCGGTAAAGCTGCCCTGTGGCGTCGGAAATTCCATATCCACCTGGCTGATTTCGAGAATGGTATTCATAATAACTGTCCTCTGAAAAAATACTTCAAGATCAGCGGTTAACGCGCCGCCGAGGATTTATCCCAGGAGATCATGCGCTGGCAATACAACATGCCGCGATCCAATAAGAAACCGATAATACCGATCACCACTACCGCCGCCATAATACGGCTCAGTGAATTTGAGCTGCCGTTTTGGAATTCATCCCAAACAAATTTTCCCAGCCCGGGATTTTGGGCGAGCATTTCCGCGGCGATTAATACCATCCAGGCGATACCCAGCGACAGCCGCATGCCGGTAAAAATCATCGGTATTGATGCGGGCAATACTATTTTTTGAATATGTTTAAGTGTCGGCAGGCGCAATACCCGACTGACATTGACCAGGTCCTGATCGATCGATGCGACACCGACAGAGGTATTAATAACCATCGGCCACAGGCAACACAGCGTTACCGTGATCATTGATGTTACGAAGGATTTGGCGACGATCGGATCCGGTGACACATACATGGCGCTGACCACCATCGTCACCAGCGGCAGCCAGGCCAGCGGTGACACCGGTTTAAAAACCTGAATCACAGGATTTAACGCCGTGTTCAGCGTTTTGCTTAAGCCCAGCGCAATGCCGAGCGGGATAGCGATACAGGCGGCCAGTAAAAAGCCGCTGGCCACGGTGATCAGGCTGGTGGCTATCTGGTCGATAAATGTTTCCTTGCCGGTATAGGCGCGGTATTTGACTTGATAATCGGGATCGACCTGCAAACGTTTGGCATTGCGCTCTTGCTGGCGCTGATAAAAAGCCTCCGCCTTCTGGCGCTCGTTGATATGCTCCTGGTACAGCGCCTGGAATTGTGTCGCCACCGCGGCCGGCCCTGGGAACTTGCCCAGTGACGTATCGATAGTTTGCGCAACGGCGGACCACAACATCAGGAACACCATCACACCCGCCGCCGGAATGATCAGCGTTTGTAACAGGCCGGCGAGCATATTTTTAACAGTGACCGGCATATTGGCGATTACCGGTGATTTAGAGCTGACAACATTGCTGGTAGTCATAGTGAGTCCCCGGCGCCACTGGGACACCTGATAGTAAAGTCGTTCGCAAAATACCCTAAAGGATATCGTCCCGTTTAAGACCTATGGCAAATTTATTAATGTACTCATTGGGCTTTTTACCGTCGAATACAATGCCATCAATAAACTCATGTTGCGGTTCTTTAAAACCGTCTTCGGTTTGAAAATCGGGAAACTGATCAGCGCTAACCAGTTTATCGGCGATCAATGATTTCGCCGCCTTGGCATAAAGATCAGGGCGATACACTTTCTTTGCCATATCGATATA
>JAKSCU010000585.1 GCA_022360435.1 Bacillota bacterium
GATTTTGAGGGACAGAACAGGGGGGAGTTATCCGCCGGCCCGCCGCCACGCCCGCCACCCGGCGGCGACGAACCCGCCCCCGAACAACACGCCGGCGACCACGAACCCGGCTTGCGGCCAGCCCACCGCCCCGCCGAGCAGCCCCACCGCCACGGCGCTCAGCCACAGCCCGGGTGCCACCCGCCCCCCGGCCCGCACCCGCAGCATCTGCCCGGCCAACACCACCAGCCCCATCGAGATCGCGACCACGCCGACCTGATAGGTGGCGATGCCAAACGCCACCGGGTCCGGCCCCACGATCCCGGCGATCCCGCCGGCCGCCACCACAAACCCTGCCAGCCCCACCCCCCCGAGCCGGCCGGCCACCCGCGCATACACCCCGATCAGCCCGAACAACAACGCCAGATCGATCACCAGATAGAACGCCTCCAGCGGAGCGCTGTCGGGCACGTAGGGGATGAAGGCGGAGACGATGCGCAGAGCACCGCCGAGGATGGCGGCGAGGCCGGCGAGGCGGATGAGTGTTGCCGTCGTCATTCGTGTCACTGCGCTAACTGCGCTTTGAACCGAACCACTTCCAATGCCAAGTGACGCAGGTGTCGTCAAGGCGATGCCGCAATACTACTTTTTTGTTGTTCAATGGGTGGCCTGGGATCTTTGATACAAGCTTGTAGCTTGATCCGTCCATTCTCAGACGTAGGATTCCGCCATCAAACTGCAGGTGGTGGTTTGGGCACAACACAAGCATGTTGCTTTTTTTATCAGGGCCGTTGTGTGGTTTTCCTAACGGCCTAATATGCGCAGCCTCCGAGTAGAATCGGTCTCTTGAAACTTGCAATCGAACGTCACAGAACATGCAAGTGTTGTTGTAGAGCTTCTTGAGATCTGTGGCCTTCTTCCTATCCCGTTTCTGCTCAAGGCGCTCAACCATGCGGCGTTGGACGGCTTCGTCTGATTCTTCTTGGTCAAGCCAGCTAAGCTCTGCCTCCTCGGAAGCTTCGATCAAGACCGTCGGGATTTCGATATCCGTATCAAAGCGATCAAGCCGCCCGATATCGACATAAAGATTGGATAGCTGGTCAGCCTGCTTGAGGGCGTAGTCCTCTGGAACACCTAGTAGCTTGGCGATTTCATCCGTCTCAATGATCTCAAGAAGGGCAGATTTGCTTCCCGCCCCCCCGTCGAGAATGTGCCGATCCCAGGTGAGAAACAGGGCCGAAGCGATCCACTGCTCTGCTCCCGAATTTATGATGCCCAACTGCGCCGGCCAGTAGTCGCACAACTGGAACATGTGCCGATAGTTGGTGCGGCACTTCGTCCGCACCTCGGCCCGTGCCTTCATGCGGTCATTGAGAAACGCATCAAGCGAGGCGTCGAGAAGCGCATTTGAGCGCCATGCCCCCTCAAACCACAGACGTTCGCGAACAAACTCATTGGCCCACATCGCGGGGCGAGATACGATTTGACGACCGCTTAGAGCGTCCCGGCCACCACCAACTCGGTTCAGATGCAGTGCGAACAGACTGAGGCGATCGAAGCGAACCGAATGCGACCGTTCGATCGCCTGAAAGACGAGTTCATCGACAGACAATTGCCCGTTTTTGTTGTGCAGAAAAAAATTGATCGGTATGAGGTCGACGCCCGTGAGACCGCAATCTGCCCGAAATATTTGTCGATCGACCGGGGCGAGTTTGTCACCGTATCCGGCATTGATGGCGGTTTGTAGCTTGCGTAAGCCCGTCCCGTGCCATGCGAAATTTTTGGAGAAACTGCCGGGAGCATGCTTCATCCAGAAAAGATGCCATCAAAATCTTGATAACGAAAGCCCAAAGAGCTACCAGATATAGACGGCAAACCCTCGGGGGCAGTATGGACTCCAACCCTTCTGAAGAGTTGCTCGCTGCGGCGAACGGGCGCAAATTTCATACAATTCTCGCCGACCCGCCGTGGCAGTTTACGAACCGTACCGGAAAGATGGCTCCGGAGCATCGTCGGTTGAACCGCTACTCGACGATGCAGCTACCCGAGATAAAGGCGTTACCCGTGGCCGACATTGTTCAGGAGCCGGCCCATCTCTACCTATGGGTGCCGAACGCCCTCCTGCCGGAGGGTATCGAAGTGCTGCGTGCATGGGGATTCGACTACAAGTCAAACATAATCTGGCACAAGATCCGCAAGGACGGTGGGTCGGATGGCCGTGGCGTTGGGTTTTACTTCCGCAACGTCACGGAAGTCGTATTGTTCGGCGTGCGTGGCAAACACGCCCGGACACTTGCACCGGGCCGACGCCAGGTCAATTTGATCGCATCTCAAAAGAGAGAGCACAGTCGAAAGCCAGATGAACTATACGATGTAATTGAGGCGTGTAGTCGCGACCCATACTTGGAACTTTTCGCCCGCAACACACGGCATAAGTGGGCAGCATGGGGTAACCAATCAACAGACTATGAGATTACCTGGGACACCTATGCCCACAATAGCCGCGTTCAGACCGAGGCGGCCGAATAGTCCCATCAGCCCCGCAGCCTTACTCCTGGGCCACCGCCGTTCTTGTCGATGAACTCGACACCGCCGGCTTCCAGTGTCAGCTCAATGAGATTGATCGTCGCTTCACGCAGCGAGTCCGTTTGGTTCTCGAATTTGCGGATCGTAACGGCACTAAGCTTGGTCTTCGCGGCCAGGTCGTCCTGACTCATGCGCAATAGGGCGCGGGCAGCTCGGCATTGCTCGGGCGTGATCATGCAGGCACTCTAGACGCGATTTCGGAAACCGCAATCTGCTTGCGGAAAACATGTTGATCTTTATGTTTTGGAAAACTATCTTAGGTTTCGGAAAGCGTAACTTTCCGACATAGCGGGCTCCGCAGGGTCTGGACCACCCCACGAAGCCCTGACCACAACCAACCTTCTATGGAGGTCGGCATGGCTGACATCTGCACTAGCACACATTCCACGGACCGACCAATCGCCGCCGCGACGCCGCTGGCGGCGTTGGGGCTGGGCCAGGACCGCACCGCGCCCGGGACCGCGAACGACCCCGCACCCGACCCGGCGGTCGCCGCCTACCACCGCCTGCGCGCCGCCGCCGTCGCCCGGCCCTATGACGGCAGCGCTGTCGCGAGTGCGGAGGACGTGCTGATCGCCACCCGGGCCACGTCGCCCGCCGGGGTCGGCGCC
>JAKSCU010000107.1 GCA_022360435.1 Bacillota bacterium
GGCCCGAACAGCCTGCTTGCCGATCGCCCCATCAGCGCCAATGATCTGCCAGTCGCTGGGCTGCCTCCCCGCCACCGCAGGCTGGAACAACTCGGCGGGTACTGAAACCACCCCGGTCCGGTCTTCCACGAAGGCAGTTGGGTCGCTTATCCAGTTCGCCTCTTCAATGCTTGCAATGAAGCGTGCCGGTTGTGCGACGATTCCGGCGGTGAGCCGACCCTGCGCATCGACTCTTGCGGCCTTCCCACCATTCAGGCGGTGGGGATTACTCGGCGCGCTGTCTGGCACGACATCAACCGCGCCTTCAATGACATGACACTCCGTCACGCCACTTTCAGACACCTGAACTCCGAACTCGGTGCCAAGGTCGACGATGCGGGCGTTCGGCGTGTCCACCGTGAAGCCTTTGCTCGCCAAGGTTGAACACTCGCCAACAAGCTTGCCCCGACTCAGTTTCACCCGGTTCTCACCCAGCAATTCGATTTCGCACGGCGCTTCGAGCACGACGATCGCGCCACGGTCGGTCTCAAGCTGCGCGAAGCCCTGTGTCAGCGTGTAGCTGTCGCCTTCGCGCAGTCCGGCGCCGCCCCGGAGTGGCGCCGGCTCGTGTTGCTCACCCTCGTGTACTTTCACATGACGCTCGGCCCACACGGCATCGAGCGTTCTCACAAGCGTGGCAACGACGGGCCGCTCTGCCGGGACATTGGCGACGGGCGGCGGGCTGTCGTTGACTTTCGGCAGCGGGCGAAACACGGCATAGCCGATCATGAGCATCAACGTGATTGCCGCGGCGACACCGCCGTAGAAAATAGGTGTCGGGATGACCAGACGCTTATGAACCTGCGGTTCTTCCTTCTGCTTCATCCCGTTCAGTCGCGCCCACGAGGCGCGGCGGCGCTTTTCCTCCTCTTCCGCCTGTTGACGTTGCAGCGCTTGCTCCGCCTCGCGGCGAATCGCGGCGGCGCGCTCCTGCTCGATCACTTCGACGAGAATGCTCGAATCAACAACCAGTGGTTCCTCGGACGCATCGCTGACACTGGGCGCGACGCCGCCTCGGTGCTTCCAGCGCAAGCTGGCGTGCAGATCGAGAAAGACCAGGTAGTCCTGCAGCGCCCGATTATCCTGCATGAGCCGTTCGTTGAGGCGCTGCCGCTGCTCGTCGGTCAGCGTGCCGTCGCAGGCGGCATTGATCAGAGCAAACAACTCCGGGTCGCGCTCAGAAAGGGGGATGCTCCTGCTCATGTCGAACTGCGTCCTTCCAGACTGGAACTGATGCAGTTCAGCAGAACCTCGCGGAGGCGATGAACGCGGCGGTAGAGCGACCTCAGCGACATCTTCGACTCACTGGCCAGGTCGCGTGCAGACGCATCGCCACTGTAGAAGAGGCTGAGCAGTCGTCGCTGCTGGGGCTCGAGTCTCTCAAGGCAATTGTCCAGTGCCTTGCGCCGCGCTTCGATCAGGTCACTTTGTTGGTCGCGGACGTCGGCGAGACGTTCAATGACTTCGACACCCAGGTAAAGATGCTCCCCTCGGCGCATGCGTTTGCGAACGAAATTGCGGACATGGTTGCGAGCGATCCCGCATGCCCAGGCGGCGAAATCCTGTTCGTGGTCGAATTCGGCCCACTTCTCCCAAAGGGTCATCGAACACTGCTGAAAAAGATCATCCGCATCCGCATAGTTGGGCACGAGTGTGAGGATGTAGGAATAGACGTGCGACTGATGTCGTACGAACAAATCCATGAACTGGCGGGAGCGCTGCGATTCCATGGTCATTCTCTAGTTAATTGTCGGGTTCGCGGAATCGTGCCAGACATTTCTCGGATCGCGGCGGGGAATTGGTGAGAGCGGTGCCTTTCTGCGCGCACAGATTGGGTACGGAATCCGGGAAATCCGACGACATCTCAAAAGTTTTATATCATACTTTAAAATATTAATTTATA
>JAKSCU010000106.1 GCA_022360435.1 Bacillota bacterium
CGCCACCACTTTTGCCATGAATGAACAGGTCGCAATACCACGTCCTCATCATTGCCGAAAGCAGCAGCGCCCGCGGCGCAAGCTTCGCGTGATCGTCGGCAAGTTCAAGCACTTCACCCGCTTCATTTACAAGCAACGGTTTGCTGTCACTCACATCTGCAAACACACGCTGCCGCGGCTGTTCCCATGCAATGTGCCACAGTGGAAGCTCCACACGCTCGCGCTCGACGCGTAATGCACGCACGCCTGCATCGTGATGCGTCGTTACCGCATCGTTAAACCGCGCGACGCAACACTGCGCATCTTCCAGCATGCGCTGCACCAATGCCCGGCCGACATCGTTGTCAAGCATGTCACTACTGTTGACGAACGCAACGTCGCCGACGATTGGCGGCATGAGTTGCACGATGACACTCGTCATCTGCTCCGCAAGCGTCGCCACGCCGTCCGTGGCTTCC
This sequence comes from Bacillota bacterium, assembly GCA_022360435.1. GTDB lineage: Bacteria > Bacillota > Desulfotomaculia > Desulfotomaculales > Desulfallaceae > BRH-c8a. Next base: position 459 of record JAKSCU010000106.1, read on the forward strand.
ATTGCACTTAAAATCGGCTGCGAATCCACCGCGATATGTCCGCCATTCGCTCCAATGCGCTGCACAGCATCGCCTATGCGTTTCGCCATCGCGTTGGCATTGAACGGCGGCTGCATCCCCGTCGGGACACCGGTCTGCACGTGCCCGAGTTCGACCGTTGCGACGTCCAACCGCTCGCTGCCCGGCTCTCCGCACACGACAGGCAGATCGAGCGTCATCGCGTCCTGCGTGTCGTGGTCGACCACGAGATGCACAACCTGGGCACCGAGTTGCCGTCCCGCTTCCACCGCCGCGATATCTTTCGCGAGAATCCCCGGATGCCAAAGCCATGCCTGATGTCCCGTCGCAATAATCGGTCGATCATTCGCCGGCCCCATCCACGCGCGATCACCCGATCGCCGCTCACCCGCGCCCAGCTTCCAGCGATTCAGCGGCGGGTCGACGGTCACGCGCATCGTTCACCTCATCGCCGACACACGCCGGCCGCGGCACTCGCGCCGATGTTGGTTGTGACGTTGGTCTTCCCATCGATCATCTCGCTGCGCAGCGGCTGATCCGCCACGTCAATCGCGGGAAACCTGTCCGGGTACTTCGCCAACTCCGCATTGAGCACATCAAGGTAATGCGTCAGCCGCAGGTCCGCATCGTCCAGCGGCCCGCCGAA
>JAKSCU010000105.1 GCA_022360435.1 Bacillota bacterium
AATTTCGCTGGGGCCGATCTGGACGCGCTTTGTCAATGGCGAAGCGCACCCGCAGCGCGAGGACAATGCGTTTCGCCTGCTGCGCATCTTCGGTGTGGCCCTGCTGCTTACGCTCATTTTGCAGCTCACCCTCGGCGCGGCGGTGCGACATGCCGGCGCAGCGTTGGCGATTCCCGATTTTCCGACCAGCTACGGTCAGTGGCTGCCGCCGGTGACGGTTGAGAGCCTCAATGCCGCCATGGCACAGATGCCGCCTGAGATGATCAACCGCACCGACTACACGCCCACGCTCGTGCTGCTGCACTTCGTGCATCGCCTCGGCGCGGTACTGGTGTGTCTGATAGCGGCTTTGGTGATCGGCGGCATCGTACACAAAGCGCCACGCAGGCCTGAGCTTGTCGCACCCACGCTCGCTTTGCTGGTGGTGCTCGGGTTGCAGATCATCTTCGGCATCGCGACCGTCGCCAGCAGTGCATACCCCGAAGTGGCAACGATGCATCAGTTCCTTGGCGCGATGCTGCTCTCGATCGGCGTCTGGCTGACAGCACGGCTGTTCCTGATCACACGCTATGTGCCCGTTGAACCTGCCGCCCGCGCGAAACAAGACCGCCAGCCGTCCACACCGCTTGGCACATTGAAGGGGCAGCCGGCATGAATCAAGCCGCGACACAAACCGGCGCGGACGTGCTGGAGCCCGCTCAGTCGCCGCCCCCCCCGACGCGCTTGCAGGATGCATCGCTCGTGGAAGTTGATCAGGGCCCAAAGCCCAAGGTTGCCTCCAGCAAGCAGCGCGTTCGCGATTTGATCACGCTCACGAAGCCGCGCATTGCAATGATGGTGCTGATCACCGCGTACATTGGCTTCGCGTTCGGCGCGGTGGGCAGCGCGTGGAGTTGGACGCTGCTGCTGGCGACACTCGTAGGCACGTGTCTGACCTGCATGGGCTCGGCAGTGCTGAACCAGGTCTACGAACGCGACACCGATGCGAAAATGCAACGCACGCAGAATCGCCCACTGGCGGCGGGCCGTGTATCGCCGCGCGATGGCGTGATCTTCGGCGGGGTGCTGGCGATTGCAGGGTTGGTCGTATTGATCGGTTTCACGACGTGGGCCGCAACGGCGGCGTGCGCGTTTACGATTCTTTCTTACACGCTTGTGTATACGCCGCTGAAGCGCCGACACTGGTCGTCCACGCACATCGGCGCGATTCCCGGCGCGATGCCGCCTGTGATCGGCTATCTCGCCGCGACCGGCATTCCCTCATCCGGCTGGGCGATGCCTGCTGTGCTGCTCTTCTCAATGATGCTGCTGTGGCAGGTGCCGCACTTTCTTGCCATCGTCTGGTTGTACCGCGACGACTACGCCCGGGCCGGCCTGCCTCTGCTCGGGGTGATCGATCCGGATGGGCATCGTACGTTTCGCCAGATTGTCGCGACGTGCTTGTTGCTCTTGCCGGTCGGTTTGTTGCCGACCTTTCTCGGTACAGCGGGATGGATTTACTTTGCCGTCGCCCTGCTATGTGGCATTGCG
>JAKSCU010000278.1 GCA_022360435.1 Bacillota bacterium
TTCTTTTTCTTTTGCTAAAATGTACCCGGCAAGGACGGGGCGGCATTATTTACAGCGACCCGTCCAGTTCCAACTGGGCGGTGGTGAATGCATGTACGTCAACATTTCCATTCACGATGTGGCGCCGGAACAGCCCGGCATTCACGTGGCCTGGGGACAAATGGAGACCTTCGGCACCAGGCGCTCCCGGGTACTGTTCCGCAGGCTGGGCTGGGAGTTCTATGATCAAAAAAAGTTTACCAAATACAAATACCTGTTTGGCGGCGCGCCACCGCCAAACTTGAAAAAATAAACCCCGACCGGGTTTTCCTGACCACTGTATACCGCTACCTATAGCCGCAAGCATAATTGGGCAGGTTAAAGCTATTATTCCGGACAGGAGAGGGTTATGCGCCAGCTTAAAGCAGATTTTCACTGCCACGTTAAAATAATGGGCCACGGTTCTTTTCGCCCGGGCCAGTTGAAAAGCCGGTTGGAGTGGGCCCGGCGTTTTGGGCTGGACTTGCTGGCCATAACCGAGCATATTGATATACCGGATTTTTGGGACATCACCGCGTTCCTGGAAGATTTATGCGACCAAAGGAGGGGAGTGCTGCGCTGGCGGGAACTTGTCGTAATCACCGGGGCCGAGGTTAATATAGCCGAGGGCGGCCACATACTGCTGATCGGCGGTTCGGCTGCATTGCGCCAACTGGAAGCTCGTCTCGGACGGCTGGACGCCAATAACCCACCTTTATTGAAAGAACTGCTGGATGCCAGCGAGAACCTGGGATTCCTGCGCATCGGGGCGCACCCCTGCCGGCGGCGCCAGGATTTGTGGAAAATGGGTCCGCTGCTAAAGCGGCTGGACGCCCTGGAAATCAACGGCAGGGAACTCTCCACCGCCGGGTGGGTGACACGGCAGGCCGGCATGCTGAACATTCCGGTGGTGACCGGCAGCGACGCCCACCACTGGCTGCAAATGGGACGGGTTTATAACCTTTTGCCTTTGGACGGAGACCCGGGCGTAGCGGCCATTAAGGACGTTGTGGCGAACCACGGGGTTACCTGGCGCGTAACCGGCGGGCTATCCCATTGCAAAAGTTTATTGAAAGGGGCGGTAACGATATGAAGGTGGCAGTTGTAGGCGGGGGGTACGTGGGGCTGGTGGCGGCCGCGTGTTTGAGCCGTTCGGGACACCATGTAGTCTGCGTCGAAAAAGACGAAAAAAAATTGGCTATGCTGCAAGCCGGCGAGCCGCCCTTTTTTGAGACAGGGCTGGCGGAGATCATTGCCGGCGGCATGGCGGCCGGCACACTGCACTTTGACCAAACAATGAAACCCCATATGCATGCCGAAGTGATGATGGTGGCGGTGGGGACGCCGTCCCGGCAGGACAAGGGCATAGACCTGTCGCATATTCACGCGGTGATGGCCGATATTGTTGAATACGCCGCCCGGCCAATGCTGGTGGTAATGAAAAGCACGGTGCCCCCGGGATTCGGAGTCAACCTGAAGGATCGCTTCCTGGTCCGGGCCAGGGCGCCCATCGGCTACGTGTCCAACCCCGAATTCCTGCGGGAAGGGTTTGCCGTGCATGACTGGTATAACCCGGACCGCATTGTCATCGGCGGCGACGACCCAGGCGCTGTCAATACCGTGGCCGGTTTATACCGGGGTATAGAGGCGCCGGTTCTGAAAATGGACATCAGCAGCGCGGAAATGACCAAGTACGCGGCCAACGCTTTCCTGGCCACCAAAATTTCTTTTATCAACGAGATAGCCAATCTTTGCGAACTGGTGGGGGCCGACATTTTGCCGGTGGCCGGCGCGGTGGGCCTGGACCGGCGTATAGGCCCCGAATTTTTGCAGGCCGGGCTGGGCTACGGAGGTTCCTGTTTCCCCAAGGATACCTGCGGCCTCGATTTTGTATCCACATGCAACGGCTACGCCTTCAACTTGTTAAAGGCCGTCATTGAAGTAAACAACCGCCAGCGGGTGCTGGCCATGCGCAAATTACGCCTGGCTCTGGGCAAGCTGCATAACAAAACCGTGGGCGTCCTGGGGCTGGCCTTCAAGCCGGGCACCGACGACGTGCGGGAATCACCGTCGCTGGACATAATCCGCCTGCTGCTGGACGAAGGCGTGAATATACGGGCTTACGACCCGCTGGCCAACAATAAAGCCCGGGAGGTGCTGCCCCCAAGCGTGTTTTTCGCTTCCAGCCCCCAAGAAGCCGCCGCCGGCAGCAATGCCCTGCTGGCGGTAACCGCGTGGCCGGAATTTACAAACCTGGACTGGTTTCGGATAGGCTCTTTGATGAAACCGCCATATGTGGTGTTGGATGGCCGCAACTGCCTACCGGCCAAGGACATCGCGGCCACGGGTTTATATTACCTGAGCATCGGCCGGCCACCCGTGTCCGGTAACGACAAGTGTAAAAAACACTTTGGTTTACGGTTAAATCAGGCACTGTAGGCTTTTTATCCGCAACGACCGGGTTTAACCAAACTCCCGGCCAATATTTATACAACCTTCACATTCTCTCGACATTAAACATTGACAATTTATGTTTTATAAATAAGAAAGGGGGCCGAATACCAAATGCGCCGATTAGCCTCAACCTTGGGTTTCGTGGGAAAGTACCTTCTGGCCACCTGCAGGGTTTCGCTGACCACCAGGCTGGGATTTTGCGCCACGCATATAATGTGCAACAACCAGGCGCGCCTGATACTGAAAAATGACGGCCACGTTGCGGCAGCCAGGATGCTGGAAACCTTTCGGAGGGAGCTGGATCTCGGGGTATGCTGGCCCGACAGCGGTTGGGGAAGCCTGCACCACTTTTACCACGCCCGGACCGGCGCCGGTCTCATGGGCATGCGGGCGGCCGACGTATTTTACGGACGCTACTACCAACTGGCCCTTGATTACTGGCGCCGGGGCCGGTTCAGAAAAGCCATGTTTTTCCTGGGCGCCGTTACCCACCTGCTGCAAGACATCTGTGAACCGCACCATACAAACTGCTCCTGGGGCCTGGGGCACTGCCATTACGAAAAATGGGTCCAGGAAAACAAAGATGTTTACCTGGTAAACAGCGGCGGTATATACAGTGCCCAGCCCGACCCCCTCAACTGGTTGAAAGAGTGCGCCGGAAGCAGTTTCGGATTGTTTGAACTGGTGGATGAAAATACTTGTAACGACTATTTCCGGCAGGCCACCGGGCACCTGCTTCCCCTCACCCAAAGGGTAACCGCCGGTTTTTGGCTTGATTTTTTAACCCGGGCCGAAATACTGACCTCGACCCGACCGGTGTTCAAAAGCCAGCCTCTGGCCGCTTCCCTGGCGACACTGCCGATTATGGGACTGGAAAGGGCGGCTATTGAATAATCAGCCGCCATAAAGCGTCAGGCCGGCTTGCGCCATTTAATCAAGCCGCTCACCAGCAGCCAAAACACCCCGCCCACCAACAGGTAGACCATTGCGGCAACAGCTGGATGTTCAAGGTTCAGCATAGTTGTAAGTATCAGCCCGCCCAGCAGGGCAAAGCAGACGGTCACGCCAAGTTTAAAGAAACCTTCCAATTGTTCGAACACCAGCACCTCGCCGTTATTTTCCAGTTGGTTTCGGGCAAACAAGTGCTGGGTGAGTTTATACAAGCCGCCAACCAGCATGATTAACACACCGTATACCAACGGCAGGTTGTAGTGTTTCATAACCTCATCTACCATGATATAAAGGGGCACCGTTAATAACATTCCCCAATTTAATAAAGCCTCGCTCAGTCCTCTTAATTCACTCCAATACTGTATATTAATATTAATTAATTCTAGTATTCCAGCGGGGAAAAACAGGAATATCATTGACAGCAGTTTATTGCCCAGCGCGGTGCCGCTGACGGTGGAAATGAGCATGGTAAAAGCAAAGACAAAGCTTAAAACCACTATATTATGCCAGGTCCAGACCCATATCTCCGCCGGGCCGAAGGTAAACTGAATATCGGCATTGGCCAGAATCAACACCGTCATTACCAGGGCATTGAGCCCAAACACCACTATCAGTTGCCCCAGACCAAAAACAAACTTGTTATAAATAATGTCCCGCCGGGAATAGGGCATGGCCAACAGCAGGTTAAATGTGTTGCGATCCCTTTCCTGGCCCATCAAACCGGCCGCCAACATTATTGTCAAAGCTACGAAGACGAACCCGATTACCCCGCCGCCCAAAGGAAAATAAACATATGGATCACCGGGTGGGTTTTTTCCCCAATAATTTAATATTTCTTCGATTAGCATAAAACTGCTGGCAAAAGTGACAAAACCCCCTAATATGGCGGTTGAAACCAAAGTGCTCCGCCACTCTTTCCAGATCAGCGTTCTATTGGGCAAAAATTTGTTCAAACCCATAACCTATCCCTCCCATCTGGTAGATGAATATATCCTCCAGGGACATATCGATGGTTTCCAGCAAAAGGGGCCGGTATTTCCGCAGCTCCGCCATAACCCCGTCCAGATTATCCCTTACCACCAGGTTATACACCCGTCCCTGTTCCTCAATTTTCAGGATATCTTCCCGCTGGTGAAATTCCCCGGGCAGGCCGTCTGCGAAAGCCACCTGAATCTTCCTTACTTTCCGCTTCAAGTCTTCCAGGCTTTCATCAAACAACAACCGGCCGTTATGGATGAGCCCAATCCGGTCGCAGATGCGCTCTAATTCATTAAGGTTGTGTGTCGACATAAACACCGTGCTTTGGCTTTGGGCCACCTCGTCCATCAATATGTTCAACAGCTGCCGGCGCAGCACCGGGTCCAGGCCCGAAGTGGGTTCGTCCAGCACCAGCACCCCGGGTCTGATAGATAGATTCAGCAAAACCGCCAGTTGTGTGCGCATGCCCTTGGAAAGTTTGGCAATTTTTTTATCCTCGGGCAGCCGGAAAATTGAACCCAGTTCGGCAAACCGCTCCGGACTCCAATTGGCATAGGTCTCCCGGTAAAGCCTGATCATGTCTTTAACCTTAAAACCAGGATAAAAGTGTTGCTGATCGGCCACATAGCCCAGGCCGGACTTAACGCCGGGATTTTGGTGGACATTGTGCCCGGCTATAAACACCTGTCCCCGGGTGGGCAGCAGTATACCCGTCAATATCTTAATGAGGGTGGTTTTGCCTGCCCCGTTCGGCCCCACCAGGCCGTATATACGTCCCGGCTCCACCCGCAGGCTGATACTGTCCAGGGCCGGCTGTTTCCCGAAGTTTTTGCTCAATTGGTCGATAAAAATCAACTGTCTCCCTCCCCGATCTTCAATTCTTCCAGCAGCCGCCCAACCAACTGCATAATTTTTGCCCGATCCAGCCCCAGGTAATGGGCCTCCACCAACAGGTTTCTCAGGTCCTCTTCAAATACGGACATTTTTTCTTTGCCTTTGCTGGGTTTATAGTGCAAGCTGACAAAGGTTCCCCTGCCCCGCAGAGTTTCAATCACCCGCTGCCTTTCCAATTCCTGGTAGGATTTTTGAATGGTGTTGGGGTTCATGGTCAACCGTACCGCCAATTCCCGCACCGACGGCAGCTTGTCTCCCGGCTGCAAGATGCCCTTAAGCACCGCCTCTTTCACTTGCTGGACCAACTGCTGATAAATAGGCGTACTGCCGCGTTGGTCAATTTTAAACACTCGCCCACCCCCCGGCCTGGTGTATTAAATGCACTATGCAAACTAGTTCACATAGAGCATATCATGACATTTTAAGTTTGTAAACCCCATTATATTGGGCTGTTAAACAAGCGATGAAATATGCAAGGTAAAAGTATATGGTCAACCGTAAACACACACGTTCTCAAGCCGCGGCATAATAATAAAAAAAGCGCGCTATGGCAATGTATATTTTCAAAAGTATGAAAAAGGGGATTGTGCCATGGACATTTACCAACCCATATGCTTTCCCCCTCTCCCCAATGTGCTGGGCGGACGGGAAGCGTTTTTCGCCGGCAGCCCGGGCCAAATCTACTATACTTGTCAGGGCCGGGGCGAGCCTTTGCTGTTGGTGCACGGCATCAATGCCGGGGCATCCAACTTTGAGTGGCGCCATAATTTTAACCCACTGTCCCGCCATTTTTTGGTCTATGCCCTGGACCTGCCGGGCTTTGCCAGATCTGACAAGACACCGACAGCCTACAATGCTCAAATTTACATTACAGCCATCACCGAATTCATCGCCAAGGAAATACAAAAGCCGGTCCACCTGGTAAGCAGCGGACTTTCCGGAGCGTACTGCTCGTTCATCGCCTGCAACCGGCCCGAGCTGGTCCGGAGCCTGGCCCTGGTCACCCCCAGTGGAATAGAGTCAAATGCCGGCCCACCCTGCGAGGCAAGTTTTGCGGTTTTTGGTTTATTTTCCAACCCGGTCCAGGGAGACGGCATATATAACGCTTTTGTCTCCAAACCAAGCATCAAGTATTTTCTCGAAACGTTCATCTACACCGATCCCGCCTTGGTGACCGAATTCCTCGTCGATTACTTTGTGGCTTCTTCCCACCAGTGCCCCGACGCCAAATATGCGCCGGCGTCTTTCGTGGCCGGATTCAGCAACCTGAACATCGCGCCCTTTTTCGGCGTTATCCGGCAGCCCATCCTAATCCTTTGGGGCCGTCTGGCCAAGCTGAATCCGGTTGAAAACTTAAAAAGCTTTACGGCCCTTAATCCTTCGGCGCAAAGTTTTATCTTTGAAGACAGCGGTTTGATCCCCCAGGATGAACGAGCCGAAAAATTCAACTCGCTGGTGACCCGGTTTATACAACAACAGCATTTCCCCGGAGCGAACCACTGAGGGTTTAAAAAGGCCGGGCCGTGACTCCACTCGGGGAGCACGGCCCTTAATTTGTTGCGCCTATTTAAGCCGACACGCGACGCAATTTTATAAAAATTAGCGGCGCCGGAGGAAGCTCGAAAGTCCCGGTGGCGCAGCTTATTACTTGTGATACGGCTCGCCCCGGGCAATTTTGTAAGCGCGATAAAGCTGTTCCAGCAGAATTATCCGCACCAGCCGGTGGGGGAAGGTCAGGCGGGAAAGGGACAGACGCCGGTGAGCCCGCTCCAGGGCTTCCGGCGGCAAACCAAGGGCGCCGCCAATAACGAATGTGATATGGCTGCGCCCGGTGACGCCCAGCCGGTGGATTTGGGCCGACAGTTCCTCCGAGGAAACCTGTTCGCCCCGCGCGTCCAGGGCAATGAGATAAGTTCCTTCCCTCAGGCGCCGGGCGGCCCTGTTCCATTCCAGGCGTTTTATTTTCTCCTCTTCCGCCGCCGGCATGCCGGCGGCAAAACCTTCGTCCGCCACCTCGATTATTTCCAGGCGGCAGTATGGAGCCAGCCGTTTAACGTATTCCAACGCCGCTTCGCGCCAGTGTCTTTCTTTCAAATTGCCTACGGCTAGAATGGTTATTTTCATAAAGGTTGTCCGCTCCGATAAAATGTGTCCGCGCCTTAGTGAGACCTGTAAACCTCCACCCCCAGGGATTGCAGTTTTTCTTCCAGCCGGTGATACCCGCGGTCAATAAAGTGGGCGTTGGAAATACCCGTCCGCCCCTGGGCCATCAGTCCGGCCACCACAAGGGCCGCGCCGGCGCGCAGGTCGGTGGCCTTTACCTGGGTCCCGTACAGTTCAGGCACGCCCTCGATTACGGCCATCCGCCCTTCCACCTTGATCCGGACACCCATTCTTTTTAACTCGTCCGCAATCTGGAACCGGTTTTCAAAAATATTTTCTATAATCATGCTTACACCTTCCACGGTGGAAAGCAGGGCCATCATCTGGGATTGCATATCCGTCGGAAAACCGGGGTAGGGCATGGTTTTTATGTCCAGCGGCTGCAGCGGACCGTCAGCCCTGACTTGGAGAGTGTCGCCGTTTTCCACGATTTCCACTCCGGCCTCCCGCAACTTGGCGCAGATGGGTTCCACGTGCGGCGGGATGATGTTTTCAAGCACCAGCGAGCCGCGGGTGGCGGCGGCGGCCACCAGGAAAGTGCCGGCCTCAATGCGATCGGGAATAACGCTGTAACGCAGACAACCTTTCAGCTCTGGAACTCCGTCAATTTTGATGATATCTGTGCCCGCGCCGCGCACCTTGGCGCCCAGACAATTGAGAAAATTGGCCAAATCCACGATTTCAGGCTCCTTGGCCGCATTTTCCAGCACTGTTTGTCCCACAGCCAGACAGGCGGCCATCATGAGGTTTTCGGTGGCGCCGACGCTGGGAAAGTCAAGGTAGATGCGGGCTCCTTTCAAGCGGCTGGGCGCTCTGCCCACGGCGTACCCGCCCTCCATGCTTATGTTCACACCCATGCAGGCCAGACCCTTGAAGTGCAGGTCCATGGGCCTGACTCCGATATTGCACCCGCCGGGCAGGGATATTTTGGCAAAGCCAAACCGGGAAAGCAACGGTCCAAGGAACAAGTTGGAGGCGCGTAATTTTTTAACCAAATGGCATGGCGGATCGGCTATTAACCGCGGCGGAGGGTTAATTTGTATTGATGATTCGCTCAACCAGGTGACCTCGGAACCCACATGCCTGATTATATCTATCATGTCCCGCACGTCGCTGATGTCCGGGACATTTTCCAGCACCACCTTGTCCCCGGCCATCACCGAGGCGCATAACACGGCCAGAGCGGCGTTCTTGGCGCCGCTGATGCGCACCCGGCCCCGCAGGGGTTTACCCCCGCAGATAATTAATTTGTCCATCGTTAAAGCAGGTCCTCCCGTTTCGTAAGCAAAGGCTGTTGCAATTCCCCGGCCAGCCATTCCCGCCACTCCTTTTCAAAGGTTTCAACATCCCGGCCCAGGGCGCTGTCAAAGGCTTTATTGAAATTTGTACCCGCGGCCAGATTTTTTATTATATTATGCAA
>JAKSCU010000312.1 GCA_022360435.1 Bacillota bacterium
AACGAACCCGCCAGTATCACCTGTCCGGGTTCCAGTGCGATACCGTGCGGAGCGAAGCGCTTGGCGACCCAGCAAATACCGTTAGCGGGGTGGTTGAGCACGCCGGCCGCCAGCCCGGTTTCTTCCAATACGCCGTTTAAGTAAAACAGCGCGCCGCACCAGCGCAAATCCCTATCCATCGGTTTAATCGGGCGGCCTCCGATAATAATACCGCCGTTGGCGGCATTGTCGGCAATGGTATCGAAAATTTTGCGCGTGTAACCGGTTTGCGGGTGCACGCGATGGCTGCGGGCGGCGATAATTTCCAGGGCCGGCACCACATAATCGGTGGCGTTGAGCACATCAAACAACGTGACATGTTCGCCTTCGAGGCGATCCTTTAGGATAAAGGCCAGTTCGACTTCGATGCGCGGGTCGCAAAATTGCGCGGTTTCAATATCCGAGCCATCGGCAAATACCATATCGTCCAGTAGTACGCCGTAATCCGGCTGGTCAATCTTCATCGCACTTTGCATGGCGCGGGAGGTCAGGCCGATTTTATAGCCGATAACGCGGCGGCCGTCGCTGATTTTTCTATCGACCCACTGTTTCTGTATCGCGTAAGCCTCGTCCATGGTCATTTCCGGGTGGGTCATCGTGACCGGGTCGATCTGTTGTCGATTAATCTCCGCTTGATAGAGATCGTCGGCAGCTTTTTCAATATCGCTTGGCGTTAACATTGCGGCTTGTCCTTTCGGTATATCACTTTCTTGCTAAATAATCGCGCAGATTGTTTTGATTGTATTTTAATGTCGTCGGCAGTTCCGTCATTTCAAAAGAAATGGCCAAGCCCTGTTGTTGATAGAGGGCCTGCAAGTGGTCGCTCAGTACATCAAAAAAGGCTTGCGCGGCTGTTTGCAGTTGTTGCTCGGAGCGGCCGGCGCCAACCTTGACCTGCAGATGCACAAAGCCGTAATGACTATCGCCGTCGGCGACGCGAAAATGCTCGCAGCGATGGGCGCGACTGCGGATGCCCGCCAAAGGAAATAGCTCCGTCGCTACCGCCGCCTGATGTAACTTGTCAAATAGGTCCGGGAGGTCTACCGCGTTATCGTCCAGATTAGCTGAATATTCCACAATAAAATGTGCCATGGGCAAGTCCGCTATTATCAAATCTAAACTAATGGA
>JAKSCU010000531.1 GCA_022360435.1 Bacillota bacterium
CAAACGCGTTAATCTCATCGACTGTTCCCTGCGCGACGGGCATCAGTCCCTCCTGGCCACCCGCATGAGCAGTGAGCAGTGCCTGCGCGTCCTGCCCATGCTCTGCGAATCCGGCTACGAGATTCTCGAACTCTGGGGCGGGGCCACGCTCGATTCGGCGCTCCGCTTCACTGGCGACGACCCCTTCGAGCGGCTCGAGCAGTTTCGCGACGTCTGTGACAAGCATGAAGCAGACGGCGGTCAGCACATACAGATCCGCTCGCTCTGCCGCGGACAGAACCTCTTCGGCTACAACCCCTATGCCGATCCGGTCGTGGTTGAGTTTATGAAGGAAGCCTGCCGCACCGGCAACGACCGCGTGCGTATCTTCGACGCCCTCAACGACCACCGTAACCTCATCACCGCGATCATGGCGACCAAAACGTTCAACGGCCACGCCGAGGCTGCCATGAGCTACACCACCAGCCCTGTGCACGATGTCGACCACTTCGTGCGCTTCGCCCGCAACTGCATCGACGCCGGCGCCGACTCGCTGGCGATCAAGGACATGGCTGGTCTGCTGCATCCTTCCATGGCGTGGAAACTTATCGAAGCGCTGCAGAGCGAGTTTCCCGGCGTCGAGATTACGCTGCACAGCCACGATACCAACGGTCTGGCGGTCGCAAGCTACGTCGTCGGCCTGATGGCGGGCGTGGACCACATGGACACCGACTACGGCCCGATGGCAGGTGCCACCGCCCAGCCGCCCGCGGAGGTCATCAAATACTTCGCCGATGCGCTGGGCGTCGAGCTCAACGTCTCCTTCGAGCTTGCTCCCAAGATCGATGAACAGCTGCGACAAATCCGTAAGGAGTTGGCCAACGTCGACAAGAATCCCGACAAGTTCGGCGGCCCCTGGCCTGCGGAGCCGACCGATGACATGAAACGCATCATCGACGAAACGATCGAACTGCTCGCGAAGAAAGACGAAGAGAGCTGCACCAAGGCCTGCGACCTGATCGAAGAACAGCTCATGGTGCCGATGGGCTATCCCGAAGTCGACAAGAGCCAGCTTGAAAGCCAGATTCCCGGCGGCATGCTGTCCAACCTCTACAACCAGCTCAAGGAGCAGGACAAGCTGGACCTGATGCCCAAGGTGCAGGAAGAGATTCCCAAGGTGCGCAAGGCCGCGGGCTACCTGCCACTGGTGACGCCGACCAGCCAGATCGTCGGCACGCAGGCAACGTTCAATGTCATGCAGGGCAAGCCTTACGCATTCGTCAGCGAACCCTTCCGCGACGTCATGATGGGCAAATACGGCAAACTGCCGGGCCCGGCCGACCCGGAGGTGGTCAAGACCGTCGGCAAAGGCGAAAAACCCTTCACCGGCCGCCCTGCAGAACTCGTGCCTCGTCCTGACCTCGATAAGGTATACGCCGAAAACAAAGACCTCATCAAGTCCCAGCGCGACCTGCTGCTGCTGCTGCTGTTCCCCATGCCCGCGAAGCAGTTCCTGAGCAAGCGCGAAGACAAGTAACGTCTGGTGTTTGGCGGGCGAGTACACTCGCCCGTCGCGCGGCGGACCGACAAGTAGCAGACGTGTACATCAAGAGGTGTGTCGACGCACACACTACCAGTTCGCATGCTTCGCCGTC
>JAKSCU010000104.1 GCA_022360435.1 Bacillota bacterium
GGGCACCGGCAAGGAACAGACCATCACCATCACCGGTTCCACCAGCCTGGACCAGGGAGAAATAGACCGCATGGTGGGAGAGGCCGAGGCCAATGCGGCCGAGGACAAGAAGCGCCGGGAAGAGGTGGAGGTTCGCAACGGGGCTGACACTTTGGTTTACCAGGTGGACCGCCAGCTCAAAGACCTGGGCGACAAGGTGCCGCAGCATGAGAAGGCGCGCGTCGAGCAGTTGCTGAACGATTTGCGGGCCGCATTGCAGGAAAACGCCCCGGTGGACAAAATACGCGGCCTGAAGAGCGACCTGGAGCAGGCGGCCCACTCTTTGTCCCAGGCGGCTTACGGCCAGGAAGCAGGCTGCTCCGGTGGCACTTGCGGCGGCGGGGCCGGTAACGCCGGCGCCGGCAGTGCGGGCCGGGTCAAACCCGACGACGATGTGGTGGACGCCGAGTACGAGGAAAAGTAAAAAAGCACGCTCATTCGGTTCCCTCTGCGCGTAATTTTTGATACTCTTATCTTTAAATCCGGCCATTAATATGGCCGTAGTATAACTTTCCCAAGAATATAAGAGAGCGGCAGGGGAAGGAATTACTGATAAACCCCGGAAAGGGGCGGAAGTATAATGAAACAAGGCACACGGGCGCGCGGGACGCAGGATGACGGCAGCATCCTGCGCCGAGCGCTGGAAGAGGAAAAAAACCGGCACCTGCGCACACTGGCGGATTTCGACAATTACCGCAAGCGGGTGGAACGGGAGGCGCAAAGCAACGCCGTCCAGGGCAAGAAGGAGCTGGTGGTTGAACTGTTGCCGGTGCTGGATAACCTGGAGCGGGCCGTGGGCCAGACGCCCGACGAAAAAATGAACCGGGGGCTGGACATGGTTTACCGCCAATTTATGGATGCTTTGCAGAAACACGGGCTGGAGCCGGTGGAGTGCCTGGGGCTGCCTTTTAACCCCGAAGAGCACGAAGGGGTCGGCTACGTGGCCGGCACCGGGCACCCGGCGGGCCACGTGGCCCAAGAACTTTGCCGCGGGTACCGGTTCGGGCGGGAGTTGCTGCGCCCGGCGGCGGTGCGGGTAGCCGGAGGATAGGTGATTACTATGGGAGTAACATTTCAGGACTATTACAAAACGCTGGGCGTTGAACGCAGCGCTACTGAAAAAGAAATAAAAGCCGCTTACCGCAAGTTGGCCCGCAAATGGCACCCGGACCTGCATTCCGCCAAGGATAAGCAGGAAGCCGAGGAAAAGTTCAAGCAGGTTAACGAGGCCTATGAGGTTTTAAATGACCCGGAAAAGCGGGCCAAGTACGACCGACTGGGCGCCAACTGGCGGGACGGCCAGGACTTCCAGCCGCCGCCGGATATGGGTGATGTAAGGTTTTACACCAACATGGGCGCCGGCGGCGCCGGCGGGTTCAGCGATTTCTTTGAGATGTTTTTCGGCGGCCGGGGGGCGCCGTTCGGGCGGACCGGCCGGACCACCCGCCCCGGCGGGCCGGTGCGGGGGCAAGACGTTGAGTCGGAACTGGAACTCACATTGGAGGAAGCCTATCGCGGCGGCGAAAAAACCATACAGCTTTCCAGCCGGGAAGTCTGCCCGGCCTGCGGCGGCGCCGGCATCGGGGGAGACACATTTTGCAGCCGCTGCGGCGGCACCGGAGCCAATGCCGCCGTAAAGACATTGACGGTAAAAATACCCCCCGGCGTGCGGGACGGCGGCCGCATCAGGCTGAAGGGCCAGGGAGGCGAAGGTTACGCCGGCGGCCCCGGGGGCGATTTGTACCTGAAAGTGCGCCTGCTGCCGCACCCGCAGTTCAAGGTGCAGGGCGATGACTTGGAAACCGAAGTGGTTTTGCGGCCCGAACAGGCGGTGCTTGGTGACCGGGTGTCGGTACCCACCCTGGACGGCACGGTAAAAATGAAGGTGCCGGCAGGCATTCGGACCGGCAAGCGCCTGCGCTTGCGGGGTAAAGGGATGCCGCTTCGGGACGGTCGTGGCGACGAGTATGTGCGCGTGGCCATCGATATCCCCGAGCGGCTGAGCCCGGAAGAAGAAGACTTGTATCGCCAACTGGCTGCGCTGAGGAAAGGGGTGTAAGCATATGGCCAAGTTTTACCTGCAACTGTACTGCCATACCCCGTCCGCGGATGAGGACGCCTGGGTGGATGTCAACGCCCTGGGCATACACCCCGATCTGGCCCGGCGGCTGGCCGAATTGGGCGTTGTTGATTACAGGCGGGGCTTTATACCTGTGCGCCAGGCGGCGCGTCTGCGCCGGGTGATGCGCCTGCGTCAAAGCCTGGGGGTCAATCTGCCGGGGGCGGCTATCATAGTGGACCTGCTGGAGCGGGTGGAAGAATTGCAGGATGAATTGGAACGGCTAAAAGGATAGGGGACGCTCCCTCTGCTTGAGGGTAAGGCTTTGGGTTGAGGAATGCCCCCGACTTAGGAGGTGAACACCCGGGCAGGCCCGGGTTTGACTATGGATATGAACCGTTACACACAAAAATCGAGGGAAGCTCTTTCCACTGCCCAACAGCTGGCGGCCCAGAGGCGCCACCAGGAAGTGACGGGCAAGCACCTGCTGGCGGCGCTTTTGGCCCAGGAGGGTGGCATGGCCCCCCGTATTCTGGAGCACGCCGGGGTCAACCCCGTCCAGCTGACCGCGGCGGTGGAGGAACTGCTGCAAAAGATACCGGCGGTCACCGGATACGAAGGTTCCCTGCGCCTGGGCGCCGGGCTGGCCCGGGTGCTGGGCCGCGCCGAAAAAGAAGCCAAGGGGATGAAGGACGATTACGTCAGCGTGGAACACCTGCTGCTGGCCCTGCTGGAAGACGGCGAGCCCGAGGCGGTGACGGCGCTGCGGCGCTCGGGCTTGTCCCGGGACGCCCTGCTGAATTCGTTGCGGGCGGTGCGGGGCAACCAGCGGGTCACCGGTGAGAATCCCGAGGATACCTACGAGGCGTTGGAGCGCTACGGTCGCGACCTGACCAAACAGGCGACCGAGGGCAAGCTGGACCCGGTCATCGGCCGGGACAACGAAATCCGCCGGGTGATGGAAATACTGTCCCGGCGCACCAAAAACAACCCGGTGCTCATAGGCGAGCCCGGCGTGGGCAAGACCGCCATCGTGGAGGGCCTGGCCCGGCGCATTGTGGCCGGTGATGTCCCCGAAGGCCTGAAAGACAAGCGCCTGATGGAGCTGGATATGGGAGCCCTGGTGGCCGGGGCCAAGTACCGGGGCGAGTTTGAAGAACGGCTGAAAGCCGTGCTGAAAGAAGTGCAGCAATCCGACGGCAAAATTATCATGTTCATCGATGAGCTGCACACTGTGGTGGGCGCCGGGGCGGCCGAGGGCGCCGTGGACGCCGGCAACCTGTTAAAGCCCATGCTGGCCCGGGGCGAATTGCGCACCATAGGCGCCACCACTTTGGACGAATACCGCAAGCACGTGGAAAAGGACGCCGCGTTGGAGCGGCGCTTCCAGCCCGTGCTGATTAGCCAGCCAGCGGTGGAAGACACCATCTCTATCCTCAGGGGTTTGAAAGAGCGCTACGAGGTGCACCACGGGGTGCGCATCCAGGACAGCGCCCTGGTGGCGGCGGCCATGCTTTCCGATCGTTATATTTCCGATCGGTTTCTGCCCGACAAGGCCATCGACCTAATGGACGAATCGGCGGCCCGCCTGCGTACCGAAATCGACAGCATGCCGGCGGAGCTGGACGAAATTACCCGCAAGATTATGCAGCTGGAGATCGAGGAAGCAGCCCTGGGCAAGGAGAAAGACCAGGCTTCCCGGGACCGGCTGGAAAAAATCAAGCAACAACTGGCCGAGTTGCGCGGCGACTCAGACGCCATGAAAACCCAGTGGCAGGTTGAGAAGCAGGCCATATCCCGGGTACGCCAGTTGAAGAAGGAAATTGAGGAGACCCGCCAGGAAATAGAGAAAGCCGAGCGGGACTACAACCTGGACCGCCTGGCCGAGCTGAAGTACGGCAAGCTGAACGAACTGGAACGCCGCCTCAAGGCCGAGGAGGAAACTCTGGCGGGCAAACAACAGCACGGTATGCTGCTGAAAGAGGAAGTGGACGAGGAAGATATCGCTCGGGTGGTCAGCCGCTGGACCGGCATCCCGGTTAGCAAGCTGATGGAAGGCGAAAAGGAAAAGCTGATCCGCATGGATGAGGAACTGCACAAACGGGTGGTAGGCCAGGATGAGGCGGTACGGGCGGTGGCCGACGCCGTGCTGCGCGCCCGGGCCGGGATTAAGGATCCCAACCGGCCCATCGGCAGTTTCATCTTCCTGGGTCCCACTGGCGTGGGTAAAACCGAGCTGGCCCGGGCTCTGGCCCAGGCGTTGTTTGACGACGAGCGCAACATGACCCGGCTGGATATGTCCGAGTACATGGAAAAACACGCCGTCTCCCGGTTGGTGGGCGCACCTCCGGGTTATGTGGGATACGACGAGGGCGGCCAGTTGACCGAGGCGGTGCGGCGCAAACCTTACTCGGTAATCCTGTTGGATGAAATTGAAAAAGCCCACCCCGACGTGTTTAACATACTGCTGCAGCTGTTGGACGACGGGCGGCTTACCGACGGGCAAGGCCGCACCGTGAACTTCCGGAACACCGTGGTGATTATGACTTCCAACTTGGGCAGCCACGAAATCCTGGCCCGGCAGGAGCAAGGAGACAGCTTCGAGCAAATCAAATCCGGCGTGCTGGGCATCCTGCGCCAGCATTTCCGGCCCGAGTTTCTGAACCGGGTGGATGAAATAGTGGTGTTCCACGCGCTAAGCAAGGCCCAGGTGCGGGAAATTGCCGGCCTGCTGTTGGAGCGGCTGGACCGGCGGGTGGAAGCCGGCACCGGCATCAAGTTGGCATGGGACGATGCCGCTCTTAATTACCTGGCCAACCGGGGCTATGAGCCGTCCTACGGCGCGCGACCGCTGAAGCGTCTGATCCAGCAGGAGGCGGAAACCGCCATCAGCCGGATGATTGTCAGGGGCGATGTGCGGTCAGGAGAAGTCCTTGTTTTACGGGGTGTCGACGGCGCTCTGCTGATTGAAAAAAATAAACGCGGGGACGATTAAAGCTATTACACACAAAAAACACTTGGAGAACAGGTGCTCGTCGGCCCTGTTCTTTTTTATACTCTTAGGTAATTATACCCGGCCATATTAATGGCCGGATTCAAGGATAAGAGTATTAAAAGCGCACGCAGAGGGAACTGAATGAGTGCGCTTTTTTTATACTCTTAGGTAATTATACCCGGCCATATTAATGGCTGGATTCAAGGATAAGAGTATTAAAAAGCGCACGCAAAAGGAACTGAATGAGTGCGCTTTAATTAAAAGTAATCGGTAAACCTGATAAATAAATATTGTTTTGCACAATGTTTCGACAATATTCCTGAAGGGAACCGTTCCGGGGTTGTCGAAAGTAACCACGCTTACATTGCATTTATCGCCCGCGGAGGTGAAATTATGCGTAGCGCCGGGCAAAAACAGGAACGGCTGCTGGAAGAGTTGGAACGGCTGCTGGAAGAATTGGAACGGCTGCGCCGGCAAAACGCTGAATTAATGCTGTACAAACATGCCTTGGACCAGCTTCCCGTGTGCACCACCCTTTACGATCATACCGGCAAAGTAAAGTATAGAAACCGGGCCGCCAAGGATGTCGACGGCTATGACAACTGGGAGTTGGTGGGGCTTACCAGGGAAGAGTACCTGCGGCGGCTTATAGCGACCAACCGTGGCCGGTCAAAGGTCATGATTTCACCACCGGCGGCCGATAGTTTATACAACGGAATATACGAACTGGATGAAGCCACCCTGATTGCCAGGGGCGGCGTTAACAAACAGGTGCTGCTGGCGGGCAGCTTTGTTTATAATAATGAAGACTACCTTCTGGGTACCTGCGACTGTACATTTGATGTTTCGCCTTACGCCCGGCAAAACAGCGCCCATGTTTTGCAGCGCCTGATGGATATAATTTTCATTCCAGTGTTTCACAAGGATGCTCGGGGATTCTACAAAAGCTGCAACGCGGCTTTCGAGAAACTAACCGGCTTGTCCAGATCCAAAATCATAGGTAAATCTGTATTTGATCTTTATCCCCGGGATTTGGCCGAAAAATATCATGAAATGGACACCAAGCTTTTTAAAAATCCGGGCATACAAGTTTATGAAACCAATGTTCCCAGCGCCAACGGAACTAGACATGACGCTATCCTGACCAAATCCACATACCTGAACGCCGAGGGTGAGGTAGCCGGCCTGGTGGGGGTGATAACCGACAGATCCGAACATAAACGTGTGGAAAAAGAACTGAGTTTTTCCAAGGAAAAATTTATGAAAATATTTGACGCCAGCCCCGGCTCCATGGCGATAATGACCAGGGACGGCAGAATTACTGAAGCCAACAGGAGCTTTATAATTTCTTCTTGTTACAGCACGGACGAAGTGATTGGTAAAAACGTCAAGGAACTCAATGTGTTTGCAAACCCCGAAGAACACTATGCAATTATAAGCATCTTAAATAGTGACGGCATTGTAACAAATCGTGAAGTTGGTTTTCGCAACAAGTTTGGAGAACCCGGAGTGGGGTTGCTATCCGCTGAAATGATTGAGCTGGACGGGGAAGAGTGTATACTGGCGGTGGTAATCGATATAACAGAGCGCAAACGTTTAGAACGGGAAATGGCCCGTCTGGACCGGATGAACCTGGTGGGACAGATGGCTGCCGGCATCGGCCACGAGATCAGAAATCCTTTAACAGCTGTGCGGGGATTTTTGCAGCTTCTGACAGGTAAAGAGGAGTGCAGTCTTTACGAGGAATACCTTAACATAGCCATCAGCGAACTGGACCGGGCCAATGCCATTATAACCGAATTCTTGTCTCTGGCCAGGGACAGGCCGTTGCACTTGCAAAAAAGGAACATAAACGATATTATTAAGGTTCTTTTTCCGCTGATGCACGCCGACGCCACCATTTCCGGCAAACATATTGAAATGTTGCTGGGGGAGATACCCAAAATGCCCATTGACGAAAAGGAGATTCGCCAGTTGATTCTCAACCTGGTGCGCAACGGTATGGAAGCGATGCCGAAAGGCGGCCGTATGCAGGTAAAGACGTACCAAGACGGCAATGCGGTAGTTCTCGCGGTGAAGGACGAGGGCTTCGGCATTAAATCGGCCATACTGGAAAGGCTGGGCACCCCGTTTTTAACCACCAAGGATGAAGGCACAGGTTTGGGTTTGGCGGTATGTTACAGTATTGCCGGCAGACACAATGCCACCATTGATATAAAAACATCCCCCTCGGGAACCACCTTTTATGTTCGGTTTGGCAAGTAAACCAGCCACTTTGTTGGAAAGGGATTATGTTATCTTGGTGTGGAAAAAATTTGATCGGTTCGCTTGGCGACTACAAGTCGTTTTTGCATGTAAAATAAAATCCCCGGCTTATTTCCGGGGATTAGATATTCAACCTCGTTATGTTTGCAACCTTGCACAAACCCTATTCGCAGCAACTGCCGTTGGTGGTTTTGCCCCACTCGTCGGTCATTTGCTTTTTGCTGACGAACTCGTCGCAGGGGCGGCTTTTTGTTTCCACGGGCTTGTTAGTTTTTTCACACACCGCGGCCTCAATTGACTTCCACTGTTTGAAGTGTAGACAATCCTTACAAAGCAATGTTCAACACCTACTCCCGTTTAAAGTGTGTGCGCTTTGGTTATTTAATCCTTATTTATTATAAACAATAACCGCCAGTGATGCCAGTAAAAGTTTTGTATGCGCGGTAAGGTGGGTTTAATGCAACACTTGCGGTTCCGAACAAGTCAATATTATATTGTCACCGGGCTGTTGTTACGTCCAAAAGCTGTGAAAAAAAGACAAGTAGAACAGGGAATCGTCTCCTGTATAGGCAAAAGGCTTGTTGTATTCAATTTTCTTTACTTCGAACTTATACCAGTTGAAATCGCCGGTTTTTAATTTCCATATCACGTCTCCCCGGGTGGGAACCCTTATTCCGTCAAATTCCCCGTATTCCTTCACCGGGATCGACCATGTTTCCAATGCGAACTTTCCATCGAATTCCCCATATCTTGGGGCAATAAAATTAATCACCTGGCCTTTTTCGTTAAAATGAAATACTCCTGACGCGGTGATCCCTGCATAGCTCATGGTCGCCCTGGCCGAGCGGCCGTCTATTTCTTCCCATGTAATGTGGTTGCTTAATGCCGCAGTAGGAATCCACATGGTCTCGGCAAGGTATCGTACCAAAGAGCCCTGGTCTGTCTCTTCTCCCTTGGAGTTTGCAACCGTTGCCAATGAAAGAAATTTGATCAGCACGTTTCCTTTGCCCGCATGATATTTGTCCCTGGCTCCAATATGCATTAGCGGGGCGGCTTTAACCTTTGCTATCCAAATATATCCCGGCTTGTCCACAGTAAAATACTGCTCGGCTTCAAGGGGCATCCACCGGCCTTCTTTTTTCAGCCTCATTACCGCAGTTTGTTTTAAACGAGCGGTGGTAATTCTTTCTTTTCCGATCACCTGGGAGTAGACAAGCCATTTTTGAACGCTGGGCGGCAGCTCGGCCAAGTCGGATTCTTGTATAATTTCACCTTTATCTTCGATACCTGTAAAAAAATCACCGACTTCTTTTTTGGCCTTTTGGTTAAACGTAATATTTGCTATGTGCGATATTGTTAAAAATGCCGCAATAATGGCTGCCAGAACACCAATAACCATAAGTGGAATTTTGGGCATAATTCCGGTCTCCTTTTATATGAGCTTTACAGTTATTGTTCCTTTTAAATCTAAAAAAATAGGACAAGGAATCGTCCCTTGTCATAACTAGGTAGTTATTGTTTTTCCCTTATCTTAAATTCCAAACCGCCGGTAAAACGTGAAAGTAGGTTATATAATATTGAAAAAAATATTAACACTACAGAAGCTGATAATCCATAAGCACCCATGAAAAGTGTTGTAGAAATTAAGCCTTTTAAAAGTGTTGTTAATCCCATATTTGCTGGCGTAAGAAGAAAACCCATTATGAAACCAATCACCAGGCCTGTAATTACAAAAAGAACAACAGTGTTCTTGATTACGGAAATCACATTTATCTGGTGAACAATAATTGTTTTCAATCTAGTCTTACCTCCTTCCTAATATTAACATACTATTATTCTGCACCTATTTCAATCAATATAAAAAAAGTATCCGGCCATATTTTGACCGGAATCAAGGGAATAAGTATAGAAATGCATGTATTGAAGGAACTAACTAAAGCGCGCATTTTTTGTTGGTTCTGGTCCAAATGTTCATCTTGGCGGCTTCGGCCACCAACTCGTCGTGGAAATCGGGGTGGGCCAATTGGATGAGCGATTCGGCCCGTTCCCAGGTGGATTTGCATTTCAAGTTGGTGATGCCGTATTCCGTGGCCAGGTACATTACCGTGGAGCGGGTGGTGGTGACGATGGTGCCCGGGTCCAGGGTGGGCCTGATACGGGAGTGCAATTGCCCGTTTTTATCCTGATAGGTGGAGGGCAGGCAGATAAAAGCCTTGCCTCCCTTGGAAAGATAAGCGCCTTCCACGAAGTCCACCTGCCCACCGGTGCCGCTGATCTGGCGGCAGCCGAAAGACTCCGCCGCCACCTGGCCGTATAGATCCACCTCCAGGGCGCCGTTAATGGATATAACTTTGTCGTTTTGGGCTATGATGTGCGGGTAGTTGGTGTAGTCCACCGGATAGGAAGCCGCCGCCGGGTTGTTGTCCAGGAAATCGTACAGCCGCCGGCTGCCCAGGGCAAAGGTGAACACCATTTTACCCCGGTCGATTGTTTTGCGTTGGCCGGTGATTTTACCGGCTTCCCACATGTCCAGGTAGGCATCGCAAAGCATTTCGGTATGGGCGCCCAGGTCTTTCAGGTCCGATTGGGCAATGAGCTTGCCCAAAGCGTTGGGCATACCGCCTATGCCCAGTTGAATACAGGCGCCGTCCTCAATTTCATTCATTATTAGCGCGGCTATTTTCCGGTCGGTTGCCGTGATGGGCATTTCCGGTATGGGAGGAACATTCCAGTCGGCTTCCACCACCATGTCCACCTCGGAGATGTGGATGGATTCGTTGTTGCCGCCTTGTACCCGGGGCAGCTTGGGGTTGACTTCCACAATCACACGGTCCGCCATATCCAGGACGTTGCGGGTGAACGTGTTGGACAGCCCGTAGTTAAAGAAACCATGCTTGTCCATGGGCGCCACGGCTATCATGGCTGCGTTGGACCGGGTAAATTGGGCGTAGCTGGGACACTCCCGGAACAAGATGGGTATATAACTGCAGAGTCCGTAGTCATGTATCCGCCGGTCGATAAGCGTAAAGTGACCACTGTTGAAAATAAAGCTCTCCCGCTTGGGGTCGACCAGCACAACCATTGGGGGGCCGTAAACCCTGGCCGCCGAACGGATGCTGACGTTTTCCAGTTCCCCCTTTCGGTTGGCCAGGGCTTTGTCCAGCTCAACCACCTGGTTGGCGAAGGTCCCGTAGTCCACCAAGTGGCCCGATTCTATTACTTTTACCGCCTCGCCGGCAGTCACCAGTTTGGATTGGTAATCTGTTGCGTGTTGCATTTTTCTCCCCCCGACAAAGGTATATTTTTAGACTAATGCTTAAATTATTATTTTTTTGATTATTAATTTAATTTAAAAAAAAGCAATAACTGTACCAGAGACTAGGAGCGGTTAAATAGCCGGTTTGACGGGTGGAGGACAGAGTGTGGGGTTTGTGACTAAGTGGCCGGTGTCCCGTCGGCGCGACACAGAAGAATGGAAGCATTGATTTTTGAAGGAGTGGCAGGTTTGTCTCGCCTGTATGCAAAAAGCGACACAAAAAGATATGTTTTTCAATGTTGGTCTTTACAAAAGAGGAAAATTTTTATCTTTTATAGAATGAATATTATATGTGCTAAAAAATTTCCCATGACTCCGTTATCTTCAGATTACGCTCGGTGCGGGAGAGTACCACCGGCTGGGTATAATTTCTTGTGGACAGGCAGGTGAAAAATCTTGAATTTACGCTGCGAGATTGATAATTTGGAGCCGGAGATGGTTGTGAACGAAGATATATACGATGGTGACAATGTTTTAATGTTGGCCCGTGGAACAGTACTAACCAGGGAAAATATTGAGTCAATAAAAAAGCTGGGCGTGCGCGAGTTGGATATTTACCGGCGGCTGCAATTTAAACAGCCGGTGCTGGCCTACCACCTGGATCAAACCAGGGTCAGGGACTTTAAGCATCAATACGCCCGGTCGCGGAATGAGTTTAAAGGCTTAATCAAGTATATAAGTTCCGGCAACCAAGTCAATGTGGACCAGGCATACAGGATTCCCGGCGCGCTGCTGTCCAGCGTGGGTTCGACCAACAATCTTTTTGCTTATCTTAATCACGTTGACGGGCTGGATGATCATACCTTGGGACACAGCATCAATGTGGCGCTAATATGCGCCGTCATCGGCAACTGGTTCAACTTGAATAAAGATGACACCAAAAAAATCGTGGTGGCGGGTTTGTTGCACGATGTGGGCAAAAGCTTGCTTCCACCCATGCTCCTGAACAAAGCGGGTCTGTTCACACCGGAAGAGTGGGTGCAGGTAAAGAAACACCCCATTCATGGTTATCGTATTTTGCACCGGGTCCGTATACCCAAACCCATGCTGGTGGGAGCGCTCATGCATCACGAACGGGAGGACGGTAGCGGATACCCTTTCGGTGTCAGTCAGGGCAAGATACCCATGTCCGCCCGGTTTGTGGCTTTGGCCGACATTTACGATGCCATGACCTCCAACCGGTGTTACCGGAACAGTATGAGCCCCTTCAAGGTTATCAGACTGCTGTTGAACAATTATTATGGAGTGCTGCACACCGGTATCCTAATGACTTTCCTGAGCCGCATCGCCGAGTGTTATGTCGGCGAAATGGTGCGCCTCACCGACGGCAGAGTGGGTAAGGTGGTATTTATCAACTCAGGTAATCCGGCCCGGCCTGTGGTACAGTTGACCGACGGTTTCATCAACTTGGAGGAAACCACAAGCCTGGACATTGACAGCTTGCTGACAGTGGGATAACATTCCCTCCGGGATGCTACCGCATCCTGTCCAGTTTCCTGTACAGCACCGAACGGTGGATACCCAATAACCGGGCGGTCTCTTTTTTATTGTGGCCCGTGGCGGCCAGCGCGTGCAATATGGCTCCTTTTTCCGCCTCTTCAATCACTTCCTGCAGCGACCGGATGGAATAACGGTCCGGTGGCAGGCATTTAAGTTGCCTTTGCAGCCGCTTTTTCAGCACCGGAAAATCGTGCTGGCGCAGTGTTTCTCCTTCGCCCAGGTTTGCTGCCTGCTCAAGGAAGTTTTCCAGCTCACGCACATTGCCGGGCCAGTCGTACTGTAAGAATAATTGCATAACTTCGCCGGAAACACCCGTGACTGCAGCCCCCAGGCGGCGGTTAAGCTTGTTGAGCAAATGCCTGGTCAGGTCCGGGATGTCTTCCTTGCGTTCCCGCAGTGGCGGCACTTGCAGCAATACCACGTTAAGCCGGTAATAAAGGTCGTCCCGAAACTGCCTGGCCAGGATCATCTCCTCCAGGTTTCGATTGGTGGCGGCGATTACACGCACGTCCACCGATACCGGCGGTCCGGTGCCGCCCACCCGCTCAATCTCCTTCTCCTGCAGAACCCGCAGTAGTTTGGCCTGCATGGGTCCGTTCATGTCCCCGATTTCATCCAGGAAGATGGTGCCCCCCTGGGCAATTTCGAACTTGCCCACCTTGCCGCCCCGTTTGGCGCCGGTAAAAGCTCCTTCCTCGTAGCCAAATAGTTCCGATTCCAATAGATCCGTGGGAATGGAGGTGCAATTCACCCGCACGAAGGCGCGTTCCCGCCGCGGGCTGGCGTTATGAATGGCGTGGGCGAAAAGCTCCTTGCCCGTGCCGCTTTCGCCGGTAATCAGTACGGTTGACGAAGTCCGGGCCACTTTGCCGACTTTTTGCTTTAGCCTGATTATTTGCCCGCTTTGACCGGTGATGTTGGTGGCGTTGTACTTGGCCCTTCGCTCCTGGTCCAGCTCGGCCCGGTAACCGGCCAGTTTGCTTTCCAGTTGTTTAATCTTCCGGGCGAAATCCCGGGCCATGGTCATCTCGTCTCTGAACATACTCCTTCCCAGCACCCCGATAATCTTACCGTCTTTTTCGATGGGCAGCCTGGTTACCGCCACCTGGCGACCATTGATGTTCCAAATGTCACCGTATTGCGGCCGGCCGCTTTCCAGCACCTCGGGCAGTCGCGTCTGGGGTACGGCTTCCCTGACGGGGCGGCTGAGGAACTCTTCGGGGCTACCTCCCAGGAACTCGGCGTAACCACGGCTGATGAAGCGGATAATGCCGCCGGCGTCCACAATGATAACCCCTTCATAAGGGTTGTCCAGGACAGCCGCCAGGAATTCGTTACTGATTAAAGGATTGGTGGTTTTCCCGTTATTCATATCACTCACCTGCTATACATAGAGTTGATTAAATCCGATAAACCGGCACCGCGACTTTACCCGCGCTTTTGCAGCATAACGCCGGCGATGATCAACACACCACCCAGCAATTGGCGTCCGCTGAGAGTTTCCTGCAGCAGCCACATGCCTAGCAGCGCGGTGGAGACCGGTTCAAAGGTGCTGATGATGGCGGCCCGGGAGGCGCCGATTCGCTTGACGCCCTGGAACAGGGTTATGACTGAAAGCACGGTGCATACCAGCGCCAGAAAAATAATGGCTTGCCAAGCACCGGCGCTGAGAGCCAGGTCGATTTTATCCCCGCCCAGGCCTAAAAGCAGGAAAAATACCGCCGTTAACCCGGTAATGTAAGCTGAAAACACCACCACGGGGATGTCTGAGATTAAGCGCGTACAACACACCAGGTACACGGCGTTAATCACGGCGGCTGCAAGGGCGAAAAATACACCCCGCATGTCCAGTCCCGCCACCGGCTGGCTGAGAATAATAACGCAACCGGCCATGGTACAGAGCAGGGCCAGCAGCTTGCGCCAGGTTACCGGTTCCTTTAAGTAAAAGTACGCCAGTATAGTCACCACCGAGGGATAAACATACAGCAGCAGGATAGCCATGGCGGCCGGGATGAAATGGAACGCGTAAAAAAGAAATAGTACCGTCAGGGAGTGCCCGCCCAACGAAAGCGCGGTTACCGGGGCCCATTGTCGCCGGTCCAATCTCCAGGGATATCGGCAAAGGATTGTCACGGCCCAAATGACCACTGCCGCGATGAGATAGCGCATCGAGAGGGTGGTGATAACGTTGGCCCCTTCCCGGTAGGCGATTTTAGCCGCGATGGCTTCGGTGCTAAGGCTGATGGTGGCCACCAGAATCAGCAGTATGCCCGTGGTATCCGGGCTAATGCTTGGTAATGGACGTTTGTTTTCTTTTGCCTGCCGCATGACATCACCGACATTCATTATATCACCGGACAGATGATTATTGTACTAATATGTGCCGGACAACATAACCGTTAGCTATGTGAGTTAGATTATGGTAAAATAAAGATGCCGCTATAAGCGGCACCGAATAACATGGTCAAGGAGGTTATGGTTAGCGTGAAAAGCTACTCTTCCGAGCAGAACCAGATGGGCAGCATCAAGTATAATGATGACGTAATCAAGACCATTGTGGGCATGGCCTTGAACGAAGTGGAAGGTGTCGCCGGTATCGATGGAAAGGGTGCCGGGGGTATTCTGGGACGGAAACATTTTTCTCACATTAATAAAATTACCGTGGATGAAAACAGGGTGGTTATCGAACTGTCCCTGGTGGTTAACTACGGGCTGGACCTGCGGGAAAAAGCCCGGGAGGTTCAGCAAAGGGTCAAGGACAGTCTGACCGGCATGACCGATCTGCAAATCGGCGCCGTAAATATTACGGTAATCGGTCTGGAATTTCCGGATAAATCAACGGCTAAGGAATAAGATCAGGGCATAACCACAATGCTGGTGGTCACGGGCCGTTCACGACCGTCCGACGGTCGGTTCAAAACCTTGCCGTCGTAAACGAAAGAGCTGGAGCCGCCTCCATCCAGGTTGTAGGCCTCAATAACCCCCAGGTCGATTAACCTGATCTGCATATCTTCCAGGGTGACGCCGCTGCTCCAATCGGACTGGCGCCCGTCCACCACGATCATGATCAAATCGTCGTTGCCGTACTCGCCGATTACGGTGCGGGGCTGCCGCTGGTGTTTCCATTTCTCAGGGATGGGCAGGGGCTTGCGATTTTTTATCAGCGCCGGTACGAAACTTACTCCGGCCACCGGCTTGTGCTTAAACAGTTCGGTTTCGTTGAAGAACTTGCCTCCCAGCAATTCGCCGTCACCGTCCACGCCGGCAAAGAACAGGTCTTTATGCGAGGGTTGGAATTCGCCGATTATTTTGCCGTCCACAATGGTGTTGCCAATGGGCAGCGTATATGGGCGGCCGTCCTGGACCACATTGTAAAACCCGCCGCCGTTGGTGCCGAACAACGCCCCAGTACGCTTTACGGCGGCGCTGGTAATTTCTTTTTCGCCCAATTTATCCTTGCCCAGCACCACCTTGAAGGCGGTGGGGTCAAACAGCTTGATTTTGGCGATGTAACCCCGGTAGCCAATTCCTTGCAAGGCAAAGACATGGATTTCCACCCGTCCGGACCGGTGTTTGGCAATGGGATTACCCAGCCGGTCCAGGATTAACTGATCGTAAGCCGCGTCGGACATTTGCCTTTGGGTGCCGCTTTTTTCAGCCAGTTCCTTTAATATACGGTCCTGTTCTTCGTAAAGGCGCTGTTGCTGGGCCGCGGTTTCTCCAATAAAGCCGATACTGTTTTGAATGTCATGGGCTTTGTCCTGCACCGCCATCACGGCGGGCTCCAGTTTTCCCAGGGGTACCGGCAGCATATGCCCCTTTTCGTAAAGCGCGTGATAGGCTCCGGCCAGCAGCCCGGCGAAGGGAGCAAAAAAAAAAAAAAAAAATATATTAATAATCCGCATTGCCCGACTCCATTAATATGTTTAAGCTTTTCTCCAGTTGGTTGAGCTGCTTGTCCAGTTCGGTAATGCGTTGGTTTACCGCCTCGCTGGCCGAACCCGTATGGGACAGTGTCTTGTCCGTTTGGGCCAGGGCTTCCTCAATGGCGTTCATCTCGATTTGCAGAGTTTCGATTTTTTCTTCCAGCATTTGCACGTTCAGGGCGTTGGTCTCCTGAATCTCCCGGGCCGTTTGTTCCACGTACTGTTTGGCGTACCAGTAACCCGCGAAGGTAAGCCCCCCCCAGGCCAGCAGCAGGAAAACAAAGCCCAGTACGCGCGGGACGTTGCTCGGCCTGCGTTTTGCAGTTCGGGTTTTTCTTTCTCTGCTCTCGTGCATTTCTTCCATTTTGTCACCCCGTTGTTGTTTTCAATACAATCGGACAGTTTTTGGTTTTTAATTTGAAAAGTATTACCAGGCCATGTTTATGGTACGGAATCAATTAAAAAAGTATTAAAAAAACGCGCGGAGGGAACCAAATGAGCGCGTTTTTTTTGTCGTTCCTGTAAATTATTTCACCATAAATAAGAGCATGTCCTGCCAATACTTGAAAAAATTATGCGCTTACTGTTAATAAGCGTAATTTTTTTATACTTTAGAAAAGTATATCTTGCCATATATATCAAGGGCATAAAGGAAAAAAGTATTAAAAAGCGCACGCAGCGGGAACCGATGAGTTGCTTTTTTCATTATCCCTTGACCACATGGTCAATAAGTAGTATATTGATATTGACCAGGTGGTCAAAAGGCGGTGGTTTATATTGAAAAAGAGAAAGTCCCGGGTTTTGACTGAAGAAAAAAAGGAGCAGATATTTCAGGTTGCCCTTAAAGAGTTTGCTGAAAAGGGTTATGAGCAGGCTTCGACAAATACCATCTGCAAAGAGGCCGGCGTAGCCAAAGGATTGCTTTTCCATTACTACGGGAGTAAAGGGGGGCTGTATTTAAGCTTACTGGATAAGGGAGTGGACAAATTTATGCAGATCTATGACAAAATGCTGCCTCAACTGGCTCCTGATATTCTGAAACGTATAGAGCAGATATTGGAGTTAAAGATACGATTTTATTCAGAAGATTCTCTGTTTAGCAGTCTTTTAGTTAATGCTTTTATTGATATCCCGACAGAGCTTGAGGGTGAGATTAGAAACAAGCTGAACAGGATGTACGAGAAATATCTGCCCCGTCTTTATGAACATCTTGATTATGAGGTGTTTCGGGATGGTATTGACCCTCAGAAGGCTATTGAGTTTGTTGGCCTGATCACAGATGCTCTGAGCGAAAAGTATATAAAAGCTTACAAGAGCACCGGAGACAAAAAATACCTCAACCTGGAAAGTATAAAAGTCGAGATGGAAATATATCTGGATATGCTCCGCAAGGGTATCTACAAAGGTTAAGCCACTTGCGGAAAACAAGAGATCGTTCCTGGTAAGATCAAGACCAGCCATGAAAAGTTAAGTTAATTCTTTAGGGAATACTAGCCGACAAGGTTGGTTGATTTTAAAAGGAGGTAATAAGTATGATGCTGACCAAGATTTATGCTTTATTCTTGGCTGCAGGGGTATTAGGTACAAGTATAGCGATGGTGGTAATGGGAGAAAAATGGCAGGCAGTTGAGAGATCCGCCTATTCTGGAGAGAAGAGGCCGCTTTGGCTTAGGCTGCTTGGTACGTTTCTTTTAGCATTTTATGCTGTTACCCTATACAGCTTTATTATAAGTCCGGATAAAAGCATTGCCGGTTGGATACTGTTGGTTTTCTTCCCAGTTGCCTGGGGAATAAAAGGAGCGTTGGTTATCTTTAATAAAGAGGGCAGAGAAAAAGTAATCTCCATAGAAGGCGCTGATAACTGGAGGAAGATAGCCTTGGCGAGGCTGCCAGTTGTGATCATCCTGGTGGTTTTGGCGGTATTTGTTTAAAAATTTTAGACTCCCCTTGTCAAATGTTTATTTTTAAGCTCTTTTTTATTCCTAGTTACAGGGATATTGGAAGGGCTTGTTTTATCCCCAATCGTCCGGAAGCCGCCCTCCGGATCGCGAGTCGAGAAGACATATCCCTCAAGAGGTCTGTTAGTCATAAATGTTTTGGTATGAATAAATTCACAAGACGACAAAATGCTGATTGAGATATTCGTCCGTCCAGCCGCGGCTTTCGGTAAGCTCACTGACATATCCTTGTCCCAGCACAGGTGTAAACTGTAAATCACCAATATGAATTATCCGGGAGGTGAGGGTATTGCAAGACTACGGAAACGTGGTGGCAAAAGCCAGAAAGAGCAGGAATTGGAGCCAGCGCAAGCTGTCCCAGGCCACCGGTCTGTCCCGGTCGTTTATTAACGATATCGAACACGGGCGCAGCACCGGCACCATAGGCACCTGGGTGGCGCTGGCCCGGGTCCTGGAACTGTCTCTGGACGCGGTTTTTCTGGCGGAAAAGGCTGCTCCGCACAAGACACGGACCAGGGAACGGGTGAAAAAAACCGGCGCGACATCAAAAAACAAGCATCGGTGACAGTATGGGGACCCGGCGAGCGGCTTTTGACAGGTGGTTAGCGTACGCACTGGCAAAAAAGGACGTATTTTACGTATTTTGGGTAAAACAACCATTGACCAAACATATGTTTGATTATAAAATGAAGATGACCGGAATAAAAACCCTCGCCGAAACCGGCGCCGCGCCGAGCGCCCGGTCCTCAGCCGCGCCGGGATAAGGGTCACGGGGGTGATGAAAGGAGGGGAAAGGAATGCCAGTGGAAAGCATTGCCACCGGCTCCACGCTGCGGATTAAATTGCAAACCGGGGTGGACCAAGAAGGAAAACCAATCTTCCGCAACAAGAGCATAAACAATGTGAAGCCTGATGCCACCGACCAGGAACTGTTCGACATGGCCCAGGTTTTGACCGGACTGCAACGATACACTGTCGCCGCCGTAATGCGGGTAGACACCGCCAAGCTGAGAGATATGGTTTAACCGTTGCTTATAGCAGCCGGCGTGCTGCGGCAATTGATAGGGAAGGAGGCTTAAGAATGGCTGAAACCAGTAAAACCTTGCGCATGATATTCAAAAATCAGGAGGGTTCCAACTACACCATCAACCTTGATGCCCCCAGGGATAATATAACCGGTGCGGAAATTGAAGCGGTTATGGACCAGGTTATCTCCGCCAATGTAATTGGCACGGTGGGCGGTGTGCTGGTTACCAAGCACGACGTCAAGATTATCGACCGGACTGTCAATGACCTGTATGACCCGGTTTGATGAAACTGCTACGGGAATGGTTTTAGGCGGCGGGGGAGGCTGTAAAAATGCCTCCCCACCGGCCAAATGTATAAATTTACTGGAGGAGGCGGAAAAGAATTATGGAAGATATATTGTCCATGGTGGCCAACGTGGGCTTTCCCATTGCCGTGGCGGCCTATCTGCTGGTGCGCATCGAAAGCCGGTTGGATGGTCTTTCCGCCAGTATCGGTGAACTGGCCCGGGCGGTGACCGACATGCGGGAGGTGATATGATGGGGCGGGGTCAAATTATGACTCGTTACAACGGCGCTATCGTCCGTTCCCGCCGGTTCGTGAACATTGTCGCCCCGCACCGCAAACCCGGCGTTGCCGGTAAGAGGATGCCGGTCTATGGTATTCCGGTTGCCGGACCGGTGGCGGACTACGGGAATACGGTTGGAGAAAAGAAGCAAAAACAGAGGGGATTGGCGGAAGAACGCGCGCCGTACCGGGAGGAAAACCGGGCGCCGGCGTTTTGTTTACCGGGCCAAACATTTGTCCCGCACCGTTGGAATGCCGGTTCGGTCCCGCTTGAGCATATCGGCCCAATTCTGTGGCGGGTGCTGGCCGGGGCTTCACGCAGGCGCCGGATGGTTGAGCACCGGGCCCGGCGCCTGCGGAGACCGGATTTTGCCCAAGCGACGGCGCTCTCGCCGGATTAGAACTGCCAATATTGCTTTTGCCTAGGGCAAAAAGCTCAAAAAAGCTTCTTCATGTATGGTAGTAAAAAAACGATCATCCGAAAATGGAATTGGTAGGCTATGGCTAATAAATTCAGGATTAATAGATAGGTTAAGCCCCGATGCATCTACAATATAATGTAGGTCACTGTTTATCTATGAAGAAAGTTGAGTTGTAAGCGTTAAATAAGCCCCACCTTGCAAACAGGGTGGGTTTTATTTAACGCACTTATAAATGTTCATACCATTTCAATTTCCATAGGGAATTATTTTGATTTTGACAGTTAATGCCGGTAATATTAACGGTTTGTTATAATACCCCCTGTTATCAAGACAGAGGAAAACTTACCACTTTACTCTTAGATTCAGCTGAATAATGGTTTCTCTTTTTCATGTTTCCAGTATAACTTATATTTTGAATTTTGTGTCTTAATCTATGGGAGCGTTATTACTTTGAAAGTGTCAAATAAAAAGACACGTTCCCAACAGTTCGCGCTATTAAAGATTCTGTACATGGTTATCCAAGATGTTCTTCATAAGTATACAGGCCATACTTCTTCCCCGATAAGGTAAACCCCACCTGCGTTAATCAGGTGGGGTAAGGGTACAATTACAAAAATATTGACATTATCATGGTCCCCCAAGAAGTATATCCTTTTGATGATTGGGATTTTTGCTTCTTTCTATTTGTCTCTTTTTGATTATCTCTGCTTTTTTCTTTAAGCCTTCCAGAAAATCTTCCGAAGGAATGAGTTCCCTGGCTTTAAGCCCCATGTGCGCATCATCAAGATACGGTAGATAGACATATTCTTGACCATCCTTATTAACGAGTACACATGGCCTCATAAAACCAGGATACAAAATAACGGAATTTTCCGGTGCATACCCGTTTTGACGAGCCATATCCTCGATGACTAAACTTAAATTCCCACCAATTTGTATTGCTTCCCATTTACCATCTTCTAGCCCTACTACAAAATCCGTTACCGCCTTTCCCTCAACCATAACCGGGAAAAAATGCAAGTCGCAGGGATAAGCCTGATCCTTTAGCTTTTTTTCACCTTGAATTCTGTTGTCGTCTCTAAGTATCTCCATCGTGTCCAAGGTTTCGCCAGTTTTTCTAAGTGATACAGTAGTAATTGGTTTGCCCAAATAAGCTTTAGCAAAGTCTTCCTGACTGGAAAAACCAAAACTTTCATAAGCATCTCCGACACTTTTTAGGAAATGTGGTAGATTTTCTTGAGCACAAATTTTAGCCTGTTCTTCTGGAGATGCTGCATAGCTTCCGTTTATCAATAACATCATTGTCAGGACAAGGCTTATCATAATAATCAACCTTTTCAATGATATCACTCCCGTTTCTATATATAATATTATCGGCAATCAAATAAGCTATTTGCCCATTCCAGATGAAGATTATTCAAATGTGGTTTTCTCCCGTCCAACAGGCGTCATAATCTAATATACGGTTAAGGCCTTCCGCCGGATCTATAAACAAGATGCCGCCACTATGATCATAATTGTTATCGTATCCGCATATGAGCATTGCATGATCTGCAACCTCACCAGATACATTATAGATCATTGCATAAGTTATGGGAGAGTTGTTTCTGGCGCTATTTGGGGGGATAATCATAAAAACCTTTACCGGTCTTTTGACCCCATTCCTTTTTGACATATTTCTCTACAATAATGGGCGACGGCTTGTGGGTGGGGTCGCCTGTTTCCCGGTAGCGCTCCATGCCGATGTAGTAAGATAGGTCTATTCCGGTCAAGTCCATTAGGCGGAAGGGACCCATGGGATGACCCAGGGCGTGAACCACGGCTTTGTCAATATCTTCGTATGAGGCAACGCCCATGTCGTATATATGCATGGCTTCGTGATTAATTGCAGCCAAAATCCGGTTGACCAAAAAGCCATAGATTTCTTTTTGCAACATTACCGGTATTTTCCCGATATCTTTGGCTAGGTCGAATATTTTTTGGGCCACTTCATCCGCAGTATGCGGTCCGTTTACAACTTCCACCAGCTTCATTACCAGAGCCGGGTTAAAGAAGTGCATGTTGCATACCTTTTCCGGGCGTTTGGTGGCGGGAGCTATTTTGGAGCTCACGATAAATGAACTGTTGGTGGCCAAAATGGTATGCTCCGGACAGATTTTATCCAACTGGTCAAACAGCTTTAGTTTGAGATCCAGTTTTTCCAGAACGGCTTCAATAACCACGTCTGCGTCAACGGCGGCTTCTTCGAGGTCTCTGGTGAAGAAAATGTTGGCCCGGGCCTGTTGGGCAGCTTCTTCCGCCATTTTGCCCTTGGCCACCCGCTGCGGCAGATAAGTGTTCACAAACTCGTCCGCTTTGGTCAGGATTTCCCGGCTGATATCGGTGCATTTAACCTTGTAACCTGCGATGGCGCAGCAGAGGGCGATTTGATGCCCCATGTTGCCCGCGCCAACCACGCAAATATTGTTGATACCCGCTATTGCCATTTCTACACCTCACTTTAAAAATTTTTCTATATTATGGCAGCAAAATTTTCACCAGGGATTTATGCCTGCCATAGTGTAAAAGACGCCCGGACCAGGGACGTTTTTACCGTGAATTAGTTTTATTCTTCTATCCGTCATATATACCTCAAAGATCATCACCGCTGTCATGGCGGGGGGCGGAGGGGCCGGATTCGGTCGGGTTATACACACTTTTCCTGCTTCTTAACATACAGTATCTATAGTGGTAGTTTGTATGTTGAAGGAGGATAATTATGGCAACTCATTTAATCAGGACGGGGGACACCCCGACCCGAATTGCCCGGCGATATGGTGTCCCCGAACGGTGGCTGTATCGCGCCAATACTTATTATGGAGACGACTATTTCAAAACGGGGCGGCGGATATATATCCCCGACTATGAATACGATTATTATGATTACCCCAGGCAGTGGGGGCGTTACCGTTACTATGACGGCATTCGTTATGAAATAATTACGGGCCGCAAGCATTTTCGTCCTCGCAAAAAGACACGGGTAATATTCAGCTACTGCAATCTTTCAGATACTCCCCGCAGGCTTCGCTATGATGACGCCCGTTTATACGATTTTGTCACCCTGCACCGGGGACGGGATGTTTGGCGCTGGTCCGACGGTTATAAATATGGCCGTGACAGGCATAGTATGCTGCTGCAGCCCGGTGAATGCCGCACTTACAATGCCGACTGGGATCTGCGTGATCGGTGGGGCTCCTATGTTAAACACGGGCCTTATATTTTACGGGCCCACGATTGGTCCAAGGAATTGCGCCCTTACTACGTGGATGCCGACGTGGAAGTGTTGGACCCGGAGGTGTATCAAAAAGTTTATTTGTCCACGCACAACACCCATTGCCCAAAAACAAATATGTTGATTAATCCGGGGTTGGAGGACTGGCTCGACAGTGACACGCCGAGGGCGTGGTCGGCCCTGAATCTGCAACGGACCACCCGGGCTCATTCCGGCAGTTATGCGGCCCAGTTGGGCGTTAAACCCCTTAACCAGTCGGTGCTTTCCCAACTGGTGGGAGCTAAACCGGGCCGGACTTACCGGGTGGTGTTTTGGGCTATGGAACACGTCAATGGCGGCAACAACGGAACTTTCGAACTGGAGGCCGCGGTGTATGTTTTTGATCAAGAGGGCCGCCAGATTGGGCGGGTGGACCCGGTCTATACGCCGGGGGAACTGCCCGACAATAATTACCGGGAGTTTTCCTTTAAAACCGGGACTCTGCCGGCGGATACACACAGTATGGAACTCCGGTTTGTTTTTCGGCCCCGGTCCGGTAATCGAAACAGGTTGTACATTGACGATGTGGAATTAACCTGTGTTGGTTAAAACAAATATGCTTTATAGTTTGCATTTTAATCCCAGAATTCTTCGGGTATGAAGGCAATAACCAGCGGTGTATCCGAACCGCTGGGGGGTGTATATATGAATT
Organism: Bacillota bacterium; assembly: GCA_022360435.1. GTDB lineage: Bacteria > Bacillota > Desulfotomaculia > Desulfotomaculales > Desulfallaceae > BRH-c8a. Next base: position 24,036 of record JAKSCU010000104.1, read on the forward strand.
CAGCCGTTTTTCCGGTTTCCAAAACGTCCCATACAGCGGCTTTTTGAAGCCCGGTGAAATAGCTTGTCTGCGGGATTTTGTAAACCATTCGGTCAGAACCCAGATAAGCCCCCTTGAATATGCTGCCCCGGGGATTTAACAGTACGCCTGTTTGTACAGGAGACGACATCTTTATATGATAAACCACACCGTAATTGCCGACATTTTTTACCGTTTCCCCCGTAAGCGGGTCAACACCTTCGACCCAGGCATCAAATCCAGGCGTTTCCATGCCCAAGATAATTTTTTCCTTGCTCCCTTCATTCACCCGGATGTCAACCAGACAGTCCCCGTCGGGGAAAACACCCCTCACCTGCGGAGAGGTTCGTGGCAGCACAGGCAGGGATAACAGGTACTCTATTTTTTCCTGCTGAATTTCCTCCGGAGTCTTTTCCGGAACGGGCTCGCCGTCGGCATTGATTTCCCCAACCGGCTCTATGTTTGGTAAGTCCTCGGGGAATATTACCGTTGGCGCCTCCTGGGTCGGGGACTCTTTCGGAACCTGAACGGGTATCTGTTTAGGTTCCGGCTCCTGTTCCGGCGCTTTTTCCGGACCCATCACAACGCTGATGGTTATAGTGCCGTCTGCCTCAAAATCCTGCATGCCCGTTACGGCTTCCTTGTTTTTCAAGAATCGCTGGCCTGGGTTTAGTATGACTTTTTTCCCGGGTTGAATGGTAATGATATTTGATGGTTGAGAAGGCAGATATCTCATTGCCGTCAACTGCCCCAGGTTCATGTAATCGCTTACCGGGCCGCCCGCCCCGGATTGCAGTGTTTGCAGAGTAACGGGGTTGAAGCCGTTGTTACCCGCTATGATGTACAGGCGCTGTTTTTCGCTGGCTCCGTTGAGATGGTGGTACATAAGCCTGAATTTGCCGGATGCCTCGTTTTGGTAAAGAATGCCCGGCCGTGCCACCACCTCCGGGCTGTTGCTCAGGTGGAGGACAGGCCCGGATCGTTTAAAGGAAATATTTTCATTTGATTCATATAAATTAAAATTAACATTATCATCATTTTCAAACATCTCACCGTATACTGGGTTGGAAAACTTAAAGGCCATTTCAGTCATGAGCTTTTCTTCAGACACAGTAAAACTGGTCGAGGCGGTTTCGCTCCAGTTGCCTGCGTTGTCCTTTATTTTAAGGTATAAAATGTATTTGCCGGGCCGGAAAAAGGCCCGGGGTTTGCCCGTTATAGCCCGGGCGTCGCCTGCGCGTTGATAACTCCACTCCTCGGCAATAATGCCTTCTTCCTCTTCATTGACATATGTGTAATTGTAGCCGGGCGCCGCTCCCATTTTGATCACGTTGCTCTGCAGTCCCAGTGATGTTATCACCGGGGGCAGGTTGACGGGCTCAGGCATGGCTTGTGTGATGGTAATGGTCTTCTCCGTGGGGTCGAACTCAACAAGCATGTCAAGGTTTTCCGCCAGAAAACGCAGCGGCACAAGGGTGCGCCCGTCTTTTATAAAGGGAGGGCTGTCTATTTCTATTACCCGGTCGTTTACTGAAGCCTGCCCGGTCTCCAAAGACAGCTTAATGTTAACTTCATGCTTTACCAATGCTATTGTTTTAGTGGTGGAATCCCAGCTTATCTCGGCGTCAAGGATTTCCTCCGCCACGAAACGGATCGGGAGGAATGTCGTGCCTTCTACCAGCACAGGCGGAATTTCAATTAGGGAAGGGACATCGTTCAACAAGACGTCCTTACTGTCCAGGGTTAATACCACCTTTGGGGCATTTTCCAGGGCGTGCGCAGCCATACCTGCCGGCTGTTGAAGAGGGGCTCCCAGTAAAATTATAAAAGTTAGAACGGTGCAAAGTATCCTGAAGCTCAATATTAGTACCTCCACTAATCAAATTATTACTATAATCTCTCTAAAGTATTTAAGAAATTAGACGTATTTTTGCATAAAAAAGTTTCATTTTTTATACTCTAGAAAATTATACCATGTAATATATATGGCAAGGACAAAGGAAAAAAGTATTAAAAAGCGCGCTTAGAGGGAGCCGAATGAGTGCGCTTTTTAATTAAAAATTAGTTAATATTTCTAATATTACATCTAACCTCCAGAGTCAAACTTACAATATGGTGCTTGCATGTTTTTAAAAAATATGTTACAAGAAAATTGTCAGAATAGAGTATCTAAAATACCAGTTGTGGATATTAATGGGAGATATAAAAAGTGAATGACATTAAAAACCACGAAGCAAAGATACTGGAAATATTAAATACAATGACCAAGCCGCTGGGTAGCGGCCAACTCAGGGTGCTTCTTGCGCAAAAAGGTTTATTCCTGAGTGAAGCCACGGTGGGAAGGGTCCTCAGCGACCTGGATCAGCGGGTTTTGACTGAGAAATTGGGTTTTAAGGGCCGGATGATTACCGAACATGGCCGGAAAACACTGGAAAGCGTCAATATTGCCAGCCGGCAAAATTTCAACAGCAACAGGCTGCTGGAAATACTAAACTCCACCAGGCAGGAGGACCTTATTGACATGTTGAAGGCCAGGCGGGCCATAGAAAGGGAGTTGGCTCGGTTGGCTTCACTTAATGCCACTGAAAACGATATTAAACTGCTGGAAGCGGTGCTTCATGAGCAGGAACAATTGGCCCGTAACAATGAAATGTCCGCCGAGCAGGACCTTAATTTCCATCGTTTAATCGCCACGGCGGCGAAAAATAAAGTGCTGGCCGCCGCTTTGGACCTAATACGGCAGGGCAGGCAGATGACCGACATACTGGAGTACATCAGAAAAGAGGTTAAAGGCACTTTGGCAGTGGAACACACACTGATTATGCGGGCCATCATCAGCCGGGACCCGGAAAAAGCGGAGCAGGCCATGGTGGACCACATCGAAAGTCTTATTATCGATGTGGAGAAGTACTGGAAAATAGTTAACGAAACACAAAAAGTAAAAATATAAGAAACTGTCAACTTGATTGAATCACCGGATCATAAGGGGGCAATAAGAGCGAGCTGCTTTTTCCGTATTTTAAAAAGCAGCCCGCTCTTTTTTCTGTTGCTTTAAAAAATTTGCAAAAAACTTTTTATTTTAAAGAAGGATTATGAGCTATTATGTCGAATTTTAAATTAAGCTCATCAGTGATGAGGAGCCAAAGCTTTTTGTACTTTTAACACTATAATCAGTAAGGGAGTAATCAAATGGGAGACCCTTATCAGGAGAAGTCTTTTGCTGAAAACCCTTATTATCGCAAAAGGGATATTGCCGGCCGGTTGGTGGTGGTATTGAGTGGCCGGCTGGAAAACAGGGGGTTGCAGTTGATTGTTCCCATTTCCCGGGCGGTGCAAAAAAACCAGGTGCACGAGCTTATTGTAACCGATGAAGCGGCAGCCGGTCCGGGACGCCAGGTACAGAAAATAGCTTATCTTGGTTTTGTGGAGTTTTCTTCCGGCGGGGTGATGGTGACAGGGGATGAAGTTTTCTGCGCCGGGCGTTTGCTGGGGGAAATCGCCGGGTTTGACGAGACCCATCTGCCCAACCATCTGAATATAGTCCTGCGTTCAAAAGAAAGGCGGGACGGCAGGGAACTAAAATTGGATTTGGATAGCGAAATTGTTATTAAAAAGCGTAATTGAGATTAAAAAAGGGGGTATTTGAAATGAGTCAGTTTAAGCACAAGTTCCAAATGTACAAGCATCTACAGGCCAATATTCCCGGCATATACGCCGAGGCCAAAAAAGCGGCGGATGAAATAGGCGTCCCCGCGGAAATCAGGGGTAAGTTCGGCCTTACCGGTGCCATATCCGGTTGTCCCGCGCCGCTACGCAGGGACATTGTCGAGGCGTCGGAAAAGGGCGCCACCGAAGTGATTCCGCTGGCCAAGTTAATGGATGAAATTAGGGAAATTGTCAAGGACGTATACGGGGATGAATATGATGCGGCTGCCACCAGCACCTGCGAGGCAGCCCTGTGGGTCAGCTTCGACACCCTGTTCACCCCGCCCATGCTGGGCCGGGGCGATAACTATCACGCCAGGTACATCGCTCCCTACGAGAAGCACCTGCACCACCAGGGCAGCTACGGGCGCCCCTTTCCGCCCCGTTTTAAAGATTTGTTTGCCGACCGGGGCTCCACCGCCGGGGAATTTGGTTTCTACGGCAAGCGCCAGAATAACCTGGAAACAGTTATTGTGCCGCTGCCCGGGGCCAGGTACGACGTGCACGGTATCAAGTACCACCCGGTGCCCCTGCTGACCGGGGTAGACCCGGAAGCGTCCCGGGAAAAACTGGAACAACTGGCCGCCAACCACGGTCCGCTGCTTACCGGAATAACATCCCTGGGTTATGACACGCCGGGTTACGGGTACGGAATTAAGGACGCTAACGGCACACCGGTTTTACAAAAGGTTCTGGCCGGGGTGGCGAGCCGGTACGACATCCCGTACGTGGTGGATAACGCCTGGGGCCTGCCCTTCGTGGGTTTTGACCCCCGCAAAAGCGGCGCCGACGTGGTGGCCTACAGTATGGACAAGGCTACGGGGGCTGCCACCAGCGGTTTGATTATCGGCCGGGAAGAATATCTGGTTCCCATCAGGCGAGCGCTGGGCATGCACGGTGACCGCTACGGGACCACCGCCTCTTACGGAAAGGCCGCTTATGTAACCTTTGATCCGGGCAAGGAAGCTCTTTTGACCCAGATTCAGGCGTTAAAAGTGTTGCGGGACGATCCCCAGGTGCTTACCCGCCCGGTGGACGATCTGGAGAAGATCGTAACAGAGGAATTTTCCCAGCTTCCAACCACACTCAAAAAGGGTATAATCATAAACAAGTCCTACAATTCGGGAGCGGTGGAGGTTAACTACGAAGGGACATGGCAAGACGGTCAAATTGGCATTCCCATCTTCACCATCGAGGATATGTACGCGGGCAGCAATATACTGCAAACGGGTCTGGCCCAAATGGGCATCATACCCACCATCGCCTATGACGCCAACATTTACATTTCTCCCGGCCTGGGCACCACCGACGATTACGGAATGGTCAAAGAGCAGGAAACCAGGTACGCAGTCCGGGGTCTGGTACGGTTAATTGAAATTGTCTGCAAGCACGCGGGATTGATTTAATGTGGGATTGACTTAATGATTAACGTTCGCCTTGGTTGAAACCATAAAACAGCAAGGAGGTTGCAGGATGGTAAAGATGGTAATTGCGGGCGGAGGCTGGGCCGGAACCGGGGCCGCCGTGGCGGCGGCCCAGGCCGGAGCCGAAGTAATCTTGCTGGAACGTACGGACATGCTGCTGGGCACCGGCCTGGTGGGCGGGATTATGCGCAACAACGGCAGGTTTACGGCCACCGAAGAGGCCATTTGCATGGGTATGGGGGACGTTTTCAACGTGGTGGAAATGTCGGCCAGGCACAAGAATGTTGCATTCCCGGGCCACAAACACGCCACCCTTTATGACGTGGCCGGGATAGAACCTAACATCAAGGACATGCTTCTGAAAAAGAGGGTTGACATAAAAACGCGCAGCCGGGTCAAGGATGTGGTTGTGGAAGAAAACCGGATTGCGGCCGTGGTGCTGGACTCGGGTGAAAAAATAGAGGGAGACGTGTTTGTCGACGCCACCGGAAGCGCCGGCCCCATGGGCAATTGTACCAAGTTGGGCAACGGCTGCGCTATGTGCATCCTGCGCTGCCTGACATTTGGCGGCCGGGTCAGCTTGGCCGCCCAGGCCGGTGTTAAGGAATACGTGGGTCGCAAAGCCGACGGTTCTCCCGGCGCCATGAGCGGTTCATGCAAATTGCACAAGGAGTCCCTGGATAAGAACATTGTGGAACAGCTTGAACAAAAAGGCGTGGCCGTGATTCCCGTGCCCGAAAATTTGCGCAAGGGCAATGATATTTTGTCCAAGAAAGCTTGTCAGCAGTACGCCCTGGCCGAGTTCGCGGAGAACATTATCCTTCTGGACACCGGGCACGCCAAACTGATGTCGCCCACCTACCCGCTGGACATGCTCAGGCAAGTGCCGGGTTTTGCAAACGCCCGTTTCGAAGACCCGTATGCCGGAGGGGTGGGCAACTCCATCAGATACTTGGCCATCTCGCCCCGGGACAACGCGTTAAAGGTAGAGGGCCTGTCCAACCTGTTCTGTGCCGGTGAAAAGGCCGGACCCATGGTGGGACACACCGAAGCCATAGTAACGGGGGCGTTGGCCGGTCACAACGCGGTGCGGTTCGGGGTTGGACAAGCGTTGCTGGAGATTCCCGCGACACTGGCCATCGGGGACTATATCGCCTACGCCAACGAACAGGTCAGGGCCGGTGACGGCCTGGAGCACAAATTTACTTTTTCCGGTTCGGTATACTTCAAGCGGATGGTGGAAAAGAATCTGTACACCACCGACGTAGCCGCCATCCGGGACAGGGTCGAGGAAGCGGGAATGGCCCGCGTGTACGCAAGGCCCCTGGTTACCAAGTCACTGGCAATTTAACGTATTGGGGGGATGCCGGATGGCTGGCCCAATGGATAGAATAATGGACGGCCTGGACATTGAAACTTTTTTAATTTGCGGCAGCGAGGAAGAAGGCCGGCGGTTGGCAATTCAACTGGTCACGGAATGGGGATTCCAGGACGTGGACATTGTTTTCGTTCAGTTTCAGGGTCCCGGGGTCAGGGTGCGGATCAGGGCGTACGTGCACCGGTCGGGTGATGTTTACGGTTGGCTGAAACCCGGCCCGGAAAAGGAAGTGGTTGTATGAGCGGCAAGAAGGTACTGCTGTTTCCCCTGGATCCCGTGCATGACGTGGGTTTAAAAATGATCCGCCGGGGCCTTGACGATGCCGGCCACCGGACCATCCTTTTTCCCCCGGATTTGGGTGTTGAGGAAGTCGTAATGGAGGTTATGCGGTCTTCCCCCGACGCCGTGCTGATCAGCAGGACCCTGGGATACGGGGTAGCCGAGGTGTTGGCCCGGCTGGTTGACCTCCTTGACGCTGCCGACGTGCGGGAAAGAATCCTGCTGGTGGTGGGCGGCATGGCAGTCAGGCCCGAGTTGGCGGCCGAGTTGGGTTTTGATGCCGGGTTTGGCCCTGGGACTACTGTGGAAGAGGCGGTGGCCTTTGTTGAAGGCAGAGAATACACCCCGAAAAAAACCTGCGGCAAAAAAGAAAAGACGGCCATCACCAGCGGTTATACCTATAATTATTTGCATTCCGGAATCAGGGACAAGCTTAACACCGTCACGGACATGATTCTGGCCTGGGCCGAAAACAAATCTTCTCCCGGCATGCGGAGGGCCTTGGCGCGGGACGAACTTTGGGACGTGGCAAAATGGCGCAATTATGAGCCAATGACGGCGTTTTTTAATGAATATAGTCAATTATGCGAAGAATCCGCTCAACTATTTTATGCAAATCAGGTGTTTCCTTCCAAAACCAGGCGCTTTACCAGGGAAGAAGTGGTTGAGCTGGAGGATTACGTGCAGAGAACCCGGGAAAATATGATGGCGCCCGGGCTGCAGCACCAGCGCGCCAAGCCCCTGGTATTCAACCAGTACGGCACCGGGTGCCCGTTCATGGATATTGGGCACATCAAGGTTAGCGAAGCCTGGGGCGCCGACGGGGTCATTCACTTCGACCCTTCCTGGGGGGCCAGGACCGAAGGGATTTTTGACGGTTTTCTGACCCACGAGGAGGACGGGACCCTGGTGACTCCCGCCAATCTCAACCGGATAAAAATGTCCCTGGAGCCCGGCACCCAATGGCAGGTCCGGGCGCACCGGGGGTTAAACACCCCGGAAACGGTGGTGCTGGCCGGGAAGATAGGCGCCGATTTGACCAAAATCAACCTTTGCTACGGGGCCCTGGGGGCGGGCACCGACCCGGCCAGGATGACGGTGGACGGCGTGGGGGCCATCCGCTATGCCGTCAAGTACAACCTGCCTTTTGATGTGGTAACCAATGAGGAACTGTGCGGGGTTCCGGCTTACAAAGCCTTTGCGGGGATGCTGATTACCATGGACCTGGGCTTGCGCCTGGGCGGCAGACCCGTGCTCCAGCCCCTGTTCTGCTTCTCTCCGGAAGTGATGGTGGGCGGGCAGATGCGGAACAATTACGTGGAGTATAACGCGGCCAAGGTTATGGCCCTGCGTAAAATTGTTGACGCGCCTCTCTGGCCGGGGGCGCCCATCGGCTTTATGACCCATACCGAGGATCGGGTCCAATCGTCTGCCACCACCGCTTTTCACGCCTGCGCCGCGGCCATGTTAAACGTGGATGCCATTACCATCGCCTCGTCCGACGAAGCTTATTCCGGCGGGCCCATCAGCGTGCCGGCCAAAATTGACACCTTGCGGGCGGTGGGCGAGGGTTTCAGGTTCTTCGGCGGCATGGAGCTCGCCGTCACCCGGCGGACTGAGGCTTGGAGTGAAGAGATTATTTCGGGTATAGATGATGTGCTGGACAAGGTTATTGCCGCGGGCGACTTTGTTCGGGCGCTGTACGACGGGTTGCTTGGCAGCAGGGAGGACGGGGCCTATCCCGGCAGGAACGGCAGGGGCACCGTAATCGAAACATGACCGGCATCTCGCTGGGCATGGTGGGCACCGCAAAAAACACGGGTAAAACCACCACCACCATAGCGCTGCTGAACAGCTTTTACGACCGGGGCATCCCGGTGGGGATTACCAGTATCGGTTTGGACGGCGAAACTTTAGACAACGTGACAGGTTTGCCCAAGCCCAGGCTGTTTGTGCGCAAGGGCGTGCTGGTGACAACGGCTGAAAAATGCCTGGCATTAAGCAGCGCCGCCATAAAAGTACTGGACAGGCTGGATATACGCACCCCGCTGGGGTCCTTGGTTTGTGGCCGGGTTGAGCGGGAAGGCCTGGTGGTGTTGGCCGGTCCGCCCCGCAGTAAAAATGTGCGGCAGGTTATTGAGTACCTGTGGCGGCGGGGAGCCTTAATGGTGCTGGTGGACGGGGCACTGAACAGGTTCGTGCCCCTGGCGGAAACAGACGGGCTGGTGCTGGCCACCGGCGCCGCGTACAGCCGGGAAAACGCCGCTGTCGCACTCAACGCAGGCCAACTGGAGATGGTTTGCAGCGAGGCCATGGTTATAGACCCGCCGGAGCGGTCCACCGGCCACCGGACAATCATATGGGACGCCGCCGGGCAGGTTCTGGCCGAAACAGCCGGTTCCCTTTTGGTGCCGGAACAGCTTATTCCGCTGGCCGGGCAAGTTCAGTCCGCTCGGGGGTTCTACAGCCCCGGAGTGGTTATGGCCGGCTGCTTGAAGCAATTATTACAATGGCCGTTTCCGCCGGCCACAACCTATATCTTTTCCGACCCGGCCAAGCTGATAGTGGGCGGGAACCTGGAGACGGTAACCCGGTTTATTGAAACGGTGGCGCGCAGGGGTGGTGTGGTGGGTTATAAAAAAGCTTTGCCCCTGCTGGCGGCCACGGTTAATCCTTTTTACCCCAATTATCGCTGTGACACGCACCTCTACCAGCCGGCTTACGTGGACCGGGAAGAGCTTTTAAGACATGTGTCGGCAATGGTAAAGGCGCCGGTGTTCGACGTTGCCGCGGGGGGCGGGGAGGGCCTGGCCGAGTTGCTTTTGGCCCGCTTGCGGGGCGGCCAGGCAAGAATGCAATAGACTGAATAATAAGATTACTGTTCCCGGCAAGCGGCTGAGCCGCTGCCGGTACGATTAATGCCACAGCGTAATTTAAAGGTTGGCCGAGCCATGGGAACGGTACCGGCGTCTCCGGAGCGCAAAGCACATGGCCGCAGAAAAGGCGCGGAACTCGTCCCCGTGGCGTAACGGAATAGCGATAATACGCTTTGCTATCGGGCAGGCCGGTTTTCTCCTGAAGCACGCGGGCTGCCGGATACCCAAGACCGGGCAAGTGTCCTTGAGGGCGAAAAAGTTGGTAACTACATTAAAAAGGGGGTGGTGGCATAATAGGCAAATTTTACTAAATTTTCTGATAAAGAATAAGGCAGGAATCGATTGTTGTGTCCGGAAACTAAGTAGAACTAGGCGTAATTAAAAGGTTAGCGGAGTGATGTGGGCACGATTTCGGAGTCCCGAAGCGCGAGCGGCGGGCCGCAGGGAAGACGACGAATGCGTTTCCGCGGCGCTCAAGAAACACGATATTACGCTAAGACTGGTGTCTCCTGAAAAACAGACTTGGCAAGGAGTTTGGTGTTGTGAAACACCAACCCCTAACCAATAATTCTTCAGGGATAATTACTTAATTAATCAGGAGGTGTCTTTGTGTCTTTTGAACACTGGTTGTATGTTATTGGTGTGCTAGTGGTAATTGCAACTATGATTTTGCGCCGCAATGTGGTAATCCCCTGTATTGTGTTTACCTTTTTAATCAGCCTTTCTTTTTCCGGAAACCCAATTAGCGCCACGCAGTCCCTGTTCAACGCCAGCATTGTGGCGGCTAAGGAATTATTTGCCATATTCTTGATTATCAGTCTTATGATGGCCATGTTGAAATCCATCAGCGCCACCGGGGGTGACGAACTAATGGTTCAACCATTAAAGAAACTAATGGTTGGACCTGCGGTTAGTTATATTGTTATTTGTGTGGCCACGTTTGTCATATCGCTTTTCTTCTGGCCCACTCCCGCAGTGCCGCTGATTGGCGCGCTTCTGGTGCCGGCGGCTATAAGAGCCGGGCTGCCGCCCATGCTGGCGGCCATGGCCCTGGCCTTTGCCGGACAGGGGATGGCCCTGGCCGGAGACGTGGTTATTCAGGGCGCTCCCGGCTTAACGGCCAGCTCAGCGGGCGTGGCCACTGAGTTGGTTACATTTAAAGCAGGCATTCTTTCTGTGATTGCCGGCCTTACGGCTATAACAATCGGTTATTTTATCAACCGCCGTGAAATAGGCGTTTTTAAACACAACGCCAATGAAACCGCCGCCACCACAAACAGCCCCATAGCAGGGTTGATGCAATCCGAAGCAAAAAAACCGGAACTGCTGGGCAAGGGCCGGTTCCTGGTTTATCTGCTTGTAGCCGCCATGATTGCTGTGGTTATTTCCATGTTCACCTTTGATATCAAGGGCGGCGACGCATCAGCTTTGCTGGGCGGCGTGGCGCTAATTATAATGCTTATAGCGACCGTTATGGTTGACGGTTTTGAGGGCTTTAACAAGATGGCGGACTTCATAGCCGACGGCATGGTGTTTGCATTTAAAGTAATGGGTCCCATTATTCCTATCGCCGGTTTCTTTTTCCTGGGCAACCCTGAAATGTCGGCCACTATCCTGGGTGAAGGAGCGCCGGGTTATTTATTCGATATCGGTGGTATAATTGCCAATGTCATTCCCCCCACAGGCTTCCTGGCCGCTTTCGGGTTGCTGATTTTGGGAGCCATTAGCGGCCTCGACGGTTCCGGGTTTTCGGGCCTGCCGCTGGTGGGCACCATGGCCGGCGCCATGGCCGCCGGCGACGCCAATGTTGCGGCCACTTTAAGCTCGCTGGGTCAGTTGGGCGCCATCTGGGCCGGCGGCGGCACCTTGATTGCCTGGAGTTCCCTGGTGGCGGTGGCCGGAATCGTGGGCGTGCCTGTTCTCGAGCTGGTGCGGAGAAACCTGTTCCCGGTTGTCTCCGGCCTGGTTGTGGCCACCATTGTGGCGGTGCTGTTTATGATGTAAGGACTTAGTAATTAATTATTGCGTATCACGGATTTTTGTGGTAGTTTAATAACATTACAGGTAATAAGGACAGCCATGGGGGCGGCTTGAGCGTCCCCAAGCGCGGGGCGAAGGGCTGGAAGGAATACCCTGGAACCGTCCCCGTGGCGCAAGATATGTAGCAGTGGAGGTTTGTCATGTTACCGGCAAACGTTAACAACGGCATGACTATGATGACCGGGCTGGGCATGGGTATGCGCAGCCCGGGCCTGTTTGCTGTTGTTCCGTTTTTGCCCGTAACCCGAGGGTAATCCTGGCTGATATTTGTTTGATTGGACAGGAAAGGCCACCCGGTTGGGTGGCCTTAATTATTTGGTACGCCCCCAGCATGGGCGTCGTTTCTTCGCTTGCGCATGTGCCGGTGGGAGCAATGGAAGCGTGTTCGAATGCTTTGGGAAAGCGTCGCTTCCGGCCATATTAACGGCCGGATTCAAGTGTAAAAGTATTTAAAAGCACGAGCAGAGGCAACGAATGAATGCGCTTTTTTTAGAACAAGCACGGGAGGAATGGACAATTGTTGCTGGTACAAAAATTTGGGGGAAGTTCGGTGGCAACGCCCGAACGAATCAAGGGGGTGGCTCGCCGGGTGGTGGAGACGCGCAGGAAAGGGTGCCGGGTGGTGGTTGTGGTTTCGGCCATGGGCGATACAACCGACGATTTGATTGGGCTGGCGCGGCAGGTTGCCGGCGCCGGGCCGGGAAGAGAGATGGACGTGCTGCTGTCCACCGGCGAGCAAATGGCCGTTGCCCTGCTGGCCATGGCCATAAGCAGCATTGGGGAAAGGGTGGTGTCACTGACCGGATGTCAGGCCGGTATAATTACCGACGAAACTTATACTAAAGCAAGGATTTTGGATGTCAGAGCCGAGCGGATTAGCGGCGAACTGGATGCGGGTAATATTGTGGTGGTGGCCGGTTTCCAGGGCGTTAATCGTAACGGCGACATAACTACCTTGGGGCGGGGCGGTTCGGATACGACGGCTGTGGCCCTGGCGGCGGCTTTGGGGGCCGATTTGTGTGAAATATACACCGACGTGGACGGGGTCTACACCGCCGACCCGCGCCTGACGCCCAACGCCCGCAAACTAACCGCTATTTCATACGATGAAATGTTGCAAATGGCACGCCTGGGCGCAACCGTGCTGCATGACAGGTCGGTGGAATACGCCAGGCATTACGGTATTTTGCTGCACGTGCGCAGCAGCTTCAACCGCCATCCGGGCACCGTTGTGGGCAAACAAGGGTGCGGTTTTTGAGGAATCATGCTCCTATTTGCTTAAAAGATGACAAAAAATGAAGGATTTTTAGGATTCAAGAATTAATATTAACTTTAATAAAAAACCGAATCATCCGCAAGGATATACTTTGTCGGGTACGGGTTTTGTTGCGGGGGTACCAACTGATGGCGGAGGAACACTTTAAAAATATTATTGATTTTTTACCGGATCCCACATTCGCCATCGACCGGAACGGTAAGGTCATCGCATGGAACAGGGCTATGGAGGAAATGACCGGCCTGTCCAAGGGGGATATTTTGGGCCGTGGTGATTACAATTATGCCGTTCCCTTTTATCAAGCGCCAATACCTATTTTAATCGATTTAGTGTTTGGGGATATTCCGGGTGTAAAAGACAAATACTCTGTTTTTAAAAGAAATGGTCAAATAGTGCAGGGCGAGTGTTACTTGGCGTCGGTTTACGGCGGCCGGGGGGCCTGGGTCTTGGCCCAAGCCTGTCCGTTGCTTGATGACGCAGGTAACCCGGTGGGGGCCATCCAATCGATTCGCGACATATCGGAGCTTAAACAGCAGAAGGCGTTGTTTAAACAACTGTTTGACAATTCACCGGAAGGAATTGTGCTTTTAAGCAGCAGTGATGTAATTATCGACGCCAACCGGGGGTTTGAAGAACTCTTTGGATACCGCATTGAAGAAATCAAGGGACAGTATCTGAATGAAATAATTGTGCCGGATGAAAAGTCCGGGGAAGCTACCGTACTTTCGGGAACCGCGCTGCGCGGGAGTAAGGTGTATGAAGAAACGGTGCGCAGGCGCAAGGACGGGAGCCCGGTATACGTGACGGTGTTGGCTTACCCGGTGGAGATAGGCGACAAGGTGGTAGGAATTTATGGTATCTATCGGGATATCACCAGGCGCAAAAAGGCCGAATTGTTGCTCCGGGAAAACCAGCGGGCTTTGTCCAACCTGATGAGCAACTTGCAGGGCATGGCTTATCGCTGCCACAACGACCCGGATTGGACTATGCAATTTGTCAGTGACGGCTGCTTGGAACTGACGGGTTATACACCTGGGGAACTGATGTCAAACCGGATTTCCATGGGACGGTTGACTCACACCGAAGACCGGGAGCGGGTCTGGCAGGAGGTGCAGGCATCCCTGAGTAAAGCCGCGCCGTTTCATATTGAATACAGGATTGTCCACCAAAGTGGTATGGTGAAATGGGTACGGGAACAGGGGCGCGGAGTATTTGCGGCCACCGGGAAGTTGGAAGCCTTGGAAGGGTTTATTTCCGACATTACCGAAAGCGTAAAAGTCAAGGAAGCGCTGTGGGAATCGGAAAGTATGTACCGCACTATATTTGAAACCACCAGCACCGCCACTGTTATCGTCGATGAAGACACCACTATCTCTTTGGCCAACCAGTTTTTTGAAAATATTTCCGGTTACTCCAAAGAAGAAATCGAGGGCGTTAAAAGCTGGACAGAATTTGTGACTGCCGACGATTTGCAGAAAATGAAAGAGTTTCATTGTTTGCGGCGGGTTGATCCCACCTTGGCCCCGTCGGAATACGAGTGCAGATTTCGGGATAAGTACGGAAAAACCCGGTATGTTTTACTGTCGGTGTCCATTATCCCCGGCACCAACAAAAGCGTGGCCTCGCTACTGGACATCACCGAACGCAAAAAGGCGGAGGAGCAGCTTAAATACTTGAGCCTGCGGGACCCGCTCACCGGGCTGTTCAACCGGGCGTTTTTTGAACAGGAAATGAGCCGTCTGGAATGCGGGCGTTATAACCCGGTGGGTATTATTGTATGTGACGTGGACGGGTTGAAACTGGTGAACGACACTCTGGGGCACGACGCCGGGGACGCCCAACTGATGCTGGCTTCCAGTGTGATCTCCAAGTGTTTTCGGACCGGGGATGTGGTGGCCAGGGTGGGCGGGGACGAGTTTGCCGTGTTACTGTCCCGAAGCGACCACAGCGTGGTGGAGAGAGCGTGTGTCAGAATTCGGGAAGCGTTGGTTACATATAACAATGAAAACCCGGAACTCACCTTGAGCATTTCAGCGGGTTACGCTGTGAGCGACGAAGTTCCGGTCAACATGAGCAACCTGTTCAGGGAAGCAGACAACAACATGTATCGTGAGAAATTGCACCGCAGTCAGAGCGTCCGTAGCGCCATTGTGCAGACTATGATGAAGGCGCTGGAAGCCCGGGACTTTATTACCGAAGGGCATGCCGACCGGCTGCAGGACCTGGTGGTGGGCCTGGCCGGCGTGCTGCGCCTGCCCGGGAGCAATATAACCGAACTGCGCCTGTTGGCCCAGTTTCACGACATTGGCAAGGTGGGCATCCCCGACCGAATCCTTTTTAAACCCGGCCCGTTAAATACCGAAGAAAAAAAGGAAATGCAACGGCACTGCGAAATCGGCCATCGCATTGCGCTGTCGGCGCCCGACCTGGCTCCCATAGCCGATTGGATCTTGAAGCACCACGAGTGGTGGAACGGCGGCGGCTATCCCCTGGGTTTAAAGGAGGAACAAATTCCACTGGAATGTCGCATACTATCTATAGCCGACGCTTACGACGCCATGACCAGCGACCGCCCATACCGGCGGGCCATGTCCCGCCGGGAGGCGGTGGCCGAACTGCTGGCCAACCGGGGCACCCAGTTCGACCCCCGATTGGTGGACAGTTTCATCCGGGTGCTGAAAAAAGGGGAAATGTAAAATACTTAGAGGATAAAAAAACCGATTTAAACCATATTGATGAAAAAAAGCCGACTTAAATATACTTGGAACTGTAACGCAAAACTGTACAGTTGCCCGCCCATAAGATATAATTATGTATGTGAGGTGGTAACAGATGGGGTAATGACGAAATATAAAATAGGCGAAGTTGCCAAGCTTGCGGGGGTGAGTAAAAGGACTGTAGACTACTACACCAATCTAGGTTTGCTGCGGCCCGTGCGTTCTGCAAGCAACTACCGTTATTATACCGATGAAACCCTGATGCGGTTGAAGGTTATTGAGACCATGAAAATAGGCCGTTTTACCTTGGAGGAAATTAAGGAGCAATTAAATGCCTGGGACAGCTTCCGCCTTACCGCGGCGGGAGGCGTTGCGGAAAGGGAGAAAATAAGCGTGGAAGGGCTGAGGAGGCAACTGAAACAGTTGGAAAGCCAGTTGGCCCAACTACAGTCCGATGGGACCACGGTTGTTGACGCCGCCAAGTTGCGCACCAAAATAACGGTGCAGAGCATGGCGCTGTTTCAGTCGCTGGCGTTATATATCAACGAAGTGTCAATATACCTTAAATAATATTATTTGTTAGGAGGTTGGGTTTTAACAATGAATACCTTAAAAGCCTGGCTGTTAATGAGCGTGCTGACGGTGTTGCTGGTGATGTTGGGCGGCGCTATGTTCGGACAGTCCGGGGCCATGATGTTTTTTATTATCGCCCTGGGGCTGAACTTCTTCAGCTACTATTACAGTGACAAGATCGCCATCAAGATGACCCGTTCCTACCCGGTATCCGAGTCCCAAGCGCCGGAACTCTACGAAATGGTGCGCCGGCTTTCCCAGCGGGCGGGCATGCCCATGCCCAAGCTTTATGTGACCCCGTCCCCGCAGCCCAACGCTTTCGCCACCGGCCGCAACCCGGCCAATTCGGCGGTGGCCGTAACCGAAGGGATTATGCGCTTGTTAAACCGTACCGAAGTGGAGGGCGTACTGGCCCATGAACTGGCCCACATCAAAAATCGCGACGTGCTGGTGGGCACCATAGCAGCGGCGCTGGCCGGCGCCATAACCATGATGGCCAATGCCTTCCAGTGGGCGGCCATTTTCGGCATGGGACGCGGCGAGGATGACAATGGGGGCGGTCTAATCGGCGGTTTGATCTTGGCCTTTCTGGCCCCTATTGCCGCCATGATTATCCAGATGGCTATTTCCCGTTCCCGGGAGTACATGGCCGACGCCACCGGCGCCCAAATCGCCGGTTCTTCCGACGGGCTGGCCAATGCCCTTTTGAAACTTGAATCGGCTTCGCAGCGCATTCCCATGCAAACCAACCCCGCCACTTCACACCTGTTTATCGTCAACCCGCTGTCCGGGCAGACAATGGCCCGGCTGTTCAGCACCCACCCGCCCATCAAGGAACGGGTGGAAAAGCTGCGTAACATTCGGGTGTAACACCGGCCACACCGGCAATACAGGCATCCTTTTATGATATAAAAAAGGTGCCTGTATTTTTGTTTGATGGGAAAATAGCATGCAAGGACTATTATCATTTATAATTGTGCCTGTCATAATCGAAAAGCGTGCACAGAATGGAAACAAATGAGTACGCTTTTTTTATACTTTTAGGAAATTATACCTTGCCATATATATGGCAAGGGCAGAGGAGAAAAGTATTAAAAAGCGCACGCAAAGGGAACCAAATGAGTGCGCTTTTTAATAGGTGGGGAATATGGGCGTTTTTTCTCTTTATTTCACAACTGTTGTCATCTGGGGCACAACTTGGCTGGCGATAGAATTACAATTAAATCAGGTGGACCCCATTTTGTCTGTCGGTTATCGATTTATTTTTGCAGCAATTTTTTTAATTATATTCTGCCGAATTCGCAAAATCTCTTTAAATTTTTCCATAAAGGACCATCTTATAATTGGTTTACAAGGCATTACATTGTATGGCTGTAGTTATTGCTTAATTTATATGGCCAGCCAATACCTTGTTAGCGGAATAGTGGCTGTTATATTTTCCACCATTTTGGTCATCAATATTTTAAATCTTCGCTTTTTTTTGGGTCAAAGTGTAAGTCCGGCCACTTTGTTTGGCGGTGTTTTAGGTTGCGTCGGAATTGGATTGGTTTTTTGGCCGGAATTATCAGCCTTTAGAATTAACGAGGGTGTAATTGGTTTGATTCTAGCCATTTTGGCCACCTATTCAGCTTCTATCGGCAATATTATTGCCGTCTATATTTCCGCAAGGCAGATTGGTGTAACACAGGCTAATACCCTTGGAATGGCTTATGGCGGAATTTTAGTTTTTGTATTTGGTTTTTTTGCCACGGGAGAAATTCAGTTTAGCTTTTCTCTTGACTATTTAGTTCCACTATTATACTTGTCCATTTTTGGTTCGGTGATTGCGTTTGGCTGCTATATAACCCTAATTAATCGAATTGGAGCCGATCGAGCCGCATATGCAATAATATTAAACCCCATTCTTGCATTATTGTTGTCAACTTTTTATGAAAACTACAAATGGACGGATTTAGCGCTTATAGGAGTTGTTTTAATTGTTCTTGGCAATGTTATTGTACTAATTCCCGCGAGTAAATTTAGGCAACTTATTGGTTAACCAATTTTATCCAGCTTAAATCTTAACAAAACACGTTAAATTAGCAAGTGCTTTTATTCTTAAGAGAATTTTTTAAAAATGAAGAAACTACTCTAAATGGCAAGTGAATTTGAAAAGCAAAATAGTGCTGTACCTTTACTTCATGTCTGCAAGTAAGTGATTACATAATTCGACATAAATTGATTGCATTTTGAGGCTTAATATTAAATATTTTGGATTTACAGATGATGGTAAAAATTGACTGCAATAAGACGCAAACTCGTTATATCTTGGAATGCTATCAGAATAAACTGCCGTGAAGGGTATTTGATATAAGGAAAATAATTTTTTAGCATCATCTTTTTGTATTTTTATAAAATTTATAGATATTTCATCATATGGTTCAGTAGATACTTTATTTTTTAAACGAGAATTCATTGCCCGAAGAATAGCTATTAATACGCGAGTTTCGTCCTCTGTTATTTGATGATCCAAAATTTGCATAAAAAAAGGATAACGATCACTATTAATAATCATTGTTAAAATCTTAATATTATATTTTAGCATTTGAATTTCTTTTTCAATACTCATTCTCTAAGCTCCTTTATAATGGGTAGGCCAGATAATCTTGTAAGGTTCGTAAGCTGCACAGTTAATACCACCTGTAAATTTGCTCAAGAGTTTATATTCCTAACTACTCTAAATCATAACAAAACATATTGCCCAAGCGATTGCTCTTGCGGATGAATTTGGAATCCCTAGTTCAAAAATCATGAAGTCAATCAATCTCGCTTCAAAAGAATCGGAGATGCTCTCTAAAAAATCTGCAATTTCATTTGCATGCTTTTTTAAATACTTTCCGTGTTTTGGACTTATAAGCCCTACAATTTCATCAAGTGCTTCTCCACCATGTCTTAAGGCAAAAACAATAACATTTTTTTTAAATCCCATTATTTCAGCAGAACTTTCTTGCCTATTCTCAATCTGCTGATTATTTTCAACTATCCTAGTTACGTTTGTTTCAGGAGCCTTAGCGGCAAATACAAAGGTCGGAAAAAATGTTGAAAAAACAAATGAAATTGTTAAAATTAATGATATTATTTTTAGGTTTTTCATAAAATATCCCCTTTAAATATAATATTTGGCATATCTGGCCACCCAAGGTTAATTTATATCAATTATGGAGATAAAGTCAATTATATAATTTCGACCTTTTATGAGTTTTTCATGGCTGTTTAGTTAAATAATTTATATATGACCGTCATGGGCGCTGTTTGTAGGGTAAAACCGATTTGTTGAATGGTCGTAAACACGTGACAATACCCAGCTGAATTAGGTTAAGCCTGTTCTTCTTATTATCACTCGGTAAAATAATAACAATTAATAGAAAACATCCTTTCTTGGTTGTGCTGTTGTGGTGACTGCATTTTACCCAAAAAGGCGTGTTTTCTTTTTGTTTTTAACTAATAAAAGTTGGCTTAAACTCTATTTTATAAGAATTGGATTAACTTTTGAACTATGAAGATTGACTTAATTACTTAACAGGAGTCAAATCCAGTTAAATTTTTCTGCTTGCATGGCAAAAAAAGGAAGCGAGTTGCTAAATAAGGTTTATTAAGAAATTGCATTTGGAGCATACAACAGGGCTCGAATCTGGAGTTGAACTGAAGAGCGTTGTGTCATAATTGTCCTGCGGGTTCGAGTGAAGGTTTTAGAAAGGCGACGTATATATCTTGCGTAACTTTTACTTTGCTTCCTTGTTGCGGATAATACAATAAGCAATCACTCCAAGGTCGTTATCGTCTGCGGTATCAGTCATTTTTTTTGCTCATTTCCCGGCATAAAAATAGCTTCGGGCGGCGCATTGAAGGTGTGCGGCGAGGCTATGCTAATAGCACAGAAAAAGCGGAAGGTGGTTAAATGAGACACAAAGAAGCGCACATGATGGAAATCCGGGAAGTGCTGGAAAGTCTGGGCGCCGACCCGGAAAAAGGGCTGGAGGGCGCGGAGGTTGAGAACAGACGGCGCCGGTATGGAGAAAACCGGCTGCGGAAGCAGGCCGGTATCTCCCCCTGGGTAATTTTGGTCAACCAGTTCCGGAACATCATTGTTGCGTTACTGGTGCTGGCCGTGGTTATTTCCCTGGTGTTGCACGAGTATTTGGAAGCATTGGCCATACTGGTGGTTATCGTGCTTAACGCCCTGTTCGGCTTTGTGACCGAATACCGGGCCGGGCGGGCCATGGAAGCATTGAAAGATATGGTGGTGGCCACCGCCAAGGTGGTTCGGGACGGCAAACTCATCGAAGTGGACGCCGCCGGGGTGGTGCCCGGCGACTTGCTAATCCTTGAGGAGGGCGATAGCGTCACTGCCGACGGGCGCCTGGTGGAAGCAGAAAACATGGCGGTGGTGGAAGCTTCCTTAACCGGTGAATCACAGCCCGTAAACAAGCAAACAGACTCGCTGGAAGCCGGCGCCCTGCCCCTGGGGGATCGGGTGAACATGGTTTTCATGGGCACCATGGTGGTGCGGGGCAACGGCCGGGCGGTGGTCACCGCCACCGGGGAAAAAACCGAGATGGGCGGCGTTTCGGCGCTGCTGGAGAAGGCCGGTCAGGACAAGACACCGCTGGAAAAAAGGCTGGCGGTGCTGGGCCATTCACTGGCTTTCATCAGTTTGGGTATCGCCGCGCTGATGGCGGTCATGGGCATAGCCATGGGGCGTCCCGTGCTGGAAATACTGGAAACCGCCATTGCCCTGGCCATAGCCGCCGTGCCCGAGGGCCTGCCGGCGGTGGCAACCATCACCCTGGCTATCGGTATGACCCGCATGGCCAGGCAAAATGCCATTATCCGCCGGCTGCCGGCGGTGGAAACCCTGGGTTCCACCACGGTCATTTGTACCGATAAAACCGGCACCCTGACGGAAAACGAAATGACCTTGGAGGAAATCTGGTTGGGTGGGCGCGCCATCAAAGTTACCGGCGCCGGTTACCGGCCCGAGGGGGACTTTGTGGCCGGTGACCGGCGGGAAGAGGTGCGCGGGGACCTGGAACTATTTTTGAAAACCGGCGCCCTGGCCAGTAACGCCGCCGTCAATCGGGTGGATGAAGGCCAGTGGTCCGTGGTGGGTGACCCCACCGAGGGCGCTCTGGTTGTGGCCGCCTTGAAGGGCGGATTTGACCCGGAAATGGCCAGGCAAAACGACTACAAGGAATTGAAGGAAATACCATTTAATTCCGCGGAGAAAAGGATGGCGGTATACTACCGCTTTCCGGACGGTCAAAAATTATTGCTGGCCAAGGGGGCGCCGCGGGTGATCATGGCGAGCTGCACCGGGATGGTGAAGGACGGGCAGGTTCTTCCCCTGGATGAATCCGCCCGCAAATCGGTGCTGGAAGTCAACGACGGTATGGCCGGGCGGGGGTTGCGGGTACTGGCCGTGGCTTACCGGCCGGTGGAGTCCGAGACCGAGGAGCCCTACCGGGACCTGATTCTGTTGGGATTGGCCGGTATCGCCGACCCGCCCCGGGAGGAAGCCGGGCAGGCCATTGCCGAGGCCGGCGGAGCCGGCATCCGTGTGATTATGATCACCGGTGACCAGCCCGAGACGGCCCGGGCCATCGGCCATCGCTTGGGCACGCCCCCGGGCAGGGTGGTGCACGGCGCGGCGCTGCACGACATAACCATGGCCGAACTGTCCGACGAACTGGCCCACGCAAGCATATTCGCCCGGGTCAACCCCGAGGACAAGCTGGATATTGTTGACGCGCTGCAGAAACAGGGGGAGGTGGTGGCCATGACCGGGGACGGGGTCAACGACGCCCCGGCCCTGAAGGAGGCCGACATCGGCATAGCCATGGGTCAGGAAGGGACATCGGTGGCCAAAGAGTCTGCGGACATGTTGCTCACCGACGACAACTTCGCCACTATCATCCGGGCGGTTAAAGAGGGCCGGGTCATTTTCGACAATATTACTAAGTTTATACATTATCTGTTTTCCTGCAACCTGAGCGAGATAATGGTTATTTTTCTGGCCTTGTTAATGGGCCTGCCTTTGCCGCTGGTAGCCCTGCAGATACTTTGGCTGAACCTGGTCACCGACGTGTTTCCGGCGCTGTCCCTGGGCTGGGAACCGGCTGAACGACGTATTATGCGGCGGCCTCCCCGGGACCCGGACCAGGCTATTCTCACAAACCGTTTCAAACTGCGCATTCTGGTGCAGGGAGCGGTTATGGCCTTGGGCTCCCTGGGAGCCTACGTATATGTGTTGAATATCACCGGAAATCTTGAAGTGGCCCGCACGGTAGCTTTTATTACCCTGGCCGGGGTGCAATTGCTTCACGTGTTCAACGTGCGGGGCGGCGGCATCATGCGCTTGGACCGCACCCTGTTTTCCAATCGGGTTCTGTGGGGCGCCATTGTGCTGGTGGTGGGGCTGCAGGCTCTGGCCGTTTATCAGCCCTTGCTTAACCGAGTGTTGCAAACCGTGCCTTTGGATGCTTTCAGTTTGCTCATTGTTACGGTGGTCAGCCTGGCCACCCTGGCGGTTGTCCAGATACTGAACCGGTTCCAATTCATGCGGGAACCGGTGTACTAAAAAGCCGTCAACAGGAAAAAATAAAGCAAGAATATTGGCACCGGACGGGGAAGGAGACGGGCAATGGTTAAACTGGATGATTACGAACGGATTATCGGCCGGGAGCGGGTGGAAGCCATCCGTGAGTTGGCCGCGCCGCTGGAAGGGGTTGCGGTTCAACATATCAATTCCGCCGCGGTGGGGGGCGGAGTGGCTGAGATACTGAAAAGGCTGGTGCCCTTGATGGAAGATGTGGGGCTTGTTCCCCGCTGGGACGTGTTGCGGGGCACCAATGAATTTTTTTCCATCACCAAAACTTTTCATAACGCTTTCCACGGCCAGCCCGTGGAGATAAACGAGTGGATGTTTGAAACCTACCGGGAGGTGTCCAGACAGAATTTTGATCTGCTGGACGCCGCCGCCGATTTTGTGATTCTGCATGACCAACAGCCTCTGGGTCTGGCCGAACTCCGGCCGGATCACTCGGGGCACTGGGTCTGGTACTGCCATATCGATCCCGTGGACGTGGACCGCCGGTTGTGGGAGTTTTTGAAGAACTATGCCACCCGGTGTGACGGGGCGATATACCACCTCTACGAGTACGTAAAGGAACTGGGCAAACGGGTGTACGTGATGCCCCCGGCCATAGATCCCCTGAGCGAAAAAAACAGGGAAGTGGACGAAGAGGAGCGCCGCACCGTCCTGGAGCGCCTGGAGGTGCCCGGAGACTTGCCCCTGGTGGTGCAAGTCTCCCGCTTTGACCGGCTTAAAGACCCCATGGGCGTAATCAGGTCCTTCCGGATGGTGCGGGAACAGGTGCCCTGCCGTCTTGTGCTGGCGGGCGGCGGTGCCGGGGACGACCCCGAAGGCTCCCAGGTACTGGAGGAAGTGCGCCAAGAAGCCGACGGGGACCCCGGCATTATGATCCTGGAACTATCACCCACCGCTGATCTGGAAATAAACGTGCTGCAGCGGACCGCCGCTGTGGTGGTGCAAAAGTCGGTCCGCGAGGGGTTCGGTCTCACCGTTACCGAGGCCATGTGGAAGGGGCGCCCGTTGGTGGCCGCCCCGGTGGGGGGCATCCGCATCCAGGTGCTGCATGAAGAAACCGGCCTGGCGGCCAGCGGTGACGAGGCGGTGGCCGGGGCCGTCGTGCGTATGTTAAGAAACCCTGAACTGGCTGCTTCCATGGGCCGGGCCGGCCGGGAAATGGTGCGGCGCAACTTCATCATAC
The DNA here is from genome assembly GCA_022360435.1 of Bacillota bacterium. GTDB lineage: Bacteria > Bacillota > Desulfotomaculia > Desulfotomaculales > Desulfallaceae > BRH-c8a. The sequence goes on from JAKSCU010000104.1 coordinate 48,151, forward strand.
CGGTGTATCTGGAGCGCTGGATTGGGATGCTGGCCGCCGAAAGACGCCTTACTTGCTAGCTTTTCATTCTATCCCCAAACCCTCCCGAAGGGTTGGATGATTTTAAACAAAACACGTGGTGTTTTTCGTAGCGAACGCCCCCTTCGTACCAGTAATTGACTGGCCGATTTAATTATATATACAGATTTTGTATGTGACAACGAAGGCGCCTGGCCTCTCGTCATTGCGAAAAAAATGTCAAAATTTAGCAATGTCAGGCGTAAGCAGTGCAGCCGGGAAGCTTTGCCATACAGCGGCTAGCGGCAGCGCGCGTGTTTCCGGGCCGGCTTTGGCGGACAGATTTTCTCCGGTCAGGACGTTTTGCCATTGGCCGGGCGCGTCACCGGGCAGCAGGAGCGAGTTGCCCCCCCAAGTTTTCTCCCCCAGCGGCGGTTTAGGGGTAAGCAGTTCGTCCACGTCCGGGTTGCCGGGGTCCGGGAAGATGGGTTCGCCCGCCGGCTTGTCCATATCATTCGGACCGCCCCGGCCGGCCAGAAACAGCGCCAGCAGCCGGGGCACCGCCACCAGGACCCAGCTTTGGCCGGCGCGCCGGGCAAATGCGCAGACGTGCTCGGCTCCGGGACCGGCGGCTTGCACCGGGATGTATTCCCCCCGGGTGAAAAGATCGGGATGGGCTTTACGAAACTGCAGGCTTCTGTAAGTTAGGAACATCTTTACCCGCCCGTCCCGCCAGGATTCCAGCAGTTCCCGGGCCAAGGCCGCCGGAGCCGCCTCGCCGCCCGCTTCCCGTTCCCGGAGTGTGGCCAGCATGTCCACTCGCTCCCTGAAGTCTACCGGCCGCCGGTTGTCCGGGTCCACCAGGCTGAAATCCCATAGCTCGGCGCCCTGGTAAAAGTCGGGCACTCCCGGGCAGGTGACCTTCAGCAGCACCTGGGCCAGCGAGCCCAGGGCGCCGTAATAGGCGGCGGTGGCCTGGAACCGGGTGAAGTCCGGCAAAAACAGGTTGTCTTTCCCGGGCTCCAGGATGGATATGGCAAACTGTACCAGCGCTTTTTCGTAATCTTCGACGGGTCGCAGCCACCCGGTATGTATTCCGGCTTCCCTGGCTGCCTTGACCAGATAGCTTTCCAGCCGTTTTTTAAAGTCGGCCGATTCGTCCTCCCGGAAAGGCCAGGCGCCTATCAGGGTTTGGTAAATAAATTGTTCCATGGTGCCGCCGGGTACCGGCCGTCCGTTCCATAGCGGCTTGCGACTATGGTTCCAGCGGCGCCAATGCTCCAGGCGCTCGGCCCAACGGGCCGGGATTTCCGACAGTACGTTGATGCGCATGCGCACGTCCTCGCTGCGTTTGGTGTCATGGGTGGAAGTGGTGTTCATGGAATGGGGCAGGCGATCCAGCCTGGCCCGGTTACGCCGGTGGAACAATGCCACGGGCATCGCCGGAGCGTGCGGTTCGCCTCCCACCTCGTTGACTGAAATCAGCGGGTTGTAAACATACATGGCGGCGTCCTCCACCCCCTTGGCCGTAACCGGGCCGGTGAACTGCTGCCAGCGCATCACGAAACGCAGCCAAGCCAACCGCTTTCCTTCAAGCATATGATCACTGAAATCCAGCAGCAGCACCCGGCGCAAAAAACCGCAAGCTCGTCGGACGTCGGGGCTTCGCCGGCCGGCCGACGTCACGGCCTGTTCAATATATTCCCGGTCCCGGGCCGTCACCCTGTACCCGCGGGTATAGGTGCGGTAGACGGCAAAACAGGCGGTTACTTCCACCAGGGCTTCTTCCAGCTGGTCCAGGGTCAAATCGCAGCCGTGCCGGTCTTGCTCCGCCAGGTCGCCCAACTGCTGGGCCAGGGTGCGCATTTCGCCGCCGAAAAGTGTGGCCATGGCCCGTTTTTTTAGCTTGTAAACCACCGCCGGGAAGTCTTCCCACCCGCCATGGCGGCGGTATGTCTCCTCCAGTTGGCTCAGTCCTTCGCCATGCACGAACAGCCCGTTGACCAGGTTTAAAAAATCGTACCCGCTGGTGCCGCTTACCGGCCAGCCGGCGGGAAGCTCCTCTTCGGCGCCCAGAATTTTTTCCACCAGCACGTAAAATCCGGGGCGCTCCCCCGGGCCGGCCAGGCTTTCCTGAAGGCGGTTCAGGTAAGCCTCGGGGTCGTGCAGGCCGTCGATGTGATCTATGCGCAGCCCGTTTACCTGTCCGTCCCGGGCCAGATGCAGAACCAGTTCATGGGTGGCTGCCATGACATTTTCATCCTCCGCTCGCACCGAAACCAGTTCGCTGATGCTGAAAAACCGGCGGTAATTAATTTCCCGGTTGGCCGTCGGCCAGAAGGCCAGCCGGTAATGCTGCCCGGCCAACAGCGCGTCCAGACGGTGGAAACTGGCCGTTTCCCCCTTGGTACCGTTTATTGCCCGCAGCGTGTTATCAATAAAGGTCTCGGTTTCGGGGTTGGTGTGGTACAACCGCCACAGCCGGCCCGTAATCTCCCGGAACGCTGTTGTAAAACAGGTGTCGGCGGGGGGCGGCAGTTTATCCAGCTCCGCCGCCAGCTCCGCCAACTGCCGCGGCGCGGGGCCGGGGTCGCCGTGTTGGCCGGACGCGATGAACTCGGCGAGTAATTGGCGGTATGAGCCGGGTTTAACCGGCAGTCGGTGGTCATGGTAGCGCACTTGGAAGCCTGCTTCGGCCAGTACCAGGGTTATTTCCCCGTTTTCCAGCGCTTCACCGTACGGCAGGCCCAGGATGGGGAGCAGGACCCGGCCGGTCAGGCCCGGCCGGGCCGACTGCCAGTTGATGTCGAAATACCGGGCGTAAGGCGAACCCCGGCCGTGCCGCAGCACGTTGGCCCACCACGGGTTTTCCGCGCTGGCGGCCATGTGGTTGGGCACGATGTCCAGCAGCAGCCCCATGCCGTGCCGGCGCAGCGCTTCGGCCAGTCCGGCGAAGGCGCGTTCGCCGCCCAATTCCCGGTTTAGCCGGGCGGGGTCGGTCACGTCATAACCGTGGCCGCTCCCCGGCCTGGCCTGGAGCAGCGGGGAGGCGTAGAGGTCGGTTACGCCCAGCGCGTGCAGGTACGGCACCAGCGCCCGGGCGTGGTCCAGGCCGAACGCCCGGTTAAATTGGAGCCGGTAGGTGGCCGCCGGGACGCGCAAAACAGCCATTTCAAGTGCTCCTTTCCACCTGCAGTTTGTCGCCCAGGGTTTCGAACAGTTCCAGCCACGCCCGGGCATCCCGATCCCCTTGTTCCGCCTTGTCCCGGTAGCCGGGATAAACTTTTTGCAGCAGCCGGTGGTATATGTTTTGCGCTTTCCACAGGTCCACGAAGAACGGCAGCGAGCGGGCCTGGTCGGCCAAAGTGACCAGGGATTCCATCCGGGAGGTGTCGGCGGGGTTGGTTTGCAGTTCCATCGCCGTTCGGTCCAGGTTTTTTTCCAGCACGTAACTGAGACCTTCGTTTTCCAGCTTGATATCCAGGGAATCGGCTTCGGCCAGCAGGTTGTTAATCTTCTCGCGGTTGCGCACGTCCCGGGCGAATGTTTTGCGCAGGCTGGTGTTCAGGTAAATGTCGGCTGCGCACACCAGGGCTTGGGGCAGGGGAATGTGCATGTCTTTTTTTAAAAACCGCATCAGGGAGGCGTGCCGGTCATGAATCTTTCTGTAGTCCTCCTCCAGATCCGCCAGGGTGGAGGTAAGGATCAGATCCAGGATTTTGCGCTGCTGGTCCCGGAAAAGCTGCTTTAACGAGTAGTTGGTGTCATTCTCAAAATATTGATTCAGCAGCTGGATTACTCCGGAATGATCAGCCCGGTTAAAAGCGTCGGTCACTCCTTGTTTCATCTCCCGGTAAGTCTCGTCGCCGGCGAATTTCCGCACGCCGCCGCTGACGTTGTGATACCCGAAGTAAAAAACCCCGTAGTACACGGTGGTGGATTCCAAAGTGATTTCCGAAGCAACCCGCGCTTGCCCCACCGCCAGTTTGGCCCGGCCGGTTTCCAGGGTCTGATTGTCCAGGCGCGCCACGTCGTAACAGAAAATCCTGGTTTTGTCGCCATAATCGTTGAAAAGCGAGCTGATGGCGTAATGGGCGCCCACTTTGGGCAGGTCCACCATCGCCGGCGTCACGAATTTCTCGTAAATATGGGCGCCGTCCCGGTTTTCGGGAATGTTGCTTTTCGCTTCGCCCAGTATTTCCAGGAAACGGGGTTCCGGGTCGGTGTCCAGCAGGTCTCGGGCCAGTTGAACCACTCGCCTGGCGTACTTGAGCACCTGCACCGTTTCAATGCCCGATATTTCGTCGAAGAACCAGCCGCAACTGGTGTACATCAACATGGCGTGCCGCTGCAGCTCCAGCAGTTTAAAAGCCGTCACCCGCTCTTCTTCTTGCAGCGGCCGGGCCGCTTGGGCGGCAAAAAACCGGTCCGTGTTCTCGGGCGAGCGGTCCAGCACCACTGAAATATAATCGTCCCGCGCCGCCCAGGGATCTTTCAGGTACCGGCGGGCCTGCTCCTCGTATCCTGGCGCCAGCGAGTCCCGCAGCCAGTCTAGGGCGTGGCGGAGAGGCGCCCGCCAGGCCTGGTTCCACCCCTCGTGCATGCCTGTGCTGCAGCCGCAGTCACCCTGCCAACGGCCCACACCGTGGGCGCAGCTCCAGGCGGTGTGTTCGTGGATTTCCACCTCGTGGGTGGGCGGGTGCAGCGCCATGAATTCGCTGTAATTGGTGATGCGGGCCAGGTTTTTTGAGGCAATGTACTGCAGGGCGTAAGCCAGCGCCATTTGCCCATGGCGGTGATGGTGCCCGTATGTTTCGCCGTCGGTGGCTATATTTACCAGCTGGGGCCAGGATCGCGTGTCGTTAAAGCCTCCCAGCAGGCGGTGGGCGAAGCGCTCCCCGTTGGAAAGCAGCTTCTCGAAGGCGACGGCCCGGGAAATCGGCCCGTCGTAAAAAAATATGTTAATCCACCGTCCCGTGTCGGGAATGTTCAGCCGGTAGCACATGGAGGGGTCGATGCCCCTGGCGCCGACTTCCTGCCAGTGGCCGCCTTCCATTTTGCGCACCCGCCGGGCCTGGTACTGAGTAAGAACGGTGAAGCCGATGCCCTGTTCGGCCATGATGTCCAGGGATTCCAGGTCCACCGCTGTTTCAGGCAGCCACATCCCTTCCGGTTTGCGGCCGAAGCGGCTCTCGAAGTCCCTGATGCCCCAGATTACCTGGGTGTATTTGTCGCGCCGGTTGGCCAGGGGCATGATCATGTGGTTGTAAGCCTGGGCGAAAGCCGAGCCGTGCCCGGAGAAGTGCCGCTTGCTTTCCCGGTCGGATTCAACCAGCGCGTGGTAAGTTTCCGGGTCGTTTGTCTGCAGCCAGTCCAGCAGCGTCGGTCCAAAATTGAAGCTGATCTTGGAATAGTTGTTGATGATGTCCCTGATCCAGCCCCGTTCGTTAAGTATGCGGGCCGCGGTGTTTGGCGCGTAGCACTCGGCGGTGATCCGCTCGTTCCAGTCATGGTAAGGGTGAGCCGAATCTTGCAGCTCGACGGCTTCCAGCCACGGGTTTTCCCGGGGTGGCTGGTAAAAATGGCCGTGGATGCAAAGGTATCGCTCCATGCGGTTAAACCTCCTTTTACAGTCGAAAGTCAAAAGTCTAAAGACTTGAGACTAAAAACTGAAGACCAATGGGTTTAATAATTCTTTAATCTTGATTAATACTACGGCGTAATAGTTGCTTTGTTTCATTTCATCAAGTAAATGATTTGGACTACGCTTTACCGTTTTGAATATTAGATAAAGTTACGGAAATAAAAGACTTTCGACTTTAGACTTTCGACTTTAGACTGAATAAAACGCAAGTTCCTGGTCCCAGTTTCATTTGGATTTGCCCCGGGGAATCAAATTCAGCCGGCACGGTGCTTCCTTCCCCCAGCCACCTTTCTTCCGCAGTATCCAGCAGCTTGCGCCAGCGCCCCGCCGGTACCGGCAGGGCGGCGGACGTATTGGTTTCGCTGAAAGACAGGACCATGCACACCTGGCTGCCGCCGCTCCAGCGCCGGATGAATATAATCTTTTCCCGCACCCGGTCCAGCACCTCCATGTTGTCCCTATCCAGGTCGGCCAGCGCCGGCTCTTCTCGGCGCAATTGGAGCAGCTGGCGGTAGAGTTGGTAAAGCACCAGGTGGCGGCCCTGTCCGCGCAGCCCGTGGTTGAGCTTGGAACGCATGAAGGTGGTCTCATCCTGCGGATCCGGCACTTTTTTGTCCCAGCCGAAAGCGGCGAACTCCCGCCGCCGGCCCCGGCGCACCGCCGCGGTCAACTCCGGGTCGGAGTAGCTGGTGAAATACAGGAAAGGCGCTGTTTCGCCGTACTCCTCACCCATAAAAATAAGCGGGACAAAGGGGGAAAGGATGAATGCGCAGGCCGCCAGCTTCAGCCCGGCAAAGGAAGTCAGGGCGGCAAGTCTCTCCCCCAGGGCGCGGTTGCCCACTTGGTCGTGGTTTTGCGCGAAAACCACGAAGGAGTGGGCGGGGCAGAGCCGGGGAGGATTGCCGTGCCTGCGCTCCCGGTGCTCCGAATATTGGCCGGTGTAGACGTAGCCTTGCTTGTAAGCCCGGGCCAGAGGCGGCAGCCCGCCGAAGTCCCGGTAATACCCGTCCCGCTCCCCGGTCAGCAGGGAGTGCAGGGCGTGGTGGAAGTCGTCGGCCCACTGGGCGTCGAACCCGTAGCCCCCCGCTATAAAAGGCAGTATCACCCGGGGGTCGTTGAGGTCGCTTTCGGCGATCATGTACACCCTGCGCCCCAGCTTTTCGCTTCGCCGGCGTACTGCGTTGTTTATTTCCGCCAAAAAGGGCCGCGCTGAAAAGTCCTGGATGGCGTGCACCGCGTCCAGTCGGAACCCGTCGATGTGGAAGTCGGTCAGCCAATACAGGGCGTTTTGGATAAAGAAGCGCCGCACTTCGTCGCTGCCAGGCCCGTCGAAATTGATGGCCGACCCCCAGGGGCCGGTGTAACGGTCGGTGAAATAAGGGCCGAAATCCGCCAGGTAGCTACCCTCGGGTCCCAGGTGGTTGTAAACCACGTCCAGGAGTACGGCCAGCCCTTTGGCGTGGCAGGCGTCCACCAGCCGCTGCAGGCCCCGGGGACCGCCATAAGTGTGCTGCACGGCGAAGGGATAGGCTCCGTCGTAACCCCAGTTGCGGTCCCCCGGAAATTGAGCCACCGGCATTATTTCCAGGGTGTTGACCCCCAGATCGCTCAGTTGATCCAGATGGGGGATGACGGCGTCGAATGTGCCCTCCGGTGTGAAGGTTCCCACGTGGAGCTCGTACAGAATTAGGTCGTGCCGGGACGGGATGCGCCAACCCCGGTCGGTCCAAGTGAATGCGCCGGTATCCACCAGCCGGGAAGGTCCGTGCACCCCTTCGGGTTGGTGACGCGAGGCCGGATCGGGACGTTCTTTCTTCCCGTCCAGCAGGTACCAGTAAAGGCTGCCCGGCTCAATGTCCTCGAAAATCCCGTGGTGGTAACCCCGTTCTTTGTGCTGCAGGAGCAGGGTTTGTTGCCGGGGCGACATTATGCGCACCTCCACCCGCCCGGCCAGCGGGGCCCAGACCAGAAACCGGCAGCGACCGTCGCCCAGGTACACGGCGCCGGGGCAGGCGCTTTCCGCTTTATACTCGTAGACCGTCACATTATTAGCCTCCGTTTTCTGAGCCGGTTGATTTTCCCTAGTATCCTCAACAACCCGGGAGCCCGGCTGAAAGCTTCCCAATCTCTGCGTGCTTTGCGCCGCCAGTTAGGTTTTTCCGGACCGGTGCCGGGAATGTTTTGGGGCGCCGTTTCCAGCCACAAATCCTCCAGGTTTATCATCACGATGCGCGCCCGCCCGGCGGCCAGGTATTTCAGGCAGGCGTGCAGGATCGCCTGCACGTTGTCCCGGGGAGCTTTCAGCAGGCCCCTGCGGTACAAAAATCTGGCCAGATCAAAGCGGATACCCGGTTTGCTTTGGCGCCAGAAGGTGGTAAAGGTGGGCATGTCGTGGGTGTTCAGGCTTGCCAGCGACCCGGTTGGAGCCTGGTTTAATCCCTGGCGGCGCACCCGCTGGAATTCGAAAGGCAGCACGTACATGCGGTGGAGTCCGTGCCGGTCCATGGATGAGCGGACGGTGTCGGGAACGGTGCCCAGATCTTCACCTACCAGCAGGGTTTGGTGGCGCCGGGATTCCAGGGCTAAAATGGCGTAAAACTCCTTGTCCGGATAGCGCACGTAAACGCCTTCGCTTGCCGGCAGACCGGCGGGGATCCAGAAAAGCCGGTGCATCCCCATGATATGGTCAAGGCGCAGAATGCCGGCATGTACCAAGTGGTGGCGCAGGCAGGCGATGAAATAGCGGTAGCCTTGCTCCCGCAGCCGCTGGGGGTGCAGGGGCGGAAAGCCCCAGTTTTGTCCCCCGGCGTTAAGCCGGTCGGGCGGCGCGCCACAGGCGGCCGTGGTGGCGAATAGGTCTTGTTCGCGCCACACGTCGTAACCGCCGCCGTGCACTCCCAGCGGGAAATCAAGATACAAGCCGGGTCCGCGTTCCCCGGCCCGGGCCGCAAGATGGCGAAACTGCTCCCGGGCCGTCCATTGCACATACAGGTGGTATCGTTCAACTGCCGGGTCGTAGTCATCGGGCTGTAGGTCTCCACCCCGCATTCGCAGGGGCCATTGGGTCCAGTCGGCGCGCCGCCGGCTGACCGCGGCCCGGAACCGGGCATAATTCTGCGCCGCCGGGTTTTCCGTCACCCATTGGCGAAGGGCGGACAACCTTCGGGATTCCGCCGTGTAACAACATTTTGCCAGCAGTTCCAGGACCCTGCGCTTTAATTCCATTCCCCGTCGGTAGTCCACCAGGGGCGCCTGGCGCAGGGCCGCCATTTGCGCCCGGAACGCCGGGGAATTTAACAATTCCCGCGCCGGCGGGCATCGCTCCAGTTCGGGAATCCTGGTTACGTCCAGGTAGAACTCGTTCCAAAACATGCGGCTCACCGGCGCGTATGGGCTGGGGTCAAAGGGTTCGTCCAGGAAGGCGGCCAGCAGCGGCAGGGTACCGGCCAGGCTGCCTCCCAGGTTTTGCGTCCAATCCAGCAACTTCTCCAGATCGGCGACGTCGCCGGCGGCCCAACTCCGGCCCGAGCGCAGGGCGTACAGCGGCATAAACAGCCCCCATATCCGACCGGCGTCGGCGGGAAGATCGTACGCCCGGTCCGGCGCCGTTATGAGCGTTGTTGCGCAATAGCCTTCCGGCAACTGCAGGGTGAGCCGGTGATAGCCCGGCGGCAGCCCGGCGGGTAGTGGAACCTGCCGGCGGGTGTATTCCACTCCTTCCAAGGTTTCGTTACCGGCAACGGCCAGGCGGTCCGGCTCGATGGTCCACTCCTGCGGTTCGCCATATTCCGGTTCCAGGCGGCATAAGATGCCGCCCTCGGATTGGCCGGCCTCCAGGCGTAATTCCATATGGTTGTCTTCGCCGGTCCGGCAAACCGTCACGGGCTCGCAGCGACATTGCCACAGTTCCTGCCGGCGCCGGCGCAGCGCGTCCGGGATGTCCGCCGGGCCTGCCACCGGCGCCCCCAGCGCGGCCAGGACGGCCAGCAGCACGTGCGGCGGCGCCTGCCGGGGGCGGCCGGCAAAATCCCGGTATTCGGTTATGGCTCCGTACAGCCGGGCCAGTTGATGAAGGGAGCGGAGCACGCCTTCCTCCATGCCGTCAGCCTCCGTTGCGGTTATCAGCATAGTTGTTGGAA
>JAKSCU010000371.1 GCA_022360435.1 Bacillota bacterium
CGATCTCTGCCGCCGCATGCCGTCGATGTCGCCGCCGGTGCTCAAATCCATGACGGCGTCGCATCCCGCCTCTCGGGCGACGGCCAGCTTGCGCGCTTCCATTTCAAGGTGATCTAGGTCACTGGATGTGCCGATCAGAGCGTTAACTTTGATCTTTAGACCATGCCCGATGCCGCAGCAATTAAATTCCTTGCGGTTGATGTTTTTGGGGATGACTATTTTGCCCGACGCCACTCCCTGGCGGATTAACTCCACATCAAGGCCTTCTCGGGCCGCCGCCGTTTCCATTTCCGGTGTAATTTTGCCGGCCCGGGCCGCCAATACCTGTGTCATATCTTTCACTCCTTTGTTAATATGAAACTGCGGTAAACTTTTTTCATTTTGTTCCCGACTTTCGACTTCAGACTTTTGACTTTGGACTACCACTAACACCCCTGCTTGCTGCCGCCCAGATACCGGGACACCACTTCCATGGCGCAATACTTGCCGCACATGGCGCAGGCCGTGGCGGATTCCCCGCTCCGCTCTTTTCGCAGCAGTTTGGCCCGTTCCGGGTCCAGGGCCAGGGAGATTTGTTTTTCCCAATCCAATTCCTTTCTGGCCCGGGACAATTGCAGATCCCATTCCTGGGCACCCCGCACGCCTTTGGCCAAATCCGCGGCGTGGGCGGCGATCCGGGCGGCGATTACGCCTTCGCGCACCTGTTCCACGCCGGGAAGGCCGATGTGTTCGGCGGCTGTCACATAACAGATAAACCCGGCCCCGGCCCGGGCGGCCAACGCTCCACCGATGGCGGCGCTGATGTGATCGTGCCCTGCGGCTATGTCGGTTACCACCGGACCGAATACAAAATAAGGCGCTCCCCGGCACAGGCTTCTTTGCAGCGCCACGGTTGCTTCCACCTGGTCCAGCGGCACATGGCCCGGCCCTTTAACCATTACCTGCACTCCGGCTTCCCTGGCCCGCCTTACCAGTTCGCCCAAAATCACCATTTCCTCCACCTGTGCGCCGTCCAGGGAATCGGCCAGGCATCCGGGTCTCATGCCGTCGGCCAGGCTGATGGTGGCATCGTACCTGCGGGCAATCTCCAGCACCCGGTCATATTGTTCGTAAAGGGGGTTTTCCAACTGGTTGTGGAGCATCCAACCAATCAGGTGGGAACCGCCGTAACTAACCAACGGGTCGATTCTGCCCTCTTTTTTGGCCCGTTCCACCACATTGGCGGTGGTGCCGCAATGCAAGGCCATAAAATCAACCCCGTCGGCCGCTTGGCGTTCGATAACCGCAAACAAGTCTTCAGCCGTCATTTTGACCGCTGTCCCATATTTGTCACTTGCTTCGGCCAGGGCCTGGTACAAAGGAAGGGTGCCCACCGGCGTGGAAGCGGCGGCCAGGGCTTCCCGGCGCATGGCGTCGATATCGCCACCGACGCTCAGGTCCATTATGGAGTCGGCGCCGGCCGCAACAGCCGCCTTCACTTTTGCTATTTCCAAGCCGGTGTTGGTATTATTGCCGTGCAGTCCAACACTGGCGCTTACCTTGGTCCGCAAGCCCGCCCCTATTCCCGGCGGGGCGCTGTTAATGCGGTTGGCATTGCGGGGAATGACAATTGTCCCAGCGGCGACTCCCCGCCTGACAAATTCCGGCGCGACTCCTTCATTTGCCGCCACCTGTTCCATTTCCGGCGTGATTTCTCCGGCCAGGGCCTTGCTCAACCTGGTCATTCAACCTCCTCCTTTGGATTTGATAATAGCTATTGCTTGAAATAAAAAAAGTCCATGCCGTTTTTGGCATGGACTTTTCCATCATCCACGTGCTCATGCACATCCTTATCCACGAGGCTGTGCCTGACACTTCCAGGCAGGTTTCCTGGCTTCCGGGATAGCGTCCGCGCCTCCCTTCCCGCCTGCCTTGCCGTAAAGGACGACAAACGGTGGCTATGAGGTGGACTACCGGCTACAGTGGCGGGACCGCCCGGGATTTGCACCCGGTTCCCTATTATCCCCTGCGGGGCACCTGGAATGTATTAATTAACTTGTTGGCTATAATTGTATTTGCAGTCCATAATATTGTCAACGGGATTATTCTGAAAACCTGCCTGACATAAAAGCATTATCAGACGGCCAAATGGGCATAATGCATATATGAGAACTCCCGAGGAGGCGATATGTTGCATTGCCCGGTATGCGGCGGCAAAGCCACCGGCAAGGTGGGCGTGGAACAATACTACTGCTGGGATTGCTGTGTTGAATACAGGCTGAACAAAGAAGGGGTCAGCATATTCGAAGTTTCCGAAGACGGCAGCCTGGTATCCTTCGACCCCCAGAACGAACATTTGCTTTAACGGGAAGGTGATACAATTGTTAAAAGGCTTCTGGAGAGGGGTAATAGCCGGCAGCTTAATGGCCGCTATTATGAACATGATGAAAAAACCGCAGCGCAAACCGGCGGAGTTTCCCGGCGTAAAAAGAATCAGGCGCATGCAGCCGCGCCGGACCGCCGACCGGATGTTCAAGGAAATGTCCCGTTCGGTAAACTCCATGATGAAAAGAAAATAATCACTGCAGACTGAAAAGTGGGGATTGCCGTCCTCACTTTTTCCCTGGGTGGTGGTTTTTTGTCCTGGATACGCCGCAAAAAAAATTATTGGTATATCATGTCCGGGATATTATTGGCGCTCC
>JAKSCU010000347.1 GCA_022360435.1 Bacillota bacterium
GATGATGAACTGCCTCACTGCGTTTTTGGAACGATTTTGCGATTGTGACACCGTCAGGATACACGGCTGCAAATGGTCTATGCTTGACTGCTCCCAGGGGCGGGTGAGATTGATATCAACAATCGAAGCCGATTCCGAGTTGAGGTGTTAAACCTGTTATGTAGTTCATGGCGTCTTTGCCGTGATGAGCAGGCTTGCTGGATATCGGCTGTTCGCTGTTGGGTTGGGACTTGTTCAACGTTGATACGGTGCAGACCCACCACGGTCGGACCGTCCCGGTTATCACCGGCATCAAGCGGGCCAATGCCGACTTTATCGGCATAGCCTACATGGGTGACGGCGGCGGGTACGCCATCGGATCACAACACCTGGTCAACGCCGCTTCCCGCAATGAAAGGATCACCGTCCTGCTGGTCAACAACACCCAGTATGGTATGACCGGCGGCCAGATGGCGCCCACTACAATGCCGGACCAAAAGACTGAAACATCGCCTTACGGGCGCGACGCCGAAATCACCGGTTCCCCTACCCAGGGTCCGGAAATGGTGGCGGCCATCTCTTCGGATACGGCTTACGTGGCCAGGGGTACCGTGGCCAACCCCAAACAGCTGAAAAAATATATTAAAAAGGCGCTGGAAAACCAAATGGCCGGAAACGGGTTTAGTTTTGTGGAAGCGCTGGCCTTGTGTCCCACCAACTGGCGCACCAACGCGGTGGATACGTGGAAATTCCTTGAAGAAGATATGTACAAGTATTTTAAAGTGGGGGAACTTAAAGTACCCGGTCCCCGGGAGAGGGAGGGGGAATAACCATGGGCAATCCGATAAAAATTGTGCTGGCCGGTGAGGGTGGCCAGGGAGTGCAGTCGGTGGCCGAGATCCTGGCCGAAGCCGCTAACGAAGAAGGGCGCGAGGCCCTTTATATACCAAACTTCGGCGTTGAGCAGCGAGGCGGCGTATCGGTGGCCTTTCTGCAGATTGGGGATGAGCGTGTCGGATCGCCCAAGTTTCAGATCGGGGACATCGTGGTGGCGTTGAGCGACCGGTCCGTGGTCCGCACCAGGCGTTATGTGGGGCCCGAAACCGTGTTTGTCTATGACAGCGGCATTAAAAACATAGAGAATGAGTTGCCCACAAACGCCAAGAAGGTGCTGGCCATTCCGGCCATTGAAATATCCAAAAAAGAATTACACCCCCGGGTGTTTAACGTCATCATCATGGGCGCGGTACTAAAAGCTACCGGTGTGGTGGCCATGGACGACGCCAAAAAGGCTATCGAGAAAAAACTGGGCTACAAATTTGAAAAGAGCCCCGAGTTGCGGGAAATGAATTTCCGGGCCATGGAACGCGGCGCCGAATTGGTGGCCAACCTATAGTAAAAGGGGGTAAGATATAGTGGCTGTAAATTTCAAGGGGCACACCCAGGAAATGGAAAAAGGATTCTGGACGCTATTTCCCGGTCTTTGCAAGGGTTGCGGCCTGTGCATCCAGAAATGTCCCAAAAAATGTATGAGTTGGTCGGATGTGCTGGGGGTGTACGGAACGCCTTCGGTGAAAATAAATGAGGATTGTATTGCCTGCGGGATTTGCCAGAGCTTCTGCCCTGACTGTGCCATAACCGTTGACAAGAAAAAAGAAGACCGGGAAAAGCACTAAGGAATTAAATAGGGGACAGAAAAGTATTAAAAAGCGCACGCTCCAGGGACCCGAATGAGTGCGCTTTTTTAATTTTTGAATAACTAGCTTGTCCCTTATTTTGTCACCGCTTCCGGACTTGGTTCATATACTGGAACGGGTGATGTTAATGGCCGAACATGGCTGCGTTATTTGCGGCGCGGGACCAGGACCGGGCCTGTGTGTGCGGGGACATTACATTTGTATTTATTGTGAAGAAAATATTACTCTGCTGAGTCCTGACAACCTGCTGTACGAAATCTACAGGAGCGGCCTTAAAAGGATATGGCGCTGGGCGTAGGCCGGCGTTTCGCCGGCTTCTTCCCTCTTTCGGGCCACCCGGGCCCGGCGATGGGCCAGTTCCAGGTCGTTTTTGATCTGGTACAGGGTAGTGACGTGAATGCCGGTGTACTTGGAAATCTCAGGATCCGAGATGCCTTTTTTCCAGGCACGAATCAGCCGGGGTACATTGGTGCGGTACTTTTGGGATATTTTTTTGGTGTCTATTTCAGCATTGGACAACGCTATTCACACTCCTTTTTTATACTTTAGTAAAGTGCGCCTGGCCATATATATGGCGGGTGCAAAGGAAAAAAACCAACACGGCGGCAGCTCACAACCGAGTACCAAAACAGCGCCGGCTGTTTTCGTAATTAAAGAAGCGCACGCTCCAGGGAAACCGAAAAAGTGCGTTTTTTTTATTTTGACCGCAGCAAGACAGTTTATGATGCCAAAGAAATGCAAGAATGGCGCTTGATAAGCGGTTCCTTGGCTGCGTGGTTTTTAGCAGATGTTTCCTATGCAGCCGCTATTGATATTGGGCAAATAACCCGCGAAAGTTTGAGGCAGTTTAATTTTTTATACTTTAGTAAAGTGCGTCTGGCCATATATATGATAAAATTATATATTAAAATACTTTCAGTGGGTGAAAATATTGCCAAATAGAATAAATGAACATATGCCGTTGGTGGACGCCCTGGAAAAGTACCGCCGCCGCCGGCCTATAAGGCTGCATGTGCCCGGCCACGGTGGACGGGCTCCCGGAGGGTTGCGGCAATGGGGCCTTGCACCGGGCTGGGACGCAACCGAATTGGAAGGTCTGGATGACCTGCATAACCCCGGCGGGGTAATTGCGGCGGCTCAGGAAAAAGTTGCCGGGCTGTTCGGGGCCCGGTGTTCCTTTTTTCTGGTCAATGGTGCCACAGCGGGTATACAGGCCTTGGTGGCCGCTACCTGCGCCGGTGGACGGGCGCTGGTGCTGCCCCGCAATGTTCATCGCTCGGTGCTGGGCGGGTTGGTAATCAGCGGCGCGCGACCGGTGTTTCTGGAGCCCGAAGTGGTTCCCGGGTTTGGTTTTGCCGCTGGTTTCGGGTTGGACCAACTGGAGTACGCCTTGAGAAGAAACAAAGATACCGGGGCTGTGTTGGCGGTGCATCCAAACTATTACGGTGTGGTGGGTGATTTGGCGGGGGTGGCCGGGGTTTGCCGCCGTTATGGCGTGCCTTTGCTGGTTGACGAGGCCCACGGCACGCATTTGCGTTTTCACCCGGAGCTGCCGGAAGACGCCCTCGCTCTGGGCGCCGACGCGGTGGTGCAAAGTGTGCATAAAACCGGCGGCGCCTTGACTCAGGCTGCATGGCTGCACCTGGGCAGCGCCAAGGTGGATTGGGAACGGCTGGCCGACGCGCTGCGCTTGCTGCAAACCAGCAGCCCCTCCTACATTTTAATGGCTTCCTTGGATGCGGCCCGGGACTTTTTGGCCCGGTGCGGTCGGGAAGTGCTGGACAAACTACTGCGAACTGCCCGGGGTGCGGCCCGGGAAATTGACGCGCTGCCCGGCCTGGGGACGCTGGGTGAAAAACACCTGGGCACGCTTTGCGCCGCCGGATACGATCCCACGCGGCTGGTGGTGTCGGTTCGGGAACTGGGAATCACGGGTTACGAGGCAGCCCGGCGGCTGGCCGCCGAGCACGGGATTTACCTGGAAATGGCCGATGTTTTTAATGTGGTGGCTGTACTGTCGCTGGGGACCACCAAAAGTGAAACTGATAAACTGGTGCGGGCGCTGGCGGGTATAAGCCGCCGACCTCCAGCTGGCGGCCGGCTGGTTTTGACTGCGCCGGCGCCGGCGTGCCCGCCTTCTCCCCCCATGATTATAACTCCGCGTCGGGCCTGGTTGGCTCCCCGGCGGACAGTGCCCCTGGAACAGGCCGCCGGCCTGGTAAGCGCTGAAATGGTGGCGGTATACCCGCCGGGTATGGCGGTTATTTACCCCGGGGAGGAGATCACCCCCGCGGTTGTAGAATATTTGATACAGGTTCGGAAATCCGGTGTGCACCGCCAGGGTGCCGCCGATCCTCAATTGCTTACGGTGCTGGTGGTAAAGTAACCGCCCCCATGACAAGGACCGCAAATCGACAGCCCCGGGCGGGAGTTTTGCATGGGCGGGTAAAATTTTGGTGTAGTTTAACCGGTACGGGAGATGAAGTAGTTTTGGCTGCTGGAAAATTTATTGCAAAGGGAAGTTTTATTGTATTTGAAGGGATTGACGGCGCGGGTAAAACCACCCAGATGAGACTGCTGGCCGGTGTGCTGGAAAGCCTGGGCCTGACGGTGCTGTGCACCAGGGAGCCGGGAGGCACCGGTATCGGCACCCGGCTGCGGGAATTGCTCCTGGACCCGGCCTGCCGGGATATTAACCGCCGTACCGAGGCCTTTCTATATGCCGCCGACCGAGCTCAGCATATTAACCAAATAATTAAGCCCGCCTTGCAGCGGGGTGACACCGTGCTCTGCGACCGGTATCTCTACTCCACCCTGGCTTACCAGGGCGGGGGGCGCGGCTTGGATACGGATTTTCTCCTGCGTTTGAACACTCTGGCCACCGGCGGCCTGGAGCCCGACGTTGTTGTGCTGCTGGATTTGCCGGCTGAAGAGGGTATCGGCCGGGTGTTGGGCCATGGTCTGCCGGACCGGTTGGAGAGTGAAAAAACAGATTTTTTTCGGCAGGTGCGCCGGGGTTACCTGGAGCAGGCCGCCCGCCGTCCCGGCATTTTTCGGGTGGTGCAGGCCGGTGCGCCGGCGGGGGAAGTACACAGGCGGGTGTTGACCGCGCTGGAAATAAAGATTGATTGAAAAGTCACCCAAAAAAAGCTAAGCTTACCGGGGGTGAAACAATTGTACTCATTAAGGGATCTGGAGGGACATGCCAAAATAAGGACCAACCTGGTCAACGCTGTCCGTCATAACCGTGTATCCCACGCCTATCTGTTTTTCGGGCCGCCGGGGGTGGGTAAAAAGACCGCCGGGCTGGCCTTTGCCCGGGCGCTGTTGTGTCCTTCCGGCGACGGAGATGCCTGCGGGGATTGCGATGATTGTGTCCGGTCGGGGCGGGGCGCGCATCCCGACCTGCATGTGGTCCGCCCTGACGGCGCATCCATAAAAATTAAGCAACTGCGGGGTGTTCGGGATGGCACTACGCTCACCTCCTTTGGCGAGGGACGGCAGGTGTTCCTGGTGGAACAGGCGGAAAAAATGACCGTCGAAGCCGCCAATTGCATTTTAAAAACCCTGGAAGAGCCGCCCGGCGGGGTGGTGTTTATTCTTGTCACCGACGACCCGGCCGGGATGCCGCCCACGGTGCTGTCCCGCTGCCAGTGTCTCAGGTTTAACGTCCTGACTATGGATGAGGTGCTCCGGATAATAACTCGAACCTCAGGCGCCGGTGACCGGGCCGGGTTGGCGGCGGCCCTGGCCGGGGGCAGCCCGGGGCGGGCCCTGGCGCTGTTGGAAGGGACCGGCGACCGGGACCGGGTGGTGGAACTGGCGCTTGGGCTGACCGGACAACGGCGGCCCGGCGTGCCGGCGCCGCCGGAAGAACCGGCCAATCGGGAGGAAGCGCAGGTGTTTGTGCGTCATATAACGGTATTGTTTCGGGATGTGATGGTCCGGCAGCAAACCGGAGCCGAAGATTTGTTGATTAATATAGACCGCCGGGAAGATATAACCGCACTGGCCGGCGCTTATGACCGGCGGGAAGTGCTGGATATACTGATAACAGCGGAGGAAACCGACCGTCGCTTGGCGGGCAACGTAAACCAGCGGTTGGCATTGGATTCTCTGCTGCTAAAAATCGCCGGAAAATCCTCAATGAAGGGAGGTATGGCCGATGTCCTACCTGGTAGTGGGAGTACGGTTTAAAGCAGCAGGCAAGGTATATTTTTTTGATCCCGGGGATTTGTTTTTATCCGTGGGCGATGGGGTAATCGTGGAAACTTCCCGCGGTGTCGAGTACGGCACCGTGGTGGCCGGTCCCCAGAAGGTGTCCCAGGAGGAAGTGGTGGGTTCGCTGAAAAATGTGTTGCGCAGGGCCAACGACCAGGATATGGAACAACTGGAGGCCAACCGGGACAAGGAGAAACGGGCTTTCGACATTTGCCTGGAAAAAATACTGTTCCACGGGCTGCCCATGAAACTGGTGGATGTGGAGCAAACTTTTGACGGAAACAAAATTATATTTTATTTCACCGCCGACGGGCGCATCGATTTTAGAGAGCTGGTCAAGGATTTGGCCGCCGTGTTCCGCACCCGGATCGAACTGCGCCAGATTGGCGTGCGCGACGAGGCCAAAATGATGGGCGGGTTGGGCTGCTGCGGCCGGGAACTGTGCTGCACCACCTGGCTGTCGGACTTTTCCTCGGTATCCATCCGTATGGCCAAAGATCAGAATCTTTCCCTCAACCCCACCAAGATTTCAGGCATCTGCGGCAGGCTGATGTGCTGCCTGAAGTTTGAAAACGAAGCTTACGAGCAGGCCAAGGAATTATTTCCCGAAATGGGCAAACGGGTGGTCACCCCCAACGGATTCGGGCGGGTGACGGGAATTAATATTTTCAAGCAGACTGTAAGCGTGGAACTGCAGGAAAGTAAATTGGTCAAGGAGTATCCCATCAAAGAGGTGGGAAACGATGCACCGGAAGGTGGTCAAGGTGAGAGCTCTAACGTTAAAAATGAAAACGCTGGAAACCAGGGTCCAAGAACTGGCGGCTGAGATAAGAAGCACTAAAAGTCTGGTGGAAGCGCTGGAAATAGAAAATGACAAATTAAGGCAGCATCTGGCGCTGGTTTATGATGTGCCGACAGAGGGAGAGCACCGCCCGGGCCAAGGCCCGGGGGAACAAGTAACAGGCCGGCAAAACTTGGTCAACCTGTACGGTGAAGGTTTTCACATTTGCAATATCCATTTTGGACAGGCCAGAACCGGAGAATGTCTTTTTTGCGCCGCCTTTTTGCGCCGGGAACGGGGGTGAGCGCCGTGAATGGTGACAAAAGTGGTGTGCTGTATCTGTGCGCCACCCCCATCGGCAATCTGGAGGACATAACTTTGCGGGTGCTCCGGGTGCTGCGGGAAGTCGATCTGGTGGCGGCCGAAGATACCCGCCGCACCCGTCGGTTGCTGAGTCATTATAATATCCACAAGCCCATAATCAGCTATCACCAGCACAACCGGCGCCGACAGGGGCGACACCTGTTGGAGCGGTTGGCCCGGGGCGACGGCGTGGCCCTGGTCAGCGACGCCGGTACGCCGGGCATTTCCGACCCCGGCGAAGAACTGGTGCGGGAAGCGCTGGAAAAGGGGATTTCCGTGGTGCCGTTGCCGGGACCCAGCGCTCTGCTGGCGGCCCTTGTTGTTTCCGGCCTGCCCGCGGGCCGGTTTTTATTTGCCGGCTTTATACCCGGCAAGGGCAAGGAACGTAACCGGCGGCTGTGCGGGCTGGCGGCCGAAACCGGGACCATTATCCTGTACGAGGCGCCGCACCGGCTGGTGAGAACACTGCACGACCTGGCGGAAATCCTGGGTGACCGCCGGGCTTGCGCGGCCCGGGAACTGACCAAACTGCACGAGGAAGTGCGCCGGGACACATTGAACCGGCTCCGGGAGCATTTTGCCACCGAGCCTCCCCGGGGGGAGTTCGTGCTGTTAATCGAGGGCGTCTCAAAGGATGAAAAGCTCGACGGCCAGGGTGAATGGGCGTTGTTGACTCCTCGGGAACACGTTGATGAACTGGTGCGGGAAGGCCTGACCACAAACGAGGCCATTAAAAAAGTATCCCGCCTGAGGAATCTGTCCCGGCGGGAATTGTATAAGCAAATACATGGTGATTTAAAAAATTAAAGTTTTGAATAATGCCGGTTGCATTACATGGCCTTTACATTTTCAAACATGGCCACGGCACAGTTCCGGCATACCAGCTTGCCGCGGTAATGCTGAACATCGGCAGCATTGCCGCAAAATACGCAGGCCGGCTCGTATTTTTTGAGGATAATCTTTTCGTTATCCACGTAAATCTCCAGGGCATCTTTTTCATCAATACCCAGGGTGCGGCGCAGTTCAATGGGAATAACCACGCGGCCAAGCTCGTCCACTTTCCTCACAATGCCAGTTGACTTCAAACGACTTTCCCTCCCCTTAAAAGTTTTAGACATATTTCGACAAAAAACTTGTGTGTAAGTAAATGGTACCAGCGATCCCATTAAAAGTCAACATTTTTTTGCATAATATTTCAATCTTTTTGTATAAAAGTTTTTAATTTAGGTTAAACTTGACAAGATAAAGATCTTTAATTTATAATTTGCAAAATTGTACTTGGCATCATTAAAAACAAGGCTAAAAATTATGGTGCTAAAAAGCGTTTTAATTGCGCGAATGCCAACAAAAATTTGGGCAAAGGTGATGAAGGAGAGGGAGTAAACCCGGAAGAACCGTCCAGAGAGCGGGGTAAGGTGAGAGCCCGCCGGAGAGAACGGGTTGAACATGGCTCCTGAACCGTGGGCTGAAAGGAATGGCGCCAAGCCTGTTCCCGATAAGCCGATCCGGGTTAAGCGCCGTTACCAGGCTTGGGGTATCGGGAGTAATTCCCCGTACCTTCACCGAGGCCGGCCCGCTTTGGGGTTGGGTAAAATAAGGGTGGTACCGCGGAATTAATCCGCCCCTGGGGAACCAGGGGCTTTTTATATTTTTTTGCAAAAAGGGAGGAATAAGCTAAAATGGAAACCGGGAAAACATTTTACATCACCACGCCCATCTATTACCCCAGCGACAATTTGCATATAGGACACGCTTATACCACCGTGGCTGCCGACGCCATGGCCCGGTACAAACGATTGACCGGTTACGATGTGCGTTTTTTAACCGGCTCCGACGAGCACGGCCAGAAAATAGAGCGGGCGGCCCGGGAGAAGGGGCAAACCCCCAAGGAGTACGTGGACCGGATCGTGGCCGGCTTTCAACACCTGTGGCGCAGCCTGAATATCAGCAACGACGACTTCATCCGCACCACCGAGGACAGGCACAAGCGGGTGGTGCAGCAAATTTTCCAGCAACTTTACGACCAGGGGGACATTTATAAGGCCGGTTACGAGGGCTGGTACTGCACCCCCTGTGAAACCTTCTGGACCGAGGGGCGGTTGGCGGAGGGCAACTGCCCGGATTGCGGGCGGCCCGTGGAGCTTGTGCGGGAAGAGAGTTATTTCTTTAAGATGTCCAAGTACGCCCACCGGTTGTTGAAACATATCGAAGACAACCCGGACTTTATCCAACCGGTGTCCCGGCGCAACGAAATGGTCAGCTTTATCAAGAGCGGCCTGGAAGATTTATGTGTGTCCCGGACCACCTTCGACTGGGGCATTCCGGTGCCCTTTGACAAGAAGCACGTTATTTACGTATGGGTGGACGCCCTGACCAACTATATTTCCGCCCTGGGATTCGGGCGGGACAATGACTCCCTTTACCTGCGCTATTGGCCGGCGGACATCCATCTAATGGCTAAAGACATCGTGCGTTTCCACACCGTCATCTGGCCCATTATCCTGATGGCTGCCGGTCTGCCCCTGCCCCGGCAGGTGGTGGGGCACGGCTTTCTGCTGCTGGAGGGCGGCAAGATGAGCAAATCCAAAGGCAACGTTATAGACCCCCTGGTGCTCATCGACAAGTACGGTGTGGACGCCGTCCGTTACTACCTGCTGCGGGAGATGCCTCCGGGCATAGATGTTTATTATTCCGAGGAAGCGCTGGTGCACCGGGTCAACCAAGATCTGGCCAATGATTTGGGCAATCTGTTCAACCGTTCCTGCGCCATGGCCAACAAGTATTTTCAAGGGGAATTGCAGGCGCCGGGGGCGCCCGAGGGACCCGACGAGGAGTTGCTGGAACTGGCGGCGGAGACTCCTCCGATGGTGGAAGAACTGATGGAGCGCCGGGACCCGGCCAGCGCGCTGGCGGCCATATTGCGTCTGGTGGGACGGGCCAACAAATACCTGGAAGAGACGGCGCCCTGGACCCTGGCCAAGGACCCGGAAAAAAAGGATCGGCTGTATACCGTGCTGTACAATGTGGCCGAGGTGCTGCGTCTGGCCACCGTGATGATCACACCCTTCACGCCGGGATTGCCCCCGAGGGCTTGGCCGCTTTTGGGCCTGGAAGACCGCCCGGACCTGCACACCTGGGCGTCGCTCAAGTGGGGCGGCATTCCCGCCGGCACCGTGCTAAAGAAGGGCGAACCGCTGTTCCCGCGGATCGATACCGCTTCCCTGGGGGATGAATAATATGGCCGCCGAGCTGTTCGACACCCACGCCCACCTGAACGACAAGCAGTTTGCCGGTGACCTGGACGCGGTTTTCCGGCGCATGTCCGAAGCCGGGGTCACCAGGGTGCTGTGCGCCGCTTATGATATAAACTCTTCAGAGGAGACCGCGGCCATGGCCGGGCAGCGACCGGGGGTGGTGGCTTCGGTGGGGGTGCACCCCCATGACGCCGAAGACGTGCCTGGGGATTATCTGGCCCGGCTCGAGCATTTGTCCGGCCTGCCCGGTGTGGTGGCCCTGGGGGAAATGGGACTTGATTACTACCGCGACCTGTCTCCTCGACCGGTGCAGCAAAGGGTTTTTCGGGAACAACTGGCCTTGGTGCGGGAATTAAACAAGCCGGTGATTATCCACGCCCGGGACGCTTTCGGCGATATGCTGGAAATACTGCGCCAAGACGGCATCAGCCCGGCGGGCGGGGTGATGCACTGTTACAGCGGCAGTTGGGAGGTGGCCCGGGAATGTATGGCCATGGGTTTTTTCATTTCCCTGGCCGGACCGGTAACCTTCAAAAATGCCGTTAAATTAAAAGACGTTGCGGTAAAAGTGCCCTTGGAACGACTACTTATAGAAACAGACTGCCCCTACCTGGCGCCGGAGCCCTTTCGCGGGCGTCGCAATGAACCTGCCCACGTGCGTTACGTGGCCGAACATATTGCCGAATTGCGCGGCATTACCCTTGAGCAGGTGGCTGTGGCCACCACGGCCAACGCCCAAAAAGTGTTTGGCATACAATGAACAAAAAGATCGCCGGTATCCGGCAGACCCGTGTTATACTTGGTGCGGGTTACTTTTTATCCCTGGCGGTCCAAACATGTGATTGTTCTGGCAAGTATTGATTGAGGGGGTCTTTTTATGGCAAGTGAAACCAAGGGGTTGACGCTGGTTTTTACCGGCAGCGGCAAGGGCAAAACCACCGCTGCGCTGGGCATGGCTCTACGGGCTTGGGGGCAGGGCATGAAAGTGCTTATACTGCAGTTCATCAAGGGGGGTTGGAAATACGGCGAGCTGAAAGCAGCTGAAAAACTGGGGCCGGGTTTTGAAATGCGCCAGATGGGTGAAGGTTTCATTAAGGATGCCGGGGAGAGCGGGCTGGAGGCTCACCGCCAGGCGGCGCAAACGGCTCTGGCGGAAGCTCGTCAAGAGGTGCGGGAGGGTAAATATGATCTTATTGTCCTTGATGAAATAAATTACGCCGTGCATTACGGGCTGGTGGACCTGGCGGATGTGCTGGAAATTGTGCGCGTTAAATCACCCGGACTGCATCTGGTGCTCACCGGACGCAACGCCGCCGGGGAAGTGGTGGAATTGGCCGACCTGGTTACTGAAATGCAAGAAATTAAGCATCCCTACGCCGCCGGTATTCCGGCTCAAAAGGGTGTGGAATTTTAGCGCACCACCGGGAAGGATTGATTTTGTTGACAGTTTATGAAATGTATGTTAACCTGGCACTACAGTGAAATAAATGTTGATTGGCCGTGTCATGGGGAAGGTTCCCTGCCTGGCATTACCACCGGCCCGGTGTTTTGGCGCTTTAGGGCGCTGGCGCCGTGCCCGCGGTTTTTGGGCCTTTTAGTTTCGCTGCTGATGCTGGTTTTGAATAATTAAGCAATTTTGGATAACACAGGCGCCTTGACCAGAAGGTCAAGGCTTAAAAGGGAAGCCGGTGCGAACCCGGCGCGGTCCCCGCCACTGTAATGGGGAGAGGTTTCGCTAAAGCTCACTGTCGGGCGTTTGCGGGTAATTGACGCAATGTTTGCGTTAGGGTTATTTACGCCAATGAATGGTTTTTGATAACCCGTGCTGCCACCGGACGCCGGATGGGAAGATGTGAATCTCAATGAACCTGAGCCAGGAGACCTGCCTGTTTTGTCGCAGTCTTACCGTACCTACGGGTGATAGGGAGGTGGGTTTTTTTGCGTTCGGCAGCCCCCCGCCGTAGGACAAGCCTTTGCTTATCCTCGCCGGGTTTTTTTGTTGCTTCAAAAAAAAGGTTGTTGGATTTGGCGCGTGGCCGGTGAAGTTTTAGAGCGGTGTGGTAAAGTTGATTTCCGTCTCCAAGGGCTGGAAAATTATCAACCTTTAATTATAAGGGTGTGATGGCATGAGGAAAAATGTTTTTTTACTGCTGTTGCCGGTTTGTTTTTTGGCCGCCCTGCTTTTTTCCGGTTGCGCGGCGGACAGAGAAAAGCAGCAACAAACCCGCACGGTAATCGACCAGAGGGGGAAAGAGATTGTCATTCCTCGGCAGGTAGAAAGGATTGTCGCTTTTCACGCGCCGGTTGCCGCTATTATACCTGCTTTGGACGGGACGGGTGAAAGATTGGCCGGCATGCATCCAATAGCCATGCGGGCTATAAGTGACGGTATGTTGGGGGAGATTTACCCTGAATTAAAGGAAGTGCCCACCGAACTGATCCGGGGTGGATTGTTTGCGCCCAACGTGGAAGAGTTGTTGAAATTAAATCCCGATGTTGTATTTCAAATATGCGACGCGGGCGAGGAAATTATAAAACCCATGGAGGACGTGGGCATACCCGTGATAGGCGTTACCGGCGTGAGCGCCGAACAGGAGGAACTGGAGGAATGGATTGAATTAGCGGGAAAAGTGTTGGGAAAAGAGGAAAAAGCCGCGGCGTTGGCGGATTATCACCGGGTTGAAATTGAGCAATTAGTCGAGCGGTTGGGCTCATTGACGGAGAGGCCCAGGGTGCTCTTTGTGCGCTCTATGGACGGTGTTACCACGGTGGGCGGTATGGGCGGCGGGTTTTACCAGTGGCGGTTTGAACTGACCGGGGCTGAAAATGTGGCCGCAGCGTTGCCTGCCAAAATACAAGCCGTAAACAACGAGCAAGTAATGGAGTGGAATCCCGATATTATTTATGTGGAAAACCGGACCGGTTTGGGCGACTTAACTTCTGAAAGCATTCTCAACAACCAATTCCAAGGATGGCATTGGCGGGGGATTAGCGCCGTTGACAGCGGCAGGGTCTACGAGGTGCCTTTAGGCGGCTTTTATTGGGCGCCGCAATCGCACGAGGCGCCTTTGATGTGGAAGTGGATGGCCGGCATTCAGCACCCGGGCGAGGTTGACTTTAGCCTCAGGGACGATATTAAGGATTTTTACCACAAATTTTACGATTATAGCCTGTCCGAAGCACAATTGGACCAAATTTTACGGTGCGACAAGCCGGGTAATAAAAACTTGCCTTATTGCCGGGACTGACGCTTAGCAATCAATTGTTAAACGAGGTAGCAACATGAACATCAACCCCAGGGTTTTGGCAATTGTCCTGGCTATGCTTTGCCCGGCGGTGTTTTTGCTTTCCTTGGGCCTGGGCCGTTATGAAATATCGCCGGCCGAAGTTGGCATGATCCTTGTTGCGCGTTTTATCGAGGTGGATTTGCCCCAATCGCCCAACCAGGAGGCGGTGATTTTTAATCTGCGGTTGCCCCGGGTAGCGTTGGCCATGGTGGTGGGTGGCGGGTTGGCCCTTGCAGGGGCTTGTTTGCAGGGCATATTTAGGAATCCCCTGGTTAGCCCCCAGATCCTGGGGGTGGCGTCGGGTAGCGGTTTTGGAGGCGCGTTGGGGCTGCTGCTGGGCAGCTCGGGATGGGCCTACGGTCTGGCTTTTTTATTTGGCCTCCTGGCGCTGGCGGCGGTTTTTTTTATCGGAACGATCCGCCAAGAGCGCCCGGTGCTCATGCTGGTTTTGGCCGGGATTGTGGTGGGGGGCTTCTTTCAGGCTTTAATCGCTTTGGCTCAGTATTTGGCCGACCCGCAGGACGCTTTGCCGGCGATAACTTATTGGCTTATGGGCAGTTTTGCGGGCGCAACCTACCGGGAGCTGGTGATCAGTATACCTATTTTATTGTGCGTGGCTGTTCTGTTAAAAATGCGGTGGTGGGTTAATGTTCTTTCCATGGGCGCCGATTACGCCCAAACACTGGGAGTTAACGTGGAAGTAAAAAGATGGCTGATTATTGTGTGCGTTACGGTCATAGTGGCCATCAGCGTCAGTGTGAGCGGGATAATCGGTTGGGTGGGCCTGGTGATTCCGCATATA
>JAKSCU010000279.1 GCA_022360435.1 Bacillota bacterium
CGTTTCGTGCAACGTTGCAGTCCATAAACCCGTTTCTTAGGCCTGATCAGCAATACGCGGCATCGGAACGTCGCAAAGAAGAACTGGATTCAGCGCCATCCGTGCTTCAATCTCGAAATGAGTCATTTGACGGCTTGCCAAACAGAAATGTGCTTAGCGCGTAAATCGGCAATCCCATCATGGTGATTGTCAACGCCAACACGGCAAGATCGGGCTTGTAGTTCATGGCCGACCGAAGTAGCAGCGCACAAGCCAGAAGAAACACCACGACCGGCAGCGGAAACAAGGGGATGCGGAACGGTCGCTCGACTTGTGGCTCGCGGAACCGAAGGATGATGACCGCTAAACATGTCGCGATGTAAAAACTGTAAACAGCCGGTGACGTGTAAATGATCGCATCTATAAATGACCCGAGCCCAACAATGATTCCGATTGCAATAGCCAATTGGACAATCAGGGCTCGCACCGGTGTTGCCGTTTGCTCGTTCCATTTTCCGAGCAGGGCGAAAACAGGGTGATCAGCGCCAACCGCGTAGGAGATGCGCGATCCCGTGAAGATCAAGCCGTTAACGGCGCCGAGCGCGGAGATGCAGATCAGTACGCTGATCACTCGTGCGGCAAAGTCCGGGAAAGCGGCCGCCACTGTGTCGGTCGCGACGGCATTGGACGTCGCCATGCCACCAAAGCCCAGTGTGCGAAGGAACGCGGCGTTCACCAACAAGTACAGGACCGTCACGCCAACCGTACCCAGAACCAGAGCGCGGACAATGTTACGACGTGGGTTGTGCACCTCCGCGGCCACGTACGCCATTTCGTTCCAGCCCCCGAAGGTGAAGAGTACAAAAATGAGTGCAAGCGAAACGGGTATTGTGGCCTCGGCCGTTTTGGCCGCCGCGCCGGGTTCCACCGGGGTGAAGATCGCGACGCCGACGATAGCGAGCAGGCCCATCGCTTTTACCACCGGCAGCAGGTTCTGCGTCCATTTGCCCTCACGCACACCAATGATGTTGATCACCGTGAGAACAGCGACAGCGCCTACGGCATACGCCACCTCGCCAAACA
>JAKSCU010000140.1 GCA_022360435.1 Bacillota bacterium
GAGCCGAAGTGTGCACGCCGCCACTTAGCCGGTACAGCTCCATCTTTTCCTGCAGTTGCCTCATCAGCGCCAACACTGCCGCCGGTGTGGCCACAAGGCCCGAATCAACCCTCCGGCCGTGCATTTTGAAAGCTGCGCCGCCACCGCACCCCGAGGTGAGTGTCCGCTGCGCCGGCAATTGATAACTCGGGTTTTTCAGCCGCACATCGGCCAGCGATTCGTCCTCGCACATCCGCATCATCGCCACGTCGTCGGCGTCGGAGATGACGCCCTCGGAGCACAGGAACCCGAGGACAAGGAAATGCAGTTTGCTTGGAGTGCACAGGATGGTGACCAGCGCCTGTTGATTCACATAAACTGTCAGTTCCATTTCGCCGGGTACGTAAACCGAGGTCCCGACCCATCCCCGGTCTGAAAAACTATGGCAGGCTATACCCGCGGCCACATCTTTCATATCCGACACACCAATCGCTTTTTGCATGTTTATAATTTGCTAAATCACTTCCAGCAGGACTTCGGTGATGTCCTTGATTTGTATGGCATCATCATAATTCAGCACCACCCTGCCGTCCTCAAAATTGGTGACGCAATAGGGGCAGGAAGTAACCAGCACCTCTGAGCCTGCTCCAATGGCTTCTTCCAGCCTGAGGTTGGAGAATCTTTCGGACACTGGCGTTTCCATCCAAATTCTGCCTCCGCCCATGCCACAGCAGAGACTGTCTTCCCGGGACCGGTCCATTTCAATCAGTTCCAGACCAGGTATTTTTTTCAATATCCCCCGGGGTTCGTCATATATGCCGTTATGTCGACCCAGGTAACACGGGTCATGGTACGTGACTTTTTTACCGTACTCCTTGCTGAGCTTAAGCTTTCCCTCGTTAATCAACTCGAATATATATTGGGAGATATGCGCCACCTCGAAGTGCGTCTTGAATTCGGTATACTCGTTTTTGAATGTGTGGTAGCAATGAGGAGATGAAACAAGTATTTTCTTAACCCCGTTTTCAATAAAAGTTTTGATGTTTTCCCTGGCCAGACTTTTAAACAGCGCCTCATTGCCTGTCTTGCGGATGCTTTCCCCGCAGCAGTTCTCCCGGGCGCCCAGTATCCCGAAATCCACCCCCGCCTGACTGAGGATACCGGCTGTGGCGGCGGCCACCTTTTTTAACCTTGGGTCGTAGCTTAAGTAACAGCCGGGGAAATATAAAATTTCCATCTCTTCGGCGAATGTTTTTACAGGCAGACCCTTGGCCCATTCCGCTCGAATTGCGCGTTCTTCGCCGAAGGGGTTGCCTTCGGCGGTAAGGCCTGCGCTTGCGGCGCGAACCGGCTTGACGGCGGCGGGAAAAACACCGTATCCCGTGGCCATCCTGCGCAGGGCTACGGTGTCTTGTATTTGCTTTACGTCCCTGGGGCATCTCCGAGTGCACTCTCCGCAACCGGTACAGCGCCAGATTTCTTCACGTTCTATCTCGGTCAAGCCGAATGCCGCCTCCCGGATTAACTTGCGCATACTGAAAGTTCCCACCCTGTTCCAGGGACAAATAGTATCGCATTTTCCGCATTGATAGCAGAATTTGACGGCGTCCCCACCGCTCTCTTTTATTTCTTCTATTACCTCTTTGATGGGGGCTTCAGTTTCCACCATTTTTAATCCTCTTCTTTCACTTATTTTCTAGTGTCTCCTGAAAAAGTCTTGGTTAGGGGTTTGGTGTATCTACAGGATGCTACTCGCTCTCATAATTGAACGAGCTCGCTCGCCTTCGGGCGCCGGAGAACTCACGCCCTGCGGGCGTTCAAACATGCACCGGCGCTTGTCCTCAGACTCGCTCACTCTTTGAACCAAGCTCCTAGGCATCCTTCCGATAACACCAAACCACTCTATGAAAGTTTGTTTTTCAGGGGAAACTATCTAGCTCTTTTGTGTCATTCGGGCCACGGTATCCACCAGCTTCTGTAATCCATATTTGTCCGCCAACGATTTCAATCCCGTCTCCATCTCGCCCGGCTTCACTTCTTCTTCGACGTCCTCTTCCCTTTCTTCGTAAATCAGGGCATCATTTAAACACCATTGAACGCACAAGGGTTCTTTTTGCGGCGGATCATCCTCGCACATATCACATTTGAGCGGGAGACCGGAATCGGGGTCTTTGAAAACGTCCCTGGAGGGGCAGGCGGCCCTGCAGAAGGCACACTCGTCGTATTCTTTACCGCCAATCACATATTTGTCTCTGCCCATGCATTCAGCCGCGACATATTCACCGGCGTATACCGGCAGATAAATGTCTTTTATGGGGTCGCGAATCAGCCGCATGCGGGACCGCGCCGGATTGTTGCTGCTATATTTGGGCACGGCGTGAAAGGAGGAGCAAATAACCTCGCAGGCCCGGCAACCGTTGCATTTATCTGGATCAATCTTGATTACCTTGACTTTTTTCTTGACTTTGCTCATTTTTTATAATCCCCCGCTGTTCCAGTTCTTCGCCAATGTACTCTAAACCCAGTTCCTGTAAACTTTCTTTGGTGGGAATACCCTCTTTATTCCACCCCTTGAATTTGTAATAATTATCCAGGAGGTTGGTTTCAAGTTCCGGGAATCTTTTTTTCCAATGATTTTCAGGCGGCTTTTCATCGGCTCTTCGCATGCCTCTCCTTATATTGACGGCTCTGATTAAAGTTCGATTCCGCCTGGCTATTTGCGTCAGTCCGGCTTTATCAATGTCAATTCCGGTGGCTGCCGAGGTTAAAGCCGGGAAATTGTGGATGTGATAAGGAGGCTTCAGGTGAAAAGACGACAAACCGGCGCATACCCCCAAGGCGTCATCGATATAATGCATCATCTCCTGCCAGTCAACAATTTCACAAGTTGCTTCGACAGTCGGGTAATATGGATTCGAGCGTTCTCCCCGCGGTTCCCAGTCTACAAAATATTGCTTGAACTTATCATCCGGAACCTGGAACCAATCCTTGACAAAGGCTTCTCTGTCCTCTCTCTTGGGAAAAGGCGCTTGGGGGAACTGCCCTTCAATTTGGGTAATGTTTATCTTTTCACCGGTGGAATACATAAGGTAATAAATGGGATTGAGCATTGATAATTTGAGAGGCAACTGCTCGTGTTTCTTAATGGTATTGTGATCGTACGCCTCCGCTCCTTTGCCAATCCGGCGGGCCGCCCAGAAAATGCCGTTGGCCAAAACATCTCCAATGCCTTCCCGGCGAACAATTTTGTCCAGCAGCCAGTAAAATCTTCCCTCGTTATCGGACGGCATTCCCGGCATGTCCCGGTCACTCAAAATACCGGCTTCATAAAGTTCAATGGCGAAGGCCATCACTTGCGGGGCCGAGTACCCGTCCACTCCATACTCCGTGGCGCGCTGAGCGATTCTCAAGCCAAAATCCAGGTCTGAATAGGCCGCCATGGTATAGGTAAGTTTCGAGAAGCATTTCATCATATAGGTGGAAAGTCCCGGGGGGGAAATGGTCGCCCCGCATTTCAGCGGACAGTTGTAGCAGCTAATCAACCGTGTCCGCATGCTTTCCATGGTCTCGGTCCATTTCCTTTCCACTTCTTCGTTCCAATAATCCTTGATTCGGGTGCGGGCGTTTCCCCACATGAAATTTTGGGTATGCCACGCCTCATCATGTATGGCCATCTCTTGGGGTGACCCAAGCACGGCCAATATGGGTATTACCCCTGGAATAGGATTTTTTTCCCGAAATTTTATATATTCCAGCACTTGGTTGCAAAGTTCCATAAATTCAGCGGGCCGGGCAATATTGACGTCCTTTGTTCCCCGCACGGCTATGGCCTTGACCCCTTTGTCTCCCATAACGGCGCCGATTCCGCCCCGGCTGGCGCTGGATCTGCCCTGCTCGATGGAGGCATAATAGACCCTGTTTTCGCCGGCCAGGCCGATGGCGGCCACCTGGGCGTTAGGCTCCTTCAACTCCCGCCGGATTAGTTCAGCGGTTTCGATAGCGCCTTTACCCTGGAGATGACCGGCATCACGTATTTCCACCCGGTCATTGTTGATCCACAAGTAAACCAGACCGGGGGATTTGCCGCGCAAGATCACTTTGTCATAACCGGCGTGCTTCAATTCCGGGGCCCAAAATCCCCCCATCATGGAAAATGCCATTAACAAAGTTTGAGGAGAAATGGTGGAAACAATGGTGCGATTAGCACCGGGAGCAGGTGTGCCGCCAAAAAGACCGGCGCTGAATATTAGCAGATTATCGGGCGAAAAGGGCTCAACTTCAGGGGGAACCCTGTCCCACAGTATCTTGGCGTTGGTGCCCAGCCCCCCAAGATGAAGCTCGGTCAGTTTCGGGTCGGTTTCCACCCGCTCAATGTTTCCCCGTGACAAATCAATTTCCAGATGATACCCTGTTTCTGCGTACCTCATTTCCAAACCCCTCTAAGTACTTTCTTGGTTTTAGTTGAACACTTTCACAACCAGGGCCGCGCCGGTGTCCCCGGCCGCGCATCCCGTAAACAGCCCATAGCCGCCCCCAAGTATAACCAACTCTTCAATCATTTCAATAATTTCACGACCGGCCGTAGGCCCCTGGGGATGTCCGTAAATTAGTGAGCAGCCGTAATTATTCATTTTCATGACATCAATGTTCATTTCCCCGGCCAGGTATAAATCATTGGCGGCAAAGGGATTATGCGTCTTTATCGATTGTACGTCCTTGATACCGATCCCGGCTTTTTCCAGCGCCATTCTTGCCGCCGGCACAACGGCCATAGCCATATGGGCCTTGGGGGCCCGTGCAAAACCATAGGAAACCACCTGTATTTCCAGACTGTTATCGGCACTAAGTTCCCGCGCTTTTTCCCTGGTACATACAACTATTCCGCAGTTGCCGTCGGCCGGGTGAGTTTGGGAGCCAAATGTGTGCACCCCCCCCGGCACAACGCTCTTTAACCTGGCCAAACCTTCTTTTGTCGTAGGAAACACGCCTTCATCCTCTTCAAGCAACGCGGTCTTCTTTTTGCCTATTTTATATTCGACCGGGAATATGTAACGCTTCATGAACTCCCGATTATTTGCCAAAGCATCTTCATACTGCCCGTAACGCCGCAAAGTAACCATGTCGCACTCTTCTTTGGTAATCCCGCCCACCGTTTTAACCACATTTTCCGCAGTCTGGATCATGGGCGCGCCGCCCCAGGGGTCGTAGTTGAAGTTATCCATCAGCCAGTTTTCCGAAAGCACTTCCCCGCCGGGACCCGCGGGATTGGGCCAGACAGTGTGCGGGCCGTTGGAGGTGCGGTCTGTCATAAGGCAAAATGTGTTTGCATAAAGACCGGTTTCAATACCCGCCGCCGCTTGATTTATGCAGGTTGTGGATGTGGAGCACGCCTGGGTGATATGACACCCGGGGATATGCGCGGCTCCCATGAGGGCGGCCGCCCAAGGGGCGGCGTAAAAGGTGTGTGGCTGCCCGATAGTTTTTCCTAAAAAGAGATAATCGAATATATTTGCATCCAGGTCTTTTGCTTCCAGCCATCTTTTGGCGGTTGCCGCCGCCAATTCGACGGCGTTTTCATTTTGCAAGCTTCCCTGCCAGCGGGAAAAAGGGGAGCTGAAGTATGCCCGGTAAGGAATAAACGCTTTGGAGTACATTGACAAAACCTCCATTCTCTAAATAACATATTTTTCTAATACTCTTAGGAAAGTATACTTCCGGCCATATTAATGGCCGGATTCAAGGATAAGAGTATTAAAAAGCGCACACAAAGGGAACTGAATGAGTGCGCTTTTTTTAATAATATAATTAGTTTAAAGCATTACTTGCTCAATTAATATCACTAAAAAGAATGTATATCACAAAAGCCGCGGGTTAAAAATGAGTTAGCTCCTTGGTGTGAAAGGGAATAAGATTAAAACAGGCCCCTTTTAAAAAAATATTGGGGATCTGCCGGTTAACCATATGTTTGGGCACTATATAGCGCTTTTAAAAGTCTTGGTTGGGGGGTTGGTGTATTTGAACCAAGTTCCTTCCTATCCTTCCGATAACACCAAGCCCCTCTATCAAAGCTTGTTTTTCAGGAAGAGCTAAAAGTCGGGGGTTAATATAACTCTCTTTTTAAGCCTTCCTGCGTGAGCTTCCGCCAAAACACTCTCTATCCGGCTCATGGGCCGGGTTTCCACAAAGGGCTCGACTTTTATTTTATTGGCCAGAACCAGTTTTAATACTTCCGGATAATACTTGGGCAAGCATCCCCAGGTGCCGATAATTTCCGCGTCAAAAGCCATCAGGCGCGAAAACATATATTCGATTTTCTGCGTGCCGTAGCCGACTACAATCATTTTCCCAATGAAACCCAGCAAATCCAGGCATATTTCCTGACCCGCCCTTACCCCGGTGCATTCAAAAAATTTCCACCCGTGGGAAGGCAGGTTTTTGGATTTGCAATAGGTTTTAAACTCCCCGCGGATATCCTTGGTGTTTTTACCTGTTGTATCAATTGTTGCCGTTGCTCCATATTGCAGGGATTGCTCAAGTTTTTCCGCCACCCTGTCCACGGCGATTACTTCCTTGGCCCCCAGCACCGAGGCGATTTGCGTCATATAAGTGCCTATGCCGCCAACGGCGCCGGTGATAAGAACCAGGTCCCCTTCCTGCAACCCGGCTCTCCGAGCCGCCTGGTACGGCGAAGTAATGGCGTCGGCCACCACTGAAAACATTTCCGGAGGCATCCCGGCCCTGTCTTCAATAAAGCATAGATCATCGGCGGGAACCGGTATGTGGCTGGAAAAACCCCCGTAAACACCTAAACTGTTACCGGGCATTTTTTGTTTCAGACAGCGGTT
Organism: Bacillota bacterium; assembly: GCA_022360435.1. Taxonomy (GTDB): domain Bacteria; phylum Bacillota; class Desulfotomaculia; order Desulfotomaculales; family Desulfallaceae; genus BRH-c8a. The sequence goes on from JAKSCU010000140.1 coordinate 6,825, forward strand.
GCCCCGCCCGGAGGCGCAGACCGCGCATTTATTGCATGGCATGACTGCGGGTACGATAACTTCTTTGCCCAGTAAATGTTCGTCACCGGCCACTACCTTGCCGCTGATTTCGTGACCCAAAGTCAGGGGCGGTTTTGTGACGGTGGGTACCCCGTGGAAAAAATAGCTTATATCAGTATGGCAAACACCGCACCCCGCTATTTCCACCAACACTTCCCCGGGTTGAAGTTCGGGTGCGTCAATGCTGGTTTTGATCAACTTGCCCGGTTCCGTCATTTGCCAGGTGGCTATTTTTGCCGGCATGCCCATAAATTTTCCCCCTTATTTGCCTTGCCACACCGGTTGGCGTTTTTCCATAAAGGCATTTAGCCCTTCCACTGCGTCCCGGGTCGACATGAGTTCCTTCAAGTAAATATGGTCAATTGATTTAAGCCCGGCCATGAAATCTTTATTTAGGCCGGCCTTGCATGCTTTTTTGGTCAGGGCCAGCACCACCGGGCTCATGGACAGGAATTTTTGCAAAAACTCCCGTGCTCCCCGGTTAAAAGCGTCGGCGGGTAATACTTTGTTAACCAATCCCAGTTGTTCGGCCTTGGCGGCATTGAAAATTTCTCCGCTTAAAAGCAATTCCATGGCCCGGGGCCAGGAAACCAGACGGGGCAACAAATAGCAGGCTATGGGTGGAAAAACCCCCACGGCTATTTCGGGTTGCCCGAACTTGGCTTTTTCAGAGCATATTACCAGATCGCAGAAAAGCACCACCTCGTACCCGCCGCCGAGGGCGGCGCCGTTAACCGCCGCTGCAATAGGTTTGTCTATATCATGCATGGTATGGAAAAGCAGATCAAAAACATCAATCATTTGGTCTACTTTATCCGGGGTATGGTCGGCCACATCCACACCCGCCGAAAAAGCTTTTCCTTCGGCGTTCAGGAGGATTATGCCGCCGGGCTGTACTTTGGCCCAACCCAAGGCGTTGATTAATTCTTCCATCATGGTAATGGTTAAAACATTTAAAGGCGGGCTATTCAAGGTAATGGAGGTTATTCCCCCCTCATTGCCCACTTTTAAATAACGGTAACTCATATTTCATTCCCCCAAACGTAAATGGGCTATTTTTTGCCGGGGGCCATAACCGCGTCGACCAATTCCTGGTCGAAGGGTTTGGCATTGGCCAATTGCCTGCGGTATTCGATGAAGTCAATTGTGTCATGTCCCGTTAATTTTCTGGTATTAAAAGCATTGAACCCCAGGTAGGCTTCGGTCATCATATTTGTGCCCAGCCAGTGGCGCGAGGAAATCTTTGCCTGATCCCAATAATATTTTTTCTTGACCCGCATGCTGTCGATGGACATTTGCAGGCAGTTGGGGAATAAGTTGGTTAAAGTGTACAGCACTTTGTTTATTTCTTGATCCAACCGGGCAAAGTCGGTTTCCCCACGGGCGAGCATGTTTTTAGCCTGGGCGGCGGCTTCTCCCCGGACATACTCTCCGTAAACAATATCACCGTCATCAATATATTTGTCGGTTGTCACAAGGGGGTTCCGGACAAACTTGCCGTCAATTTTCAATACCGGCACGGCCTTGGAGATTAACCCCAAACGGGCCATTTTATATGCGCTCCACATTTCGCAAGAGATGCAGCTCCACATAGCTTGTTCTATTCCCAGGTACCAGTGTAGAAAATCAGTTGCGCCGCCCACCGGCGCGGAACCGTGCTTTGGACCCGCCTGCCCGAATACCGCCAGGTCCGAAGAAATGGTTACATCGCAAGCCATGCCAATCTCTTGCCCGCCGGCCACCCGCATGCCGTTTACCCGGCATATGACCGGCTTTTTGCAGGCAAGTATGCCGTCCACCATGGCGTTGAACAGGTCCATGTAGGCCATGTATTCGCTGGGGTTGCAACTGTAATATTCGGCATATTCCTTGGTGTTGCCGCCGGTGCAAAAAGCTTTGTCCCCCGCCGCGGTAAAAACGACGGCCACCACCGAGCGGTCCATGGATGCTTTGTGGAAACCGGCGATAACCCCTTTGACCATCTCGGTTGTATAGGAGTTGTACTGTTTGGGGTTATTGAGCGTAATCCAGGCTGAATACAAGTCGGAAATTTGGTTGCCTACGGGATCAACGACAGGCCTTTTTTGGTATATTACTCCCGGCGCCTCGGTGCTGAAATATTGTTCGCCAAAAATATTGTGATTCTTGACATCGGTTTGACGCGGCCACTTGTTCAGGTCCATATAATGTTCCCCCTTTTATTGTTCAGTCTTAACAAATTCATAGGTTAGCCGTGCGCCGGGCAGTTGAGATATGGACGTCCTTAAAGATATCCCGGGGCTTAATTCTTCTTCGGGTATGGCGCTGCTCAGTCTGCCGAAAACTTTAATGCCGTTGAAGTCCACCAGGGCCAAGGTGTAAGGAACATCCGCCTCAAAGCCGGTGGGAGCGTAGTTGGCGCGAGTGTAACTAATCAGCCGGCCTGTTCCTTCAATTTTTAACCATTCCATGTCGCCGCCCAGGCAACCGGGGCAATCCGCCCTTGGCGGGAAGTAGCTTTGGGCGCAAGATTTACACTTGGTGCCTCTTAATTCACCATTGGCCAGGTATTCAACAAAATCATCCACCTTTGTCCGGGAAGTGAAACTTTTTTGGCCGAATTTTTCAAAACCCATTTGTTTGCTACCTCCCCAGTATTATTACATTGCCGTAAACGCCAACGCCGCCAATATTGTGCACCAGCCCTATTTCCGCTCCCGGCACCTGTATTGCGCCGGCTTCGCCACGCAATTGCAGCACTATGGTGCGCAACTGCGATCCTCCGGTGGCGCCGATGGGGTGCCCTTTTGACAACAACCCGCCGTCAACATTAACGGGAATTTTGCCGTCGATTTCCGTCCGCCCTGCGCGGATTAGTTCGGCCCCCTGGCCGGGCTCGGCAAAACCAAGGTTTTCATAGGCCATCAATTCGGCTATGGTGAAACAGTCATGTACTTCCGCCACATCTATGTCCCGGGGTGTTACCCCGGCCATTTCGTAGGCTCGCTGGGCGGCAATCCGGGCGCAGGACAGTCCGTCCAGGGCGTCGCGACCGGTGAGGGTCATGGAGGCCGTGGCCGACCCAAGCCCCATAAACCAAACAGGTTTTTGGGAAATGTCCGCGGCTTTTTCTTTGCCGGCCATGATTATGCATGAGGCGCCGTCCGCGTTGGCGCAACAGTCAAAACGCTTGAGGGGGCTGGCCACTGCCGCGGCATTCAAAGCATCTTCCAATTTGACTTCTTTGCGGTATACGGCTTTTTCATTCAGTGCGCCGTATTTGGAAGCTTTTACTCTAATTAGGGCCAGATCTTTTTCCGTGCTGCCATATCTGGCAAAGTGCGCCCGGGCGTGCATGGCGTAATAGGCCGGCATCATGGTGCCAAAGGGGGACTCCCAGATTATGTCCGCCCCGCGCCCCATGCGTTCTTGGGAATCGGCGGAGGAAATTTCGGACATTTTTTGGAAGCCCAATATAACCACGATATCATGCAGGCCGGATTTGATCATGGAGTAACCGACCCTGATGCCCGTGGTGCTTGAGGAGCATAAGCTTTCCACCGCAAATGTGGGCTGTGGGTTCAACCCCAGGTATTCGGCAATAATCCCCGACGGGCTGCGCTGGTTGTCATATTCCGGCGCCGAGCATATAATGGATGCGTCCACCTCTTGGCTATCGATACCCGCGTCCTGCATTGCTTCCTTGAACGCTTCAAAAGCCAATTCCCTTATAGACCCCTGATAGCCCCTGACAAAGGCGCTTTGACCAACACCAATGACGGCTACATCTTTGGACATTTCTTCCATACCTCCCCGGGATAAATTACAGCATTACCATGCCGCCGTCTATGCAGATGGTCTGGCCGGTTACATATGCCGAATCGTCGGCTGCCAGGAATACTATCATCGGGGCGATTTCCTCGGGTTGCGCAAAACGGCCCAGCGGTATGCGCTCCAGATATTTGTCTTTAAATTTTGGGTCATGGGCAATGGTTTTGGTCATCTCGGTCTCGGCCATTGGGGCTACGGTATTTACCCTGACGCCGTAACGGGCCAATTCTTTGGCGGCTGATTTGGTAAGGGCGTATACCCCTCCCTTGGCGGCGGTATAATTAACCTGACCGATGGTGCCCATTAACCCGGCTGATGATGTAACATTGATAATTGAGCCCCATTTTTGCTCTATCATTGGTTTGGCCACGGCCTGCAGGCAATTGAATGTTCCGGTGAGATTAATCCTGATTACCTCATCCCACTGTTCGGCGGGCATTTTCCACAGCATTGCCGGCTTGCTGATTCCCGCGTTGTTAAAAAGCACATCGACGCGGCCAAATGTATCAATAGTTTGATCAACCATCTGCTGTACCTGAGCGCGGTTTCCAACGTCGGTACTCATAATCATATAACGGCCGCCAATTTGTTTTACTTTTTCCACCACCGGACTCGTCTGGTTTATGCTCCGGCTGATCATCACCACCGCGGCGCCCTCGCGGGCCAGCGCCGTCGTCGCCGCTTCCCCAATTCCCTGCCGAGCGCCGGTGACTATGGCCACTTTTCCTTGCAGCTTCAATTCAATCCCCCCAAACCGGCTATCCGGGTGTCGCAAACAAAGCTTGGTTTATTGCTCTGTTACCTGCGTACATGGCCTGGATTTATATAAACTATAAGACAATCAGGTGAAAGAAAAAATCACTTAAAAGCATGGATACCAGGTTAATTTAGGGTGATACCGGGGTTAATCTTTTTAGGTTACTCTCGGGTGGGAGGCAATTGACTGGCTATTCAAATGTGTATAAAATTTATTTAAGGGCGGAAGGGTGATGCAACATGGATTTGAGCCCGGAAAAATCCAAACCCGAACTAATTTTGGCTTGTCAAGTGAATTCTTCTTTTGAGACAACAAAAAAAATGGAAACGGCTTTGGAAAAGGTGCTTAATATTTCGGTTCATTCATTTGAATTCTGGCGTGCCGCCCTTGTGTTGGTAAGGGAAGGCAAACCGCCGGTGTGGTGGTATGCCAAAAACAGTTTTTACTCCATACCCGAAAGCGAGGAAGTTCGTTGGGATAATTTGTACGCCGGCTTGGGCCGGTCTGAAACTAAAGGCGACAAGCTGCTGAAACCGTTTAAACCGGCGGCGTATATTGCAATACCTGTAATTTTGCAAGCCGATGACCCGGTGGGCACCATGGAAATCGGCATATTCGGCACCGACCCCGATACCGCCGGATATATGTTGAATAAAGCTTTATCCCTTGGCCGTCATATAGCCGACATTATCCAGGAATCTGTTTTTGAAACACAAAAAGACCGACAGTTCAGAAAATTGGCGGC
>JAKSCU010000418.1 GCA_022360435.1 Bacillota bacterium
ATTATAAGGAAAGATGCTTTTTGTGGTGACCCCACCGGGATTCGAACCCGGGTTACCGCCGTGAAAGGGCGGTGTCTTAGGCCACTTGACCATGGGGCCTTTTTGAAGGGTAAAATTTTAAGGGTGAAGTTCGGGCTTAAAATCCCTTAATGCTGTTTTTTTACCTAATGAATGGTGGGCCCACTAGGATTCGAACCTAGAACCAGCCGGTTATGAGCCGGATGCTCTACCGTTGAGCTATGGGCCCGGGGGTTTGGCTCCCCGAGCTGGATTCGAACCAGCAACCCTCCGGTTAACAGCCGGATGCTCTACCGTTGAGCTATCGAGGAACGCTGCAACAGTAATTATACAATACGTTTACCCCCATGGTCAATACAGCGCGGCGGATTAAATTTTGTCAATCCAGGTAGTCCTTTAACTTTTTGCTGCGGCTGGGATGGCGTAGTTTGCGGAGCGTCTTTGCTTCAATTTGCCGAATTCGCTCCCGGGTGACGCCAAATCTCTGGCCCACTTCCTCCAAGGTCCGGGCCCGGCCATCGTCCAGGCCGAAACGCAGGCGCAACACTTTTTGCTCCCGGTCGGTCAGGGTTTCCAACACTTCGTCCAACTGCTCCCGCAACAGGGTGAAGGAAGCCTCCTCAGCCGGCGCCCGGGCATCGTGATCCTCAATGAAATCGCCCAGGTGGGAATCCTCTTCTTCGCCGATGGGAGTTTCCAACGATACAGGTTCCTGGGCAATTTTTAGTATCTCCCGTACCTTGTCTTCGGAAATGCCCATTTCATTGGCAATTTCTTCTGGCACAGGATCGCGGCCAAGTTCCTGCAGCAACTGCCTGCTGACCCGAATCAGCTTGTTGATGGTTTCCACCATGTGCACCGGGATGCGAATGGTCCTGGCCTGATCGGCAATAGCCCTGGTGATGGCTTGGCGAATCCACCAAGTAGCATATGTGCTGAACTTGTAGCCCTTGCGGTAATCAAATTTCTCCACTGCCTTGATTAAACCCAAGTTGCCCTCCTGGATCAGGTCCAGGAAAAGCATACCCCGACCCACGTAACGCTTGGCAATGCTCACCACCAGGCGCAGGTTGGCCTCGGCCAGGCGGCGTTTGGCTTCTTCGTCTCCCTGTTCCATCCGCTTGGCCAGTTCCACTTCTTGTTCCGGCGTAAGGAGGGATACGCGCCCTATTTCTTTCAGATACATGCGCACCGGGTCATCTATGCCAACACCCTCGGGCACGGTCAAATCAACATCTTCGGTGCTTCCTTCTTCCAGGGAAGCGCCGTTGACATCATCCATATCTTGGGCTTCAGGAATCACTTCTATACCCAACCCGGCCAGTTTTTCATATATCTCATCAATTTGTTCCGGGGTGAGCTCCACGCCCTGCAAGCCGTCCATAACTTCGTTATAGGTCAGGACGCCCTGTTTTCTACCCTTTTCTATTAAATCTTTAACGTCCTTGATGAGATCACTTTTATTGTGGCCTTCCCTCATAACTGGATTTCCCTCCTTTCAACAGCGTGTTTAATGAGTGTAATTTGCTCAGAATGCGTTGCTCTTCCGTAAAATTCCCCGTTTTCTCCGCTTCAACCAATGCGGCCTGCAATTCCAAGCATTGTTCCATACGCTGCCGCCTTTTGATAGCGGATATATATCCCGCCATTATGTTGTCAAGGTTGTCGCCGGGCACCGGTTCCATTAACAAAGCGCCAAGTTTTGGTTGATTTTCTTCTTCCAAATAGTCAAACAGAACAGATGAGTGCACGGAACCCTGTTGTTTCAACTGCAATATTTTATCATACACTCCTCGGCAAAAAGGGTTCTTGAAAAAGTTACCCGGCAGCGCCGTTGATATGGAATCAATCCTGTCTTCATCCTCCAGCATCAGTTTCAACAGGCCCAACTCGGCCCTTTCCCCAAAATCATCCCTTTTTTTACTAATAATATTATGCTTATTATTAGTAATATTATCCGATTCTGCTCTTTTTTTTCGCTGTTGGCTGGAAAATCTCCTGCATTCTTCGACTAAGGCGTGATAATTAATATACAGCCTGGAAGCCACCAATTTCACGGCTTCGCTTTTTTCCACTTCGCTTTGCATAGCATCCAGCACGGGGAGCATCTCTCCCAGTACGGCTTCTTTGCTGTAAGCATTGTTGCCGTATTTCTCGGCTGCCTTTCGCAACCGGAACTCCACCAACGGCTCGGCCTGCTCAACCTGACGCTGAAACTCCGCGGCGCCCTGCTCGTGCAGGAATTGGTCGGGGTCATTGCCCCGGGGAAGGGTAATCACCCGCACCCGGCAGCCCAGTTCCTGCAGTATTTCCAAACCACGCACCGCCGCAGCCACACCGGCGGCGTCTGCGTCAAAGGCGATAATCACTTCCCTGGCGTAATTCATCAGTAACCGGCCGTGCTCACGGGTTAAACTGGTGCCCAGCGAGGCCACGGTATTGGAGACACCAAATTGGTGCGCCGCTATGGTGTCCATGTAACCTTCGGTAATGATTACGTGACCCGCCTCGCGGATATACCGCCCGGCTTTATCCAATCCGTATAGTACTTTACCTTTACTGAAAAAATCGGTTTCCGGTGTGTTTAGGTACTTGGGCATTCCGTCACCCAACACCCGACCGCCGAATCCCGCCACCCGGCCCAAGGCGTCGGTAATGGGAAACATCAACCGGGAACGAAATCGGTCGTAAACCGTCCGGTCTCCGCTTACCGCCAGGCCAACTTCCAGCAGGTCGCTTGAGCTTATATTTTTGCCCCGCATAAACCTTAACAATTCATCCCAACCAGCCGGGGCGAAACCCAATTTAAAATCGCCCGCCACTTCCGGGGGAATGCCGCGCTTAGCCAGGTAGTCCTTGGCAGGCGTCCCTTCCGGGCGCTTAACCAGAGTGTAATGAAAGTAATCCCGGGCCAAGGCGTTTATTTTCCAGGCTTTTTCCTCCCGGCGCAGCCTTTCCTTCACCTGGGGGCTATAACTGTCGGGCACCGCCACCCCGAACCGATCGCCCAGCATTTTCACGGCTTCGGGGAAAGCGACATTATGCTGCAGCATAATAAATTTAAATACATTTCCCCCGACATGGCATCCAAAACAGTAAAACATTTGTTTTTCAGGCGTAACCGTAAAGGACGGGGCGGTTTCCTGGTGGAAGGGGCAGTTGCCCACATGGTTTTTACCTTTTTTCTGTAGGGGCACATAATCGGAGATTACCTGCACTATATCCGCCCGCAGCCTTACGTTTTCAAGAATTTCTTCGGGTATGAATCCCCCCACAGTATCACCACCCGGCTAAATCACTGTTTTGAAAATTTCTCCGGCCGAATGGAATCCCCTTCCGGATATTTTAATTTGTCATGCCTCTTTTCAAATACCTGCTTGATAATTTATTCGCTGTTACTATCAATTTTTCCTGCCGTATTCGACATATTTTACTTTACCCGTCTTCCTCGGGTATGGCAAAAGAACTGGGTATGAACAGGGCCTTGAAACGAGCGATGGCATAGCGGTCGGTCATGCCGGCGATGTAATCGCAAACCGCCCGCTGGACCCCCAGGGCTTCCGTCCGCCCCATATACTCCGGAGGCAGCATGTGCGGGTGCGCGGTCCAATATGCGTACAGGTATTGCACCACATGCCGGGCCTTGCTTTCTTCCCGCTTGGCTTCCGAGTCGATGTACACGTTTTGGAACAGAAAGGACCTCAATCCATCGGTTATTTCCCACACCGGGCCGCTCATGCTTATGGCGGGCTTGTCGCGGCTGTTTTCAATCAAGTCCATGACCATGCTGTTGATCCGGGTGCGGTGTTCCCGGCCCAAAATTTCCAGGCAGCGCGGCGGCAAATCGTCCTCTTTGAGGATTCCGCCCCTGATGGCGTCGTCTATGTCGTGGTTGATATAAGCCACCCGGTCGGCGATTTTGACTATCTGACCCTCCAGTGTCGAAGGAGTGACCGGCCCGGTGTGATTAAGTATGCCGTCCCGGACTTCGGCGGTTAAGTTGAGTCCCCGCTCGCTTTCCAGTTCCTCCACCACCCGCAGGCTCTGCCGGTTATGCTTGAAACCGCCCGGCATAACCTCGGCCAGCGCGCTTTCACCGGCGTGACCGAAGGGGGTATGTCCCAGGTCGTGCCCCAAAGCGATGGCCTCGGTCAAATCTTCGTTCAACCGCAACGCCCGGGCCACCGTCCGGCTAATTTGAGCCACTTCCAGGGTGTGAGTCAGTCGAGTGCGGTAGTGGTCCCCCGCGGGAATAATAAATACCTGAGTTTTATGCTTCAGGCGGCGGAAGGCCTTGGAGTGAATAATCCGGTCCCGGTCGCGCTGAAATTCCGTACGCACCAGGCAAGGCTCTTCGAAATATTGCCGACCAGCGGTACGACTGCTGCGCGCGGCATACCGGGCCAGGTATTCTTCTTCCATTTGTTCGGTTTGCCTGCGGTAATCCACTGGACGCAACACCCCCGTAAGGTTAAGACGTCAAACAATTAACCCCCCCAGTTCAGGCAACCGGCGGGGCGTTCAGAAGACTCGATTTTCAAGTCCGATGAGCACGCAACTCCACTGTGGCCCTTGCCACCTGTAAAACCCGCCGGGTCAGCACCCGGGTACGCGTTATCCCGTTTTGATCTTCATTGGAGGGCTGCCGGGCACAGGCGCCCTGGTGACCGGCGTCGTCTTCAATGAAACCGTCGCCCACCACCAACATACCCTGGCAGAGCATCATGTCCTGCATGGCGCTCAGGGTGGTTTCCTGCCCGCCGAACCGAGCGGCGGCCACGGTCAGCGTGCCGCCGACCACGTTAATCAGCGCCTTGTCCCGACGCAGGGACCTGGTTTTATCCCAAAAAGATTTCAGCTGGGCGGATACGGTACAGAAATACACCGGGCTGCCCATGATAATGCCGTCACAGCGGCGCAGCAGGCCAAAAGCATCCTCCAAAGCCGTACCTTTAAAACAATGCCCCCCGCAGGGGTTGGAACAAGCCCCGCAGTACGGCAGTTTGGCGCTGGCCAACAACTCCGAAACCTGCATGAAATGCCCGTCGACACCGGCGGCGGCCATCTCCTCCAGGGCGGTCCTCAGCATGAAGGCTGTATTGCCCTTCGGGTTCGGACTGCCGTTTATGGCAACAATCAACATTTTACAATCACTCTCCCTCAAGAAAGGCGCCAGCAAATACAATTTTACCTTATGCGGCCTTTCATATTCCAAAAACCTATTCAATAAACGGTTTGTTTTACTATATGACCTGACGGCGTTTATTTTTCCATTTTTAAGGAATAATTACTTCTATATTCTTTTCCTAATTCCCTTTTTATTAATAAATTTTTAATACTTTTTTCCTCTGCCCTTGCCATATATATGGCAAGGTATACTTTCTTAAAGTACAAAAAAAGCGCGCCAATCGGGGGTTCCCCCGGCCGCGCGCTTTTTAACGCTTTATTTGACTTGCTAGCTGTTTTTGACTCTGGCCTGGGCGGCGGCCAGGCGAGCGATGGGTACCCGGAAGGGTGAGCAACTCACGTAATCCAGCCCGATTAGGTGGCAAAATTCAATGGAGGATGGTTCCCCACCATGCTCCCCGCAGATGCCGATGAGAAGATCGGGCTTGACGCCGCGGCCCTGCTCCACCGTAATTTCCATCAACTTGCCGACGCCCTTGCGGTCCAATACCGCGAAGGGATTTTCGGTTAAAATTTTCTTTTCAATATAGTGCTGCAGGAACTTGCCCTCGGCATCGTCACGGCTGAAGCCAAAGACGGTCTGGGTCAGGTCGTTGGTGCCGAAGGAGAAAAATTCGGCCTCGGCGGCAATCTCGCCGGCCAACAGCGACGCCCGGGGCACTTCAATCATGGTGCCCACGGTGTATTGGAATTCCACCCCGGTTTCCTTCATCACGCTGTCAGCCGTCTGATCAACCAGCCGGCGCAGGTAGGCCAGTTCCTTGACCTCGATGACCAGCGGTATCTCCACCTCGGGAATCACCCGGCAGCCCTCTTTCACCAGTCGCGCCACAGCCTGGAATATGGCCCTGGCCTGCATGGCGTAAACGGCGGGGAAAGTGATACCCAACCGGCAGCCGCGGTGACCCAGCATGGGGTTGAACTCGGAAAGCGACCGGACTTGCTTGAGCATTTCCTCCTTCTCCCGCAACTGCCGGTCGTCGCCGCCGGTGAGCCTGAGCCGGGTAATTTCCACCATCAACTCTTCGGCGTTGGGCAAGAACTCGTGCAGCGGCGGGTCCAGCAAGCGAATGGTGACCGGCAGGTTTTCCATGGCTTTGAAGATACCGTAAAAGTCTTCCTCCTGCATGGGCAGCAGTTTGCCCAGAGCGATTTCCCTTTCCTCGTCGGTGGCGGCCAAAATCATGTCCTGCACTATGGGCAAGCGCTGCTGGGCCATAAACATATGCTCGGTCCGAGTCAAGCCGATACCCTCAGCCCCGAATTCCCTGGCTTTGGCGGCGTCCTCGGGGGTATCCGCGTTGGTGCGCACACCCAGGGTGCGAATCTCATCGGCCCATTCCAGCAGTTGCAGGAACTCGTTGCCCAACTCGGGGTCAATCATGGGCACTTCACCCCTAATCACCTGGCCGGCGGCGCCGTCGATGGAGATTATGTCACCTTTTTCCACCACCAGGTCCTGTACCATAAACCGCTCGGCATCATAATCAATGCGGATGGCTTCACAACCGCACACGCAGGGTTTGCCCATACCGCGGGCCACCACGGCGGCGTGGCTGGTCATACCGCCCCGGGAGGTCAGGATGCCCTGAGCCGCCACGATGCCGTGAATATCGTCCGGGGTGGTTTCGGTGCGCACCAGAATTACCTTATGGCCTTCCTGATCCAGCTTTTCGGCCTCGTCGGCGCTGAATACCACCCGGCCTCCGGCGGCGCCGGGCGAAGCGGGCAAGCCCTTGGCAATTACATCCAATTTGGCGTTGGGATCAATGCGCCGGTGCAGCAGGTGATCCAGGTGGGCCGGCTCTACCCGCATGACGGCCTCCTCCCGGTTAATCAGACCTTCATTGACCATATCCACAGCTATCTTCATGGCGGCCTGGGCGGTGCGCTTGCCGTTGCGGGTCTGCAGGATGAACAGCTTGCTCCTTTCAATGGTAAACTCAATATCCTGCATATTGCGATAGTGTTTTTCCAACAGGCCGCATATGTTATCAAACTCGCCGTATACCGCAGGCATTTCCTCTTTCAAAGTGGCGATGGGCCAGGGCGTGCGAATGCCGGCCACCACGTCCTCCCCCTGGGCGTTAATCAGATACTCGCCGTAAAGCTCCCGGGCGCCGGTTGCCGGATCCCGGGTAAAAGCCACTCCGGTGCCACAGTCGTTGCCCAGGTTGCCGAACACCATCACCTGGATGTTCACCGCCGTTCCCAGGTCGTCGGGAATTTTGTTCACCTTGCGGTAAACGATGGCCCGGTCGCTGTTCCAGGAGTTAAAAACGGCGTAAATCGCTTTGAAGAGCTGTTCCAAAGGATCCTGGGGAAAAGGCTGCCCGGTTTCCCGCTGAATCAGCTTTTTGTATTCTTCAACCACGGCCTGCCACTGCCCGGCAGTTAACTGGTTGTCGTCTTGGACACCGGCTTTTTCCTTGTGCATGCTGAGAATACGCTCGTATTTCTCATGGCCGATACCCAGTACCACGTCGCCGAACATGTTCAGAAAACGGCGGTAGCAGTCCATGGCGAACCGGGCATCACCCGACGCCCTGGCCAGTCCCTGCACGGTTTCATCATTCAAGCCCAGGTTCAAAACGGTATCCATCATACCGGGCATGGAAACAACGGCCCCCGAGCGCACGCTGACCAGCAGCGGGTTTTGCGGGTCACCGAACCGTTTGCCTGCTTTTTCCTCCAGGAGCAGTATCTTGTCCCGCACCTGGTCTTCCATACCGGGCGGAAACTGCTTGTTCTCGCCATAAAACTGGACACAGGCCTCGGTGGTAACTATGATACCGGGTGGGACCGGCAGTCCGATGTTGGTCATTTCGGCCAAGTTGGCGCCCTTGCCGCCCAGTAAATCCCTCATGTCGGCCCGGCCCTCCGCAAATGTATAAACCCACTTCTTACTTACCATACCTCTGCCCCCTGTAATATATTTCCAGTACCCTGCTGGCGGTTTCTTCCACAGCTTTGTTGGAGACGTCTATAATGGAACAACCTGCTTTTTTCATAATGTCTTCAGCATATTCCAGTTCCTTCAGGATGCGCTCCATACTGGCGTAATCGGCGCTGGAGGTAAGCCCCAGCGACTTGAGCCGTTCCCGGCGGATACCGTTCAACAGGCTGGGCCGGATGGTCAGCCCAATCAGCCGGTGGGACGGCAGGCTGTAAATTTCCTCGGGCGGAGCCACCTCGGGCACCAGCGGCACATTGGCCGCCTTGATACGCCGGTGCGCCAGATACATACACAGCGGCGTTTTGGAGGTGCGGCTGACGCCAATCACCACTAAATCGGCCCTGGTGATGCCGCGGGGGTCTTTGCCGTCATCGTACTTGACGGCAAACTCGATGGCTTCCACTTTGCTGAAATATTCCTGATCGGTTTTACGCACCAAACCCGGTTCCAGCTTTGGCGGATACCCCTCCAGGCTGGTCAGTGCCTCCAGCACCGGACCCATGATATCGACGGTAACTATGCCGTGTTTTTCAGCTTGCTTGATCAGGGTTTTTTTCAACTCAGGCAGCACCAGCGTATATGCAATCACACTGTTGACCCCGGCGGCTTCTTCGACAATTTCCGGGATCTCCGACGCGTCGTTAACGTAGGGCACCCGCTGTATCTCCACACCTTCGCCATTGAACTGGCTGGCGGCGGCGCGCACCACCAGTTCGGCCGTTTCTCCGATGGAGTCGGAAATAATGTATACTACCCGGTTTAATTTGTTGCTCTCTGCGGAAATAAAAACCGCCCCCTTATATCCCCCTTAAATATTGCCTTCGCCCAGTTCCACAAACAGCCTGGTAATGTTGGTCTTACTAATCCGCCCCACCACTTCAAAGTTCTGGGTGCCGCCGTTTCCTTTGCCTGACGGTCTTACCACCGGCAGCGCGTCCACCTCGTGGCTTATCATCCGCCTGGCGGCTTCCCACACCGAGTCTTCCGGTTCTATGTACACGACATTGGGCATCCTGGTCATAATCACCCCAACGGGCAGCTTTTGGATATCCTGCCCGCCCAGGGTGATTTTCAGCAGGTCTTTGCGGGATATAACCCCCTCCAGATACCCCCCGTCCCGAACAGCGAACAGGGTGCCCACGTCTTCTATGAACAGGGTCACCACGGCGTCGTAAACCGTGCACTTCTCGGGCACCACCACCGGCACCGATTTAATTTCCCCCACCAGGACCCGGTGCAGTTTGTCGGCCAGCATCCGCCCCGGTTTCTTGCCGCTGTAAAAATAGCCCACCCGGGGGCGGGCCTCCAGCATACCGGACATGGTTAATATGGCCATGTCCGGACGCAGGGTGGCCCTGGTCAGGTTAAGCCGCTCGGCAATCTGTTCACCGGTAATGGGGCCGGCGTTTTTTACAATGTCCAGGATTTGCTCCTGTCGCTTGGTAAGCTGCATATCATCGCCCCTTAAAGAGCAATTATGCCATACTAATATCGTTTATACATATAAATAATATATTACATACCGGCTTTAAATTTCCTTCATGGTGTAAAAAATATTTTAATAATCTATTTACCCGGCTGCACTATTTTACTTAAATCGGCTATGCGACCGGCCAGGCCGGCGATTTGTTTGAGCATCGCCAGGCGGTTTTCCCGCACCTGCGGGTCTTCCACCATGACCATAACATGGTCGAAAAAGCCGTCCACCGGCCGGCGCAATTTGGCCACCTGCGCCAGCGCCCGGGCGTAGTCCCGGTTGGACAGGTCGGCTTCGGCAGCCGCGGACGCCGTCTGTAAGGCGCTGTAAAGTTCTCTTTCGGCGTCGGTTTCAAACAGCGCCGGATCCACCCGGTCACGCGCGGCTTTTTTACCCAAGTTGTGCGCCCGGGTGAAAGCGGTGAGCAGCGCGTCGAAAGCCGGCTCGGCGCGGAACTGCTGCAGGGCCCGGCCCCGCAGCCAGGCGCCGGATATGTCGTTTATCCCGGCGGAAAGAACGGCGTCCACCGTGTCATAAGGCAGGCCACGGTCAATGAACAGGCCCCGGAGGCGCTGCTTGAAAAAATCCTCCAGTTCGGTCTTTACCTTGTCCGGGGGCAGTTTCATCTCCACCCGGCCGGCGTAGCCGTTGTAAGCCTGCTCAATAACTTCCGCCAGGGAAAGCACCAAACCGCCCTCAATGATAATATGGCAAATACCCAGGGCTTGGCGCCGTAAAGCGTAGGGGTCCTGGGAGCCGGTGGGCTGGATGCCCATACCGAAACAGCCCGCCAGGGTGTCGGTTTTGTCCGCAATACTAAGCATCCGGCCTGGCAAGCTGGCGGGCAGAGCGTCACCGGCAAACCGGGGCAGGTAGTGTTCGTATACGGCCAGGGCCACCCCGGCGGATTCCCCGGAGCGCAGGGCGTACTCCCGCCCCATGATGCCCTGCAGTTCCGGGAATTCGTAGACCATGTTGGTAAGTAGGTCGGCCTTGGACAGCCGCGCCGCCCGCAGGGCACACTCCCTGTCGGTCTCCCCGGCGTTTAGGCGCCCGGCCAGGAAGTCGGCCAGGACGGCAATGCGTTGCACTTTTTCGTATATGGTGCCCAGACTTTCCTGGAAGACAACTTTTTTCAGGCCGTCAACTTTTTGCTCCAGCGGGTTCTTAAGGTCCTCCTGCCAAAAGAAAGCAGCGTCGGACAACCTAGCCCGCAACACCTTTTCGTTGCCCGCCCGGACTGTGTCAATGTTGCCTGCGCCGCCGTTGCTGACGGCTATAAACCGGGCCAGCAGCCCGCCGTCTTTGCCGCGTACCGGGAAATAGCGCTGGTGCTCGCGCATGGGGGTAATCAATACTTCTTCGGGCATCTGTAAAAATTCTTCGTCAAAACTACCGCACAGGGCGGTGGGCAACTCAACCAGGTTGGTGACTTCGTCCAGCAGTTCCGGGTCAATTTCCGCCCGCCCACCTTCTTTTTCGGCGGCTGCCACCACCTGCCGCCGGATTTCCTCCCGGCGCTCGTCAACATCGACCGTAACGCCGGCCTTTCGCATCACGTCTAAATATGTGCGGGCTCCGGTCACTTCCAGCCTGCCGGCGCTAAGGAAACGGTGCCCGTAAGTATGGCGGCCCGACTGCAAACCGGCCAATGCAAAACTAATCACGTCGTCCCCGTACAGGCACAACAGCCAGCGGATGGGCCGGGCGAAACGCACTTCCAGGCTGCCCCAGCGCATGGGTTTGGCGAAATGCAGGCCGGTTACCAGCGACGGGGCAACGGCGGGGAGTATTTCGGCGGCGGAACGACCCTCTTCTTTTTTAACCGCAAAAACATATTCCACCGGACCCACAGACTTGCGCACCAAGTCCTCCACCGCCACCCCGTTGCTCCTCGCAAAACCGGCGGCGGCCCGGGTGGGTTTGCCTTCGGCGTTAAAAGCCACTTTAACCGCCGGACCCTTGATCTCCCGGGCCAGCGAATCTTGCTTATCCGCTGTTTCCCGCACCAAAACAGTGATCCGGCGGGGGGTGCCGCAGGTGATAATTTCACCGTGCTTCAGCCTGTTTTCCTTTAGCGCGGCTCGGGCAAGCTCCCGCAGTTGTTCCAGAGCCGGCAACAAAAAGCGGGCCGGCAGTTCTTCAACGCCTATTTCCAACAAAAAGTCCCTGGCCATAATTTAGGCGCCCTCCTTAATTGGGGACATTCCCCGGCTGGAGGTGTGTCCCCTTTCCTTTTTTAGCAGGGGGTAGCCCATTTCTTCCCGCTGGGCCACGTATTTTTCCGCGCACAGCCGGGCCATGTTGCGCACCCGGTGGATAAATCCGGTTCGCTCGGTCACGCTGATGGCGCCCCGGGCATCCAGCAAATTAAATGTATGCGAGCATTTCAGCACGTAATCGTAAGCCGGCAGCACCAGGCCTTTTTCGGCTATCCGGATGGCTTCCCGCTCGTACATTTCAAACAGTTTAAACAGCATGCCGGCATCGGCCTGGTTGAAATTATAATGCGAATACTCCACCTCGCCCCGGTGGTGCACATCGCCGTAGGAGATGTCTTGCACCCATTGAATATCGAATACGCTGTCCTTTTCCTGGATATACATGGCCAGCCGCTCCAGCCCGTAGGTAATCTCGGCGCACACCGGCCGGCAGTCGAGACCGCCGCATTGCTGGAAGTAAGTAAACTGGGTAATTTCCATGCCGTCCAGCCAGACCTCCCAACCCAGCCCCCAGGCGCCCAGGGTGGGGGCTTCCCAATTGTCCTCCACGAACCGGATGTCGTGCTTGAGCGGGTCGATGCCGATAGCCCGCAGGCTGTCCAGGTAAACCTCCAGCACATCGTCCGGCGAGGGCTTCAAAATAACCTGGTACTGGTAATAGTGCTGGAGGCGGTTGGGGTTCTCGCCGTAGCGCCCGTCGGTGGGGCGCCGCGAAGGTTCGACATAGGCGGCGTTGTAGGGTTCCGGTCCCAGCACTCGCAGAAAAGTAGCGGGGTTGAACGTGCCCGCTCCG
>JAKSCU010000431.1 GCA_022360435.1 Bacillota bacterium
AAATTTTCTGAAATATTTTTCCTAATTTATTATATCAAACCGGCCTTATTTGTCATTACTATTTTCTGCGGTACGGTACAAATAAATTCTTTATTTCCAACGAAATAAATCACGCTTATATAATGTTGTTGTCATTAATTTTGTTCTGCCTGCTCGGTTTTTACCGGATTTCATAACCAGTGTCTTTTGCACGGATTTAAAGTAAAATATAAAGGTATTAATTACATTTGGCTATTTCGCGACCGGCGCCAGGCGGGTGGGTTAATTTGGACAATAATAATATTTTCAACCTCCGGGATTATAAAAAAACCGACAAGGGAATGGAGCCGTCCGGCCCGGTTGTGCCGCCGGAACGTGAAAAACGGTGGTGGCGCCGGGTAGATTTCCTGAAAGAAAAAAAGTGGCTTCTACTGGGGATATTGCTGTTTGTTATTGTTTACAGCATGCCCACGCCCCAGGGGCTCTCCCAGGAAGGCAAAAATGCCATCGGCCTTTGGGTTTTTGTTGTAATCTGCTTTTTGACCGAAGCAGTCCCCTTGCCGGTGACCGCGATGATTATCGGCGCGTACCAGGTCGTCATGGGAATTAACAGTTTCCAAGCTGTTCCCCTCACATTCATGGACGATGCCGTAGTATTCATCATGGGCGTGCTGATGCTGGGCGCCATGCTGGTAAAATACAACATACACAACAAAGTGGCCCTGTATATACTGAGAATATCAGGCACCCGCATTGAACGGGTTGTCCTGGGCCTGGTGACCTTATGCGCCTTGAGCGCCGCTTTCATCACCGAACACGCCACCGTCACCATGATGTTTCCCATTGGCGTGGGCATTGTTGCGTTAAGCGGAGGCATTAAAAGAGTGCCCAATCTCGGTAAATTAATGATGCTGGCCATCGCGTACGGGGTTATAATCGGGGGCATGAGCACTCCTTCCGGCGGTGCGCGCAATGCCCTCATGCTCAGTTTTTTAAACAGCATCGGCATATACGTAAGCTACGGGCAATGGATGCTTATGGTTTTGCCGCTCACCCTGGTAATGATCCCCTTGGTCTCCTACTGGCTGTTAAAGCTGTTCAAACCCGAGGTTAACGATTTAAAGGAAGTGGTGGAAAGGATTCAGCAAGAACTTAACTCCGACGGCCCCATGACCAACAAAGCCAGATTGGCCCTGGCAATTTTTTTGGGAGTGGTTTTGGGGTGGATATTATTCAGCCGCCATTTTGGGGTGGGCACCATCGCCATGACCGGGGTTATCCTGGCCACGGTTTTTCGCCTGGTGGACTGGAACTACCTACAAGGAAAAACGCAATGGGGCGTGGTGGTACTTTATGCCGGAGCCATTTCCATGGGCAAAATGCTGGTATCAACAGGGGCCGCCACCTGGCTGGCCAAACAACTCCTGGCCACCGCCGCCGCCTTCGAGGTTACCAAAGGTCTGCCGTTATTGGCGGCAACCACCACCATCACCGCCCTGGTAACCAACACCATGTCCGACGGCCCAACGGTGGCCATGCTGGGACCTGTCTTTTTAAAAGTGGCCGAGTTAACCCAAACTTCGCCCCTGGCAGTGGGAGTAGCCACTTCTCTGGGCTCGGCTTTTTCTTACTTGCTGGTCATCGCCACCCCGGCCAACGCCATCGTTTATGGCCCCGGCTTCTTGAAACCCTCGGACTTTTTGAAGGCCGGCAGCCTTCTTTTTATATTGACCCTGCTACTTTCCATAATCGGACTGGCCTGGTTATGGTGGCGCACCCTGGGTATCTGGTAACAAAAATTAATAAAAAAAGCGCACTTGTTCAGTTCCCTCTGCGTGC
>JAKSCU010000103.1 GCA_022360435.1 Bacillota bacterium
CGTCATCCGCGATCTGGTGCTGCGCTTTCGCATCGGAGTCTACGAGCAGGAGCGCCTGCGGCCGCAGCGCATCCGCCTCAACCTGGTGCTGGAAGTCGACGGGAGCGAGGCCGACGACGACATCGCCAAGGTGCTCTCCTATGACGAGATCATCAGCGGCGTGAAGGCCCTGGCCGAGGGCGAGCACATCAATCTGGTCGAAACCTTGGCCGAGCGCGTCGCCGAGCTTTGCTTCGCGCACCCCAACGTCGCGGCCGTGCAGGTGGCGGTGGAGAAGCTCGACATTCATGCGCAGACGGAAAGCGTCGGCGTGGAGATCCGGCGCCGCCGGCGGGAGAGCGCCGACCCCTCTGTCTATCCCCTGCCCGGCTTCTTCGCCCGCGCTGCCCGGCCCCGGCCCAAGCATCCTATCACCATCCTCTGCCTCGACGACGAGACGCTGGAAGGGGACTATCGCGCTACATGGCTGGCACGAGCCGCCGAGCACCCAGGCCGTGTCGTGCTGATGGTCGATGCTGGCCGCTACGGCGCACCGCTCGACGATGCGCGCGCCCTCGACGCGGCGACGGCCCATCACCTGCGGCTCATTGCCATGGAGCAGTCAGCTCGTGCTTTGGCCGCCGCCGACCCGCTCTTCGTGCCCTGCGATAGCGAGAGCGCCCTGACTCACGCGCTGGAAGAGGAGCGCATCCCCGTCTGGCTGCCGGTGGCCATGACCCTGGGCCGGCCGGAGATCGCCGAGCGCCCCGATACGACAGCCGCCACCTTGGCCCTCTGGCTGGCCCGGCACTACGGCGCGGAACGCCTGCTTGTGGTCAGCGACAGGCGTGATCCCCTTCCGAGCGAGGAGGCGATCGACAGCCGCTTCGCCCCGCCGGAAGACCGCTTCGAAACCGAAGTGCTGCCGTCCACCGCCGCCGAAGCCGCGACGCTGGTCGACCGCTAAGTTGCAGCTCAGCCAAGAATCGGAGCGCCGAGACCGCTTCGATCAGTTAGCTTTGAGAGCGTGCTCAAGGGCGGGCAGGCTCAAAGCCCCCTGTTCAGGAAAGCAGAGCCGCTCTGCGCAAATGCAGTAGGGCCGCCAAGCCGAACTTTTGCTAGAGTAATTCCAGTTATCCGCCGAGAGCACCAGCGTTGTCCC
>JAKSCU010000430.1 GCA_022360435.1 Bacillota bacterium
CTGCGCCTCGGCCTCGTAATAATTCCCATGATACCGCCCATCTTGGTTGTTATTGCTGGCCACAATTCCGGCCACAACGGGCGAGCCGAATATAAGCAGGAAAACCAGCACCAGCGACACGATGGTGGCGGCCTGGCTGCGTTTTAAAACGGCCGACAGGCAAAGGCCCAGAGCCCCGTACCCCAGTCCCGTCAAAAGGCAAATCAGCACCGCCATCAGCATGATGGCCGGCGGCACGCCGCCGAATAGGAACACCAACGCCAAAAGCGGCAGGGCCGCTAAAACAAGGAAGAGCAAGTACGCCACCGAGGCCAGCCACTTGCCCAGCACGATGCCGGATAAAGAGGCCCCGGTAACCAGTAGCAGGTCGTAGGTGCGCCGTTCCCGCTCGCCGCTGATAGCGCCGGCCGCCACCACGGGCGCAATGAACGACAGCAACAGCACCAGCCCGAAAACCAGAATACCGTAAAAAGAAAGTCCCGTCTGGGGGGAAATATTGTTGCCGAGGGCCATGTTCAGCCATATAAATCCCACCGCCCCGGCGCTGAGCAGTCCCAGATACGCGGTAAGCAGTACCGGGGAACGCCAGCCTCTGGTGCGGGAACGCAATTCCTTGCCCAGCATGGGGGCCAGCCCGTTGCGCAGCCCCGACAAAAATCCGCTTTTCATTTTACCGGTGTTAGTTGTCACGCCCCGTTCACCTCCCGGGCCAATTGAATAAATGTATCTTCCAAACTCTGCTCCGTTTGCGCATAATGGATTACCTCTGTTCCGGCGTCCACTATCTCCCGCAGCAGAGCCGCCACTTCCGCAGCGCCCCCGGTCAGGCTGAACTCCACCTGACCGGGGACACTACCGATAACCGATGCGCCGGGCCAACCTGCAATCAATTCCGCCGCGGCATCTTCCGAACCATGGCACCGCATTATAAATCTGCGTACCCGGTCCCCGGCCAGCATTTCATTCAGCGGCCCCTGCCGCAGCAGCCGGCCCTCACGAATCATGCCCACATGGGTGCACAGGTCGGCCAACTCCGAAAGGATATGGCTGCTGATGACAATGGTTTTACCCATCCGGCAGAGTTCCCGGAGTATCTCCCTTATTTCCACCCGGGCCAGCGGGTCCAGACCGCTGGCCGGCTCGTCCAGCAGCAACACCGCCGGGTCGTGGATTAGCGCCCGGGCCAGGCACAGGCGCTGCTGCATGCCCCGGGAAAGGGTGTCCACAAAGGCCTCCCGCTTGTGGCCCAGTTCCACCAGTTCCAGCAGGTCGTCCCGCAGATTATGGGCGGCGTCTCCGCGTATGCCGTGCGCCGAGGCGTAAAACAGCAGGTACTCCCCCACCCGCAGGTCGTCGTAAACGCCAAAAAAGTCGGGCATATAGCCCACCACCTGCCGCACACCCCGGGGATCGCGCAGCACATCCCGCCCGGCCAGCTTGGCCCACCCCCCGTCGGGTATTAACAAGCCGGCCAGGATGCGCAAAGTGGTTGTTTTGCCGGCTCCGTTCTGGCCGATGAACCCGTAAACAGCCCCTTGCGGGACTTCCAGGTCCAGACCTTGCAAGGCCGCCACCCGACCGTATTTTTTTTCAAGGCCGCCGGTGCTGATCACTGGCTTTCACCCCCGTAAGCTATAGTGGGAGGCAGGAAATAAAATCCCTCGCCCCGATCGGTATTACCGCCGGTTATCTTAACACGCACCTCACCATCGGCGGTGGCGTAATCAGAATCCAATTCAAAGGTCCGGGAACCCGACATTTCCACCCACACACCCCGGGCCGGATGGTAAACTTCAAACACCCCCGGCGGCACCGGAGAGGGATTTGGCGACGCCGAACCCATGCCGCCTCTCACCAACTTGTATGGAAAACAATCCAAACCAATGGTTATATTGTTGATTTTTACTTCCTGCCCCAATTGCGGCTTAAAAGCTAAAACCAGGAAACCGCTTTCAATGGAGGTCAGGTTACTACTACCTCCCATGCTCCGTACCTGGTGATCGGTAACCTCGGGTATAACAAGCCCGGCCGGAATGGTAAAGCTGCCCGCCGTCAGCCGGATCTCCGGCTGTTCCACTAACAATGTCAGGTAACTGGGCGCCTGGTGTAACTGCTTGATACCCTTTAAACCGGCGGGACTGTCGCTCCAAGCAAGCACCGTCAAGGGCCAGCCGCTCTCTTCTATCGGGCTGTGCCGGCGGATCGAGTGGATCCAACTATCGGCCAGATTCACCCGGCGCCGTTCTTCCACAGTCAACGACCTCTCCTGGGGTGGACGATAATGGGCGCCGGGTTTTGGAGAAGCCGGCGGACCGTCGGGGAATTGAAACACATGCCACAGGGTGTTATGACCGAAGTCCTTCTGGGGATTATACCGGGGCACGGTAATTTCCATGTCCACGGTTTCCTCCTGGCCGGGTTTCATGTCGCCCAATACCTTGTACCGGTTACCCCAGAACAAGGTCACGTAATCCAGATCCATACCGGTATCGTTGCGCACCAGCCCCTTGGCGTTATTGCCCCGCAACTCCACCGTGGCGGTAAGACCGCCGGCCTCTTCAGCCAACCTGTCGTTGCGGAAAGATATATTTCGCATATTCCATTGGGAAATATCGCTGAAAAGCACCTCCAGGTCCGAACCTCGAATGATGCGATACTGTGGCTCATTGTCTTCGCTCATCAATTCCAAAGGCGGTCCACCCATGGTCCGCACTTGCACCGCCATTTCGGGGTCGTCCAGCACCGCTTTAAAATCGGCCCGGGTAGGCGCAAAATAGCCCACCGCGGTGTAGCCCGCCGTTTTGGAGGACTCCCGCCCGTCCACCACCTGCGTCACGTTTACCAGCACATTGCCGCCGCTCTGGATCATATAGGCGTAAACCCCGCCGACAAAAAGCAAAGCTGTCAGCGGCACCGCCAGCCAGGTGTATTCCGGGCGCTGGAACCGGCGCAGCACAAAGTAGGTAACCGGACCGGACACAATTATAAAGATAAGCAGGTACAGACCCACCGACCGCCAGTCGGGAAAAACATCCCCAGGTAGGTTATCGGTCTGGTCGGCCAGTCTACTGATTTGATGTTCCCAGGACATGTGCCAGTACATTTTTTCTTCTTTTTCCGGAGCTATCACCTTTGCCCATAGGGCTTCCCCCAGCGCGCCGGCCCGCCAGGGGGACTGGTTGGGGTCAAATTGCAGCACCGTTACCGTGCCGGTCCCCATCTGAAACTGCAAGCCCAGTGGATGAGCGTCCGGTCCCCAGGGCTGGCCGGCCCCCCGCAGGGCGGCCACGGAAGCGCCGGCATCCCCGGAATAGGTTGTTTCCAGCCAGGCGGCCTCAGCCTGCCACCGGGATTGGTCTTGAATACTTTCCACGCCGATATCCAGCGTGTTGTCCGGCAAAGCGGCCAGCGCGTCCTCAATGTTCAAGCCGCCGCCCACCAGCAGCCGACCGCCCAGTTCCACCCACCCGGCCAGGGCCTGACGCTGTCTGTCATCCAGGGTAGACGCGCCGGCGGCGGTAACCAGGATGGTGGGGAAGGCATCCAGTTCTTCACCCCGGCGCGGAAACAGGTCCGCCGAAAGCTCCTGCACCTGCGGCATCCGGTATACGCCGTCGGGCATCAACGGTCGCACCCTTTCCAGCGCCGGCGGCACCGAACCCAGCACACCCACCGCCATTGGTTGTGGCCCTGTCAAAGCGACGCCGGGCATTTTGGTGGTTTTCCGGGCCAGTTCATTGTCACCCGCTCGAAAAACAAAGTCCACCCGGCTGCCGGGACCGTGTACCGGGAACCACAGCGTCAGTTTCTTTTCTCCTCCGGCAGGCAGCGAAATCTTTTGGCCATAACCTACCCCGGGAATATTCCTGGCGGGAGGCACCGTGCCGGGAGGTGAACCCGGCTGGGGTGGCGGTGTGAAGCTGTAATAGTTCAAGGCTTCGATTACCCCGTTTAAATCCCTCCCGCCGGTGTTTTTAATTGTAATCACGGCGGGTGCGTGCCGTCCCGACGCTCCCCAACCTTCCCAGCCCAATTCGGCCACAATCTCCACCGGGCCGTCGTTATCCTCAGCCGCTGCGGCCGTCCCCGGCGACACCGACAGAAACCACAACAAAAGGACGGACAATGCCACCGCCGCCCACCCGCAATATTTGCGATTCCATATAGGCGCTTGTCTCCCCGATAAAAAATAAATGGCGCTCATACTCCGGCTCCTTCCGCAATTAAAGTTGCGTTCATTGACACAACTCACTAATAATCTTCTAAATTGATGGATAAAAAACAATTTAAGGTAGACGCTTCTATAAAATTGACGTCAACTCCTTTGCTTTGGTTCCATCTTAAAAAAAAATAGCGGACAACAGTTAAAAAAGCGCGCTCATATCAGTTACCTCAGCTCGCTTTTTAACACTCTCTTCCTTTGCTCCCGCCATATACATGGCAAGGTATCTTTCCCAAAAAGCATAAAAAAAGACTCCCCGCCGTCAGCAAGGTAGTCTGAAAATAATATATTGCCATGTTGTAACAGAATTTATTCTGCTCTCGTCACCCCGAATTCCCCATACAAATCCCCGCACTCGATGCCCTTTGTTTGTACGCAAGTAAACTCGTGCATGCCGGCGGGATAATCCGAACCATAGGCCAAACCCATGAATGCCGCGCTTATTCCCCTGAGCATGTAAGCGCTTGGCTATGGGGGCGCCCTGCCGGTGCGGCAGGGTATGATGCAAAAAACAGGTGCCTTGTATAGATTGAGGGCCGCTAAGCCAACCGCCGGCGCGGGTTTTATTTTTTGTGCATTTCCCAGTGCATGTCCAGTATGGCCTTTACTTTATCCGGTTTTATATTATAAGCTCCGGCGGTTTCGATAATCTCAATCCATTGTTTGTTGTTAAAAAAGTCAAACTGGTGCGTGTACGGACAGTCTCTCAGGCCGGGCGCCTGCAGCTTGATCAGGCCCACCATAAATCCTATCACGCCATGTTTGGGGCAAAACTCGATGTCTGTGTAAGCCGGATTTGCCGGGCGAAGTAGAACCCGGCCGTTTTTTCGCATAAAAAACCTGATGTGCGCGCGCCAAGTGGCTTCTTCCACCCCGGCGGCCACCACTTGGCCGTTTTGGGCCTCGGCGCTTTCTTTAAAAATGCCCAGGTCTCCGGGTTGGATGCCGGCGTAAATCATGCTTTCGTCTTCCACCCGGAGGACGAAATCGCCTTCCATGCAGGCTGGGACCTCAATTTCCCCGGCCCGATTTTGTTCGGCCAGGATGGGGAGGCCGGCGTGTATCGGGCCGAGAAGGGGTTTGGACACCGCTGGACGGGCGGCCGGGTTTTCCAGCGCGCGCAATACCGCAATACGCTGCGCTTGACTGAGGGGAACCCCGCCGGCAGTCAACCGGCATTCCGGGTCCTCAAATATGTTGAGCATATCTACTTTGTATGCCGGTTGGCGGATATTGGTACGCCCAAGCAGATAATCTATGGAGACGTCAAAAAAATCCGCAAAATTAATTAGCGTGTCAAAATCCGGTTTGCGTTTTCCCTGCTCATAATTGGCAATTTGGCCGCGGGAGTACCTGAGCATGTCGGACAGCTTGTACTGGCTGATGTCTTTTTCTTTGCGCAATCCTGCCAGCCGCTGGCCAAATATATTGTTTTGCAGCACTTTTTACCACCCAGAAGTATTATAAGAAACAATTAGTTTCTAGACTATATGTTGAAACAAAAAGTTTCCTGGCAGTATTGACAGACACATTACGTCTCTGTATGATAAACTTGGAAAAAAATATATTGTTTCGAAAAAGGAGTGGTAAGCATGCGTCAAAGGGTAATGCTTATCAAGCTGCGGGGAAAAAACTCCCGGTCGAAGGTTGCGCAACAACTGGGCATTACGCCGCAAATGTTGGGCGCCATTGAAAGGGGCGACAGGACGCCTTCGTTGTCATTGGCCAAGAAAATCGCCGATTACTATGGCGTTTCAGTTGACGATATTTTTTTGCCGGCTGACGACTGATATTGTTTTAAATTTGCAAATGGCTGCTTGCTCGCCGGACCGGTTTTGTTTTAAACTGGGACGGGAGATAACATCAGGATGGCAATAGCACAATAAGCCTGTTTTTAGTTGCCTTATTACTCTCCCCTGTGGGGTTAAATTAAAAGGAGAAATTAAGGATGGTTAAAAAAAGGTGTCCTGAGTGTAATCAAGACAGCTATAGCGCAGTGGCATCCGGAGAGTGGTTGTGTCCGTATTGTGAAAGCGACATGACTTTGGTGCAGTGGGAAGACATCAACAATGCCATAAGCGCCCGGATCACGCCTGAGGAACCGGTGAAAAAACCTTTTTTATTCAGGTATATTACATGGCCGTCCAAAAAAAACGAACCAGGCAACATTTGAAGCAATGTGTGGAAATTGAATAATTTAACTTTAATAAGTAATCAAAACCGACATTGTAACTTTTGATTAAATTAGTTTTGCATCCACTCAGCCCCTTGCGGATATTTACGCATATTCGGCCAATTTACGCACCGCCCGGCGTTTGTATGCCGCGAATAAACCTCTGTGCAACCGTTTACATATTAATGCTCTATTTTCGGAGCCTGCCGTGATTTGACTACTTTGCCGCCAATCCCCGGCTGACAAGCTTTTGTTTTACCGTGGGGTAGTAATCCAGGTTGGTATGGGGCAGGAATTTACTGCCCGCGAACTTGTTCATAAAAACGTCGCTGGCAACAAGCTCTAGATAGGTTATTGAACGCAATATTTCCCTGGCTTCCCGACGGCACTGTTTTGATATCAAAGCCAGCCTGGCCCCCTCGCCGGAGCTGTTGCCCAAGCGGACCATTTTCTCCCGGGGCAAGTCCGGGTAAAGGCCGATGGTAATGGCCGATTCCAGGTCCAGAAACTGACCGAACGCTCCGGCGGCGTAAAAAGCATCCAGATCGTCCATACCACAGCCCACGCTTTCCATCAGGAACTCCAGCGCCGCGTTGACGGCGCCCTTGGTGCGCATAATATTGTTTATGTCGGTCTGAGTGAAGGCAATGTCCCCGCCGGTTGCGGATTCGGACGCCGGAACCACCACGAATTCTTCCCGCCCGTCCCAGAATTTGCCCGCCTGGTCGATGATGCCCGCCAAAAACAATTCCGCCAGGCAATCCACCAGGCCGGAGCCGCATATGCCCACCGCCTTTTGGCCATTCACCGTCTTATAATCCACCCCGCCGTTGGCCGGATCGATACGCACCCGGTACACCGCGCCGGGTTCGGCCCGCATACCGTGCCGGGCCACTCCCCCCTCCAAGGCCGGTCCGGCGGCCCCGGCACAGGCGGCCAGCCAGTCGCTGTTGCCCAGCACCATTTCCCCGTTGGTGCCGATATCGACAAACAGGGCCACTTCCGGTTTCCGGTGCATGCCGCTCACCAGGATGCCGCCGATTATATCGCCGCCGACGTAACTGCCCACCCCGGGCAAACAGTACAGCGGCGCTTCGGGATTAACCGCCAGGCCGATTTCAGCCGCCCTTACGCCGCTTATCTGGTTAACCAACGGTATATAAGGCGCCCGGCATATGCGGGAAGGATCAAGGCCCAGCAACAAGTGAACCATGGTGGTGTTGGCTCCCACTGTTACGGCGGATATTTTGCGGGCCTCTATTTGCTCACCGGCAGCCAGCCGGGCAATGATACCGTTCAGGGTTTTTACAACCGCCTGCTGCAATTGCTTGCCGCCCCCGGTATCCCCGGCCGCGTGAATTCTGGTCAGAATATCTTCACCACAGCCGATCTGGCCATTGTAATCAGCGGCGGTGCCCAGTATTTTCCCCGAACACAGGTCCACCAGGTAACCCACCACGGTGGTGGTGCCCAGGTCCACGGCCAGGCCGTA
>JAKSCU010000102.1 GCA_022360435.1 Bacillota bacterium
ACATCGTGTTCGAGAACGGGGGCTCCCTGGGTGTTTCGATCAGAGACGGCCGTCACATTACGATCGCCGGGTGTACCTTCCGTAACTTCGTCGGAAGAGCCATCGAGATCAAGGGAGGCCAGCACCACACGATCGATGCTTGCACGGTCTACAACGTGCGCTCGGGTCTGACGATCCGTGGCGGCGACTTGCGGACACTCACCCGCTGTCATCACACCGTCGTCAATTCCGAGTTCAAACAGTTCCGCGGGCGCGGCTACGGCGGCATCCTGCTCGAAGGCTGCGGCATCGATTTCCGTAACAACCTGTACCACAGCATGAACACGGCCATCAAGTATGAGGGCGTGTATATCCGCTTCATCAACAATGAGTTCTATAACGTCGGCTGGGAGATGGGTGATTGGAATGTGCTTTACCAGGGCGCGAACAAGTGGTGCAATGGGAACGTGGTCGAGAATAATTTTTTCCACCACATGATGGAAGAGCCGGGACGGTACCCGGTTGTGGCCGTCCGCAACGACGACGGTGGGACGGGCACGACCTACCGCAGCAACCTGTTCTTTAAAACCGGCCGAGGCGCGATCTCTTTCGGCGGGCCGAACTCACACATCCTCGACAACATCGTCCTCGGGTGTAAGCACCTGTGGTGGACCGCTCGCCTGCCCAAGAGCGAGCAGGCCATCCGCCGTGAGTTCGATTTGATTGCGGAGCAGTTCGAGAGCGGGCGATATCCTCGCGGCGGTAAGGAAGACGCGATCTACAACGTGGAGCGGGTCGTCGGTAAACGTGGCTGGGACAAGCCGCCATGGAGCACCGCGTTCCCCAACTTCCCGAAGTACATGAACGGGAACCCGTTTGCACAGTCCTACGGGTCAATGCTCAATAACTACCACGATCAGGTCGATCCCGAGGAGCCTTACGGGGTCATCCATATCCACCGGCATTGGGCGCTGCCGCAACAGGATGACGATGGCACCACGCCCACCATGGCGGATATGCCAGAGACATTCAAGCACAACGCCCCGATGCCGATCGATATCCAAGCCAGTTTCGTGGACCCCACCAGGCTTGATTTCCGTTTTAAGCCGGGCTTCGAACCAGCCGCCGGCTTCAAGGCGATCGACCTGGACAAGGTTGGGCTGTTCAAGAGCGAATTCCGCCCGGACCCGCCGGATCAGAATAAGTATCGCTCGGCCATCTACGAGCGGTTCAAAGCGACCCGATCGTCCGGCGGGAAGTACGACCCCGAATCAGCCTATCTGCGCTACCCTGTGCAGCCGTGGCTGCAACCGTAAGAGTTACTGCTGGCCGAGCCTTTGATCAGTAGAGTTCTTTGATGTAGATATTCCGCCAGGAGACCTTCCAGTTCGGGTCACCACGGACGGAGTGGACCTGAAGGCCGATGACGCCCTTGCTGAACTGATCGGCAATGTCATCGGGGAGTGTCAGATCGGCGACGGCGTGGCCGTTGATGAAGGTCTTGATGTTATTGCCTTTGGCAATGATGTGGTAGGTGTTCCACTCGCCATTCTTGAAGTGGTCGTGGGAGTTGACCTTCTTGTCTTTAGACTTGGGCTCGGGGGAGAGCCAGCCCTTGCCGGTTGCTTCGCCGTAGATGAAGCCGGACTGGCCGGGGTCCTTTTCGATCTCGACCTGCGGGCCGCCGATGCGGCCGCCCCACTTGTTGTTGTGGTCTTTGACGACCTTGGAACGGATCTGGACACCCGAGTTCAGCCCATTGTCGTGGAGCAGGACATCAAACTTGAGCTCGAAATCGCCGTATTCATTGGGCGTGCAGAGGAAGG
>JAKSCU010000315.1 GCA_022360435.1 Bacillota bacterium
AGCGGTTTTGCCTGTGGTGTGGCCTGCGAAAAGTTCCGCCCGCACGTGATGCTGCTGGATATGCATCTGCCTGATGTCGCGGGCGAGGATGTACTCAAGCTGATCCGCTCCAACGATGATCTGCAACTGACCAAGGTGATCGCCATGAGCGGCAAGCTGACCGATGGACAAGCCCAGCACCTGGTGAATAACGGATTCGACGGCTTCCTCAAGAAGCCTTTTCATGTGCGGCAGGTGATTGAAGTGGTCGAAGACGCGACGGCGCTGGTGTATTGATTCACAACGATGCATTACGAAAAGCACGTGCGGCGAGGAAGCCCGCGATTGACAACTTGAGATCATCGTCAGGGCTCGGCGGATCCACGCACCAAACTTAGGCAAGACCGCGCAGAGCAAACCTGGCGAATTGTGCTCCGCCACCGGCGGGGTTTAGGTGAGGTGAAAAGAGAAGGAGGAGGCGGCGGAGGAATCCGTCGATGAGATCCAGGGACCTGTCGGCGAAAGCCGGGGGGTCCTTTTTTGTTGAGAATCGGGGTTTGGTCAGAAGAGTAAATGAGTGCGGGGTTACCACGGCGGCCAGTACTTGGAATCTTCGTCATCGAGTTCAACATCGTCGGCGCCCGTCCTGTTATTGTCGCTCTTGTTCTTCGGTGGCGCTGCTTCCTCCGGCGGCTTTGGGTGTGGCTTCATCTTGAGTTCTTCTTCGTCATTCGCATCAATACCGAACGCTTCGAGCCAGGCATCGACCTCCCGGCCGGCGACTTGCGGTTTGGTGATGTCGACGTCGCCGGCATTCGCGCACCCGCGCGGTCCGGCGATGCGAAGCTGTTCGACCAGGCGGCTTAAAAAGTGCTCACTCGTCCAATCACGCGCTCGCCGACGGCGCGCGGCTTTGCGAATCTCACGATCACTACTTGCCACCACCAACCGGCGCGGCGAAGAATCCACATCGATGCGATGGATGATCTCCGCATCCGCAGTCCTGCCGTGTCCGGAGTAAACCAGCGCAACGTTCGGCGCGGGCGAGGCGAGCATGCCCAGTGGTCCGGGGTCGCCATCGGCGACGACCACCACGCCTCGCTTCACCCAGCGTGTGCGATCCAGCGCCCGGCAGAGACCCGCCAGATCCAGCCCCGCCAGCGATCCGGGCTTTTCCGCATGAAGCACGTTGTATGCGTCAACCAGAAGCATTGGATTAGTGTAGAGGTGGGAAAGTACGAAGGCACGGAAGCAAAAAGGCTTCAAACCCGCCCTTCGGCTCGACTTGACGCCGCCGCGGATGCCCGGTGAAATACGTCCGCAAGCTGCGAAACCACCATGAGTGATACCACCTCTCAGGATGCCGACGCCGAATCGGGCGAGACCGCTCAGCCTCACTATCGCCGCGCCCTGCTCAAGCTCAGCGGGGAAGCATTCACCAGGCCGGGCCAGTTCGGGATCGACCCGGATGAGCTGTCGCTGATCGCCGCTGAAATTGCCGCCGCGGCGCAGCAGGGTACGGAACTCGCGGTCGTCGTCGGCGGAGGCAACATGATTCGCGGCGCGGCGTTGGC
>JAKSCU010000101.1 GCA_022360435.1 Bacillota bacterium
AAAAATTCGGTTACATTACCGCCCGGGCGGAAAAACTGCACGGCAACGAAGTGTACCTGGACCTGCCCAGCGTCGGGGCCACGGAAAACCTGGTGATGGCTTCGGTCTTGGCCAAAGGGACCACGATAATCCGCAACGCCGCCCGGGAACCCGAGATTATCGACCTGCAAAACTTTTTGAACCGTATGGGCGCCAAGGTGAAAGGGTCCGGCACCGACACCATCAGAGTTACCGGGGTGGATTCCCTTACGGGCACCGAGCACACGGTTATCCCCGACCGGATTGAAGCGGGCACGCACATGGTTGCCGCCGCCATCACCGGCGGAGACGTCATAATAGCCGACGTAATCCCCGAACATCTGGAACCGGTGATCAACAAGCTGCGCGAAACAGGTATTATTGTGGAGGTGAAAGAGGACCAGGTCCGGGTGGTGGCGGAGAAAAAGCCACGGGCGGTAGACATTAAGACAATGCCCTATCCCGGAATTCCCACCGACATGCAACCCCAGTTCATGGCGCTTTTGACGGTGGCCCAGGGAACCAGCGTGGTCACCGAAACAATATTTGAAAATAGGTATAAGCACGTAATGGAATTGCGCCGCATGGGGGCTGACATTCGCATGGAAGGACAGACGGCGGTAATCACCGGCATAAGCTCGCTGTCGGGGGCCACGGTGGAAGCCAGCGACCTGCGGGCCGGCGCTTCTCTGGTACTGGCGGCGCTGGCGGCGGAGAACGGCACCGTGCTGGAGCGGGTTGAGCACATAGACCGGGGCTACGAGCGCCTGGAAAATAAATACAACGCCTTGGGGGCGCGTATCATTAGAGTGCACAGTTAATGTGAACTCTTTTTTGGTTATATGGGGGACAAGGGGTAAGGAAAGGGAATCGCCTCGGCGGAAAGGGTGCGCACCTCCTTTAGGGGAATGCACTCAACGCATGCATGCCCCAATTTATGGATGGGGTTTTTGTTTGGACAAGTTTTGCTGTGTGTTCTATAATGAAGATGTACTACAATTCTCGGCCCGGGCTGGGAGTGAATGAATTTTGGACGGTGCTGGTTCCGGAACACGAAAAGGGAAGACATTTTACTGGCAGAGCTTTTTTTTTATTTTTATTGTTATTTTGGCGGTGTATATTCTATTTCAATCACCGGTTTTTTTAATCGGCCATATAGCCGTTCAGGGCAACACCACGCTTACCTCCGCCGATTTAATCAATGTTTCGGGCATTGTCACGGGAATAAACATCTTTCAAGTCGACCTGGAGACGGCGGCCCACCGGGTTAAAGCGCTGCCCATGGTCAAGAGCGCGGATATCGGCAGAAAATTACCCTCCACCGTGTTGATGCGGGTCGAGGAGCGTGTACCGGTGGCCCTGGTGCTGGCCGACGGTGATTTTGTGGAGCTTGACGCCGAAGGGTATTACCTGCGCCGGGGCAAAGCGAGCGCGGCGGGATTGCCTGTTATCACCGGAGTTTCGATGGAGGCGTCCGGTCCGGGCCAACAGGCCGGCGGCGCCGGGCTGGATGTCGCGCTGCAAGTGGTGGGGAAACTGCCGGCGGAACTGCGCCGGGCATTGTCCGAAGTCAACATTAGCGATGACGGTCGGGTGATCCTGTACACCATGGACGGTGTGGAATGCCACCTGGGTTTGCCCGAAGAGGTTGAAAGCAAGGGCCGGTTGGTGTTGGACACGCTGCGCAGCGAGGGTGTCGAAAGTATTGAGTATGTCGATTTTTCCATCCTCAGTTCGCCGGTGGTTAAATATAAAAAATGATGCACAATAGTTGGAGGAGCTGTTATGAAGTTTAAATCTTACTATTGGTTCCTGCTTCTTGTCGGATTGGTTATGGGTATCATACTGGCGGTGCAGTTCCGGCTGACCCGGGAAATCACCAAAGACATACCTTCCCAGGAAACGGCCATAGCTTTGTCCGAAAAGCTGGAGTTAGCCCGGGAGGATAGAGAAAAACTACAATCTCAGGTTGATGAGTTGCGGGTCCGTCTTGACCAGGCGGTGGCCGGACCGGAACTGGCCATGCTTAACGAAGAAGTGGACCGGGCCCGGGGACAGGCGGGCATGACGGAGATTAGCGGGCCGGGGGTGGAGGTTACGCTCAACGACAGTCTCAATGTGCTGGAGCCCGGGCAGGATCCCGACCTTTTTGTGCTGCACGATGAAGACGTATTGGCGGTATTGAACGAACTTAAAGCCGCCGGAGCAAATGCCATTGCCATCAATGGTCAGCGCATTATATCCACCACCGAAGTGCGCTGTATCGGCCCCACCATACTGATGAACAAAAACCAGCGTCTTAGCCCGCCCTTTGTTATTTTGGCCCGTGGTAACCCGGAAACGCTGGCCAATTCCCTGAAAATGAGAAATGGTGTGGTGTATAATCTACAACAATTTTACGGTATCCAGGTGGATGTCAAAAAGGTGGATGAGGTAACCATCCCGGCTTATTCCGGCGCGCTTACCTTTGAATACGCCAAACCCAAGGAATTGACACAGGAAAGGGATTAGTGATGAACAAAAAAACCACGGGTTATATTTCCATCATGCTGGTCGCCCTGGTGCTGGGGGTGATGCTGGCGGTACAGTTTCGCGCGGTCAGCCGCCCCCCTGTGGAACCATCCGCGGCACGGTCCGAGGGAATAGTGGACGAATTGCGGCAGACAAGCCGGGAAATAGAAGGGCTGAACAAAGAGATAAGCGACCTCAAGGGTAAGCTGGAAAAAGTTAACCTCAGCAAAAGCGATACCATAAATGTTCTGAAAAGCGAACTGGCCAAAGCTCGGATGATCGCCGGGCTTACCACAGTTATCGGCCCGGGGGTGGAAGTGGTGCTGGACAACCCCGACCGGAGCGGTGGCGGAAGGCTGCCTCCGGGGGTGTATGTGCCCAACATTTCCGCCGAAGACCTGCTTAAAACCGTTAACAAATTATGGGGCGCCGGCGCCGAAGCTTTATTCATCAACGGCCAGCGCATAATCGCCACCACCGAAATCAGGCTGGCGGGGGACTTCACGGGGGATTTCATCAATATCAACACCCAGCGGGTGGTGCCGCCGTACCAAATTCTGGCCATCGGGGATCCCGGGTCGCTGGCCAAAATCCTGGAAGAGCAAGGCGGGTTGGCTGATTACTTTCGGTACCGGGGCATCGAAGTGACCGTGGCCAAGCACGATGAATTGACCATACCGGCTTACACCGGTGATTAAGTTTATATAAACAGTATTTTGGGGAGCAGGTGACCGGTAAATGTGGAAGGGTATATTGCTGGCTGTAATTGGTCTGGGATTCGGTATTGTGATTGGCTTTAACATACCGGTGTTTCTGCCGCAGGATTACGCCAAGTACATGTCCGTGGCCGCTTTGGCGGCGTTGGACTCGGTTTTTGGCGGAATACGGGCCGCCATGGAGGATAAATTCGACCACGCCATATTTGTTTCGGGTTTTTTCAGCAACGCCCTGTTGGCGGCGGGCCTGACTTTTATCGGCGACCGGCTGGGCATTGATCTGTATCTGGCCGCGGTGGTTGCTTTCGGCGTCCGCTTGTTCCAGAACCTGGCCATTATCCGACGCCATATATTAAAACATAAAATTGGATAAATAAAAGAGGGAATTAGTCATTAGCGTTGAATTTTACAATTTTAAGTATGCATGGCAAATCAGGAGACAGGGAGGAAGCCTGTTTGGCCAAAGCGGATAAAGATATGGCGGTGGGTCTGGACGTGGGCGCGTCCGGGATTACCGTGGCCGTATTAAACCATGCAGCGGACGCCGGACAGGAAATAGCGGGGCTTGGCTTTAGCCCTTCGGTCGGGTTCGACAGGGGAGCCGTAACCGGATTGGATGATGCCATCGGTTCCGTAAGGAGGGCCGTGGCAGAGGCCGAACTGACGGCGGGCGTCAATATCAGCTTCGTTCACCTGTGCTCGGATATGCCGGACATGCTGGTCAGGCTTGGGAGCGTCAAACGGCAAATTGACGGTGGTCGCAGTATGGGCCGCCGGGAACTGCTGGAAACCCACGAGCAAATTATTAACGGTTGCCTGCCCGCCGGTTATGCAGCTATTCAATTAACCGGCTTTAGATATTATGTTGACGGCAAGCCGGTAAGCAATTTTCGCGGCGGCGGAGGCGGCGAGCTGCAAGTGGAGGCGGTTGCCGTGGCTGCCGGCAGCAGCCGGGTGGAAGAACTGCACCGCTGTTTTACTGAAGCCGGCCTCAAGGTCAAGCAAACCGTTGCCGGCCCGGTGGCCGCCGCGGCGGCTGTGCTGGACGGAGTGGAACAGGAGCTTGGCGTGCTTCTGGTGGATATAGGCGCCGGGATGACCAGGGCGGCGTACATAAATCATGGTTCCATCAGTGATCTGGCGGTATTTCCGGCGGGCGCCGGCCATATAACCTCCGACCTGGCGGTGGTTTTGCACACCACTCTGGAGGAGGCTGAAAAGGTTAAAACCATCCACGGTATTCGCCCGGTGCAAGGCCATATCAAGTTGCGTCCCATCTCCGGGCTAGGGGAACGTAATGTGCCCGGCGATTTGGCGCACCGGGTGATTAAATCGCGGTTGGAGGAAATATTTGAGTTTATCAATGGTTTTATTCGCAAACTGGATTTAACCGATACTTTGCCCGGGGGGATTGTGTTCACCGGAGGCGGTTCGCGGCTGGCCGGCATACTGGACCTGGCGGCGGAGCGCCTGTCCATGCCGGTACGTGGCGGCACCTGCCGCATGGTGCCCGAAACCGTTTCCCGGGAAGAAAGCTACCGTTATACCAATGCCATCGGGCTGGCTCTCCGGGGAGCCGGGCAAAGGCCCGCAACCCGGCGGGCGAGGGGAAGGTTGGGAGGAGGTCTGGTGGACCGGCTTTTTCACTGGCTGCCATAGCTAAATGCAGTTGTTCCACTGGTTACATTTTATCGACCCCCGAAAAGGAGGACGTATTCCAAATGCTTGATTTTGAACTTGAGCTGGATCAGTATGCCAACATCAAAGTAATCGGGGTTGGGGGCGGAGGCAACAATGCCGTGAACCGGATGATTAACGCCGGTTTGAAAGGCGTGGAGTTTATTTCGGTGAATACCGACGCGCAAGCCCTGCAAATGGCCCTGGCCAACAACAAAATACAAATTGGCTCCAAGCTGACCAAAGGGCTGGGAGCGGGGGCCAATCCCGATATCGGCCAGAAAGCCGCGGAAGAAAGCAGGGAGGACATAGAACAGGTTTTGCGTGGCGCCGACATGGTTTTTGTCACCGCCGGCATGGGCGGCGGCACCGGTACCGGCGCGGCGCCGGTGGTGGCCGAAGTGGCCAAGGAACTGGGCGCGCTTACGGTGGGCGTGGTTACCAAACCCTTCACCTTCGAGGGCAAAAAACGCATGCAGCAGGCCGAAGTGGGGATTGAGGTCTTTAAAGACAAAGTGGATACTCTGATTACCATTCCCAATGACCGGCTCCTGCAGGTGGTGGAGAAAAACACCTCCATAGTGGAGGCTTTCCGGATTGCCGACGATGTGCTGCGGCAGGGCGTACAGGGCATTTCCGACCTGATTGCCGTGCCGGGGCTGATTAACCTGGACTTTGCCGATGTAAAAACCATCATGAAAGAGACGGGCTCGGCCCTGATGGGCATTGGGCGGGCCGGCGGCGAAAACCGGGCCATGGAAGCGGCCCGGGGGGCTATCTCAAGCCCGCTGCTGGAAACCTCCATCGAGGGGGCCCGGGGTGTTCTGTTGAACATCACCGGCGGCACTTCCCTGGGGCTTTTCGAGGTAAACGAGGCCGCGGAAATAATCGCCGAGGCCGCCGATCCCGAGGCCAACATTATTTTCGGCGCCGTCATTGACGAGTTGATGGAGGATGAGGTGCGGGTTACCGTAATTGCCACCGGTTTTGACCAGCGGGTCTTCCCCAGGGCGCAAAAACAAAAGAAATCCGGGGAGGAGCCGGAGATCAAAACCGTTTCGCCCCATGACGACCTGGATATCCCGGCTTTTCTGCGCCGCAGATAGTGTCGACGGGAAAACTAATTTAACAGACAACAAGTAACAATTTTTGCCAGCCTCGGCATGTATAATAAAGCCGGGGCTTTTTATTTGCGTAAAAC
>JAKSCU010000265.1 GCA_022360435.1 Bacillota bacterium
CCTTTCAGCGCCCTCGACCCTCTAATCAAGCGGGAGATGCAGCAAGAACTTTTAGACATCCAGTCCCGCCTGCACAAAACCATAGTATTTATAACCCACGATATCAACGAGGCCTTCAAACTGGGGGATCGCGTAGCCATCATGAAAGACGGAATCATAGAACAAATTGGTGTCCCTGATGAAATATTATCCAAACCCAAAAATGAATATATCAAAAATTTCGTGCGAGACATCGATCGTTCCAGGGTCCTTCAGGCTAAGAATATTATGTTTAAACCCTCTGCCCTGATATCCTTAAAAGATGGTGTAAAAGTTGCCATCAAGGAAATGGAAGAAAGTGGCATATCCAGTATATTCGTAGTCAACCAAAACCGACAGCTCCAGGGATTGGTAACCATTGACAACGCCTTGAAAGCGCTTAAAGAAAACAAATCTTTAAAAGATATCCTGATTCACACTTACCATACCACCGACCCGGAAACCTATATGCAGGAACTCATACCCTACGCTACGGAGACCAAGTACCCGATAGCGGTAGTAGATGAAAACCAGAGACTTCTCGGAATTATTGTAAGGGTAACCGTCCTTTCCAAGCTCGTATAGCATGTTTTCTCAATTACTAAAGCTTAAATCGTAGTCTAAACTTTTTCTGGAAATATTGTCCGGCGGCTATCTTTGGGCTGAGGATAAGCTGTCGGCCCTTAGAATGTCAAATTCTTTTTTAATCAACACAAACACCCACACAGCCACCACCACATCAATCAAAAAAGTGCCGAAATATACCCACTGGATGCCAAATAGTTTTGGCATTACAAGCATTACCGGGACATAAAAAATCAGTTGGCGGGCCACTCCCACCATTGCCGCCGGCTTGCCCTTATTTATGGCGGGATAGAACGACATCATCATAAATATGACCGGGAGAATCGGCAGAAGCGCCATGTGGGTTCTAAAGTATAACAAGCTGGCGGCGTCAAATATTCTGTCCGGGAACATCAAGCTCAACACATACTCGGGCACGAGCATGGCAATTAACCAAAACGGCAGCATAATCAGCGTGCCGCCCACGGCAAATATCTTGAAGCTGCTGATTACGCGATCATTGTTTCCGGCGCCATAATTAATGCCGATAACAGGCTGCAAAGCCCTCATAAGGCCGATCATAGGCATCAATAATAAAGTGAAGATCCTGAAAATAGCTCCGTAAAGCGCCAAATCATACGTGGTGCCATATCTGGACAGAGCGTTAAAGACGACTATGGCTTGCACCAGGCTCATGGCCGTCATGATAAAGGACGGCATACCGTTGGAAAATATATCTTTTATAATCTTTCTATCCCTGGCAAATGTAAAAGGCCGGGCTTCAAACGACGACGCCCCTTTGGCAAAATAAGCAAAGCCGGCCACGGTGTAAACAAGCATGCCCAGGTTGGTCCCCCAGGCCGCGCCGGCAACCCCCATATCCATTACTACGATTAAAATATAATTGGCTATAATGTTGACCACAACCCCCAGGCCCATCATAACCGCGGCTGATTTCATCTTTCCCTCGGCCCGGACGACCATGTTCCCGGCTAAACCGTGAATCCAGAACAACGAACCTATGACTGTGATCACAAAATAAGTTTTTCCCAGCGCCAAGGTATCACCGGTGCCACCCATTAACTTAACCAATTGTGTGGCCAGCGACAAAGCAAATATTATATAAATTATGGTAATAATAACAGACAGGTAATTTACGTTCCCCAATATTTTTCTCTGGGTGTTTTTATCGTTCGCCCCCAGCGCTATGCTTAAGGCGGATCCCGCTCCGACACCGATTAAAGAACCCAATCCAAGGGTTATTTGCGATAATGGAAAAGCTAAGGAAACCGCCGCCAATGCCGTTTCGCCAACGAATCTTCCCACAAAAATAGCGTCAAACACCGAATTCAAGCCAAAGAGCACCATGGCTATTATGGCGGGCCATGAAGTCTCATACATTACTTTCCATAAATTTTCGGTAAGAATCATTTGTTTTTGCGTGTCTTTGTCATTTGCATTCGATTGCAAATTGTCACCCCCAGTATTTATAAATTAATTGAGCTACCACCAAGATTCTTTTTCCAACAGGCGGGGAATACCGGTTTTCTTCTTGGTTTCAGTTATGCGGCCCATTGCTTCACTCCTTCTTGATTATGATAATCAATATCATCAGCTTGCTTAATTTTAACGGCTGATTGATTTTCTTTCTACCCCCAAAAGGAGTTTTGATAGCCCTAATGGGAGCATCGGCCAAAATAAAAAGGTCTTGCGGTAAAATTTTTCATTTCCGCCAAGACCTTTTGCTCCGCTTTGATAACAAATCAGGCCGGTACTATTTTCACTTTTTATAAAGACCCTGATGGTGTTTCTCTGCTGTTTTCAGGTACACGCCCGGGTTTACACCGAATTTTTTCCGAAAAGCTTCGATAAAATGACTGATGTTGGTATACCCCACCCGGCCGGCCGCTTCCTTCACCTGCATTTTACTCTCATCAAGCAGGCGCTTGGCTGCTTCCATTCTCCTGTCTATTACATAGCCGTATATGGGTTTGCCGTATATTTTTTTAAAGCCGGCTTTTAATTTGTACTCGTTCATATACACCAGTTTGGCCAGCCCCGAAATGGTCATGGGCGCCGCAAAGCTCTCATCAAGCCTCTCCTTGACGCGCCGTAAACTTTCCATGTCTTCCCGGGAAAGATGCACCGCCGCCGGCCCCTTGCCCTTTTCCCTGACCATTTCATCTAGGTACACCGCGATTAATTCCAGAACTTTTCCCTCGATATACAAGCGTCCCGGCAGCCCGCCGAGTGGGCAGTTTATGATTTGACCGGCCAGCTCCATGGCTGACGCCGTCATTTTATACTTTCTGCGCGCACAATGAATGTCGCTGGTATCCGTGACGGCGTCAGCCGCGCGGAAGCACTCAAGCACCGGCGCAAACCTATCCGGGTGCAGGCTGATACTTATTCCCCTATATCTAAAACCGGCCTCGTACCTGCCGGCGCAGCTGAAGGCTCCGGC
Source organism: Bacillota bacterium (assembly GCA_022360435.1). Classification (GTDB taxonomy): domain Bacteria; phylum Bacillota; class Desulfotomaculia; order Desulfotomaculales; family Desulfallaceae; genus BRH-c8a. Next base: position 3,047 of record JAKSCU010000265.1, read on the forward strand.
AGGAAAAATTTGGCTTTCGCTGCCTCCCATTATAAAGCTGCCCGGCATACCCTCAAAACTCCATTGCAAAGGATCGCCAAGGCAAAAACAAAACTGGAAGCTTTCCAACACCGACATGGATTTGAGACAAATTTCCTTATGAAATAAAAAATCATGTACCACAATCTCTATTGATTTGCCCACGGCGCTCCTTTTCAGGTAGCCGCTTCCACGTTCCTCGGGAAGAACGTATGTCGTTTCTCCCAAGGTATGTTTGAACACCCTTGTCATACCACGGCATATGCCGCATGTCTCATCTTGAGGATTGGAAATATCATAAACCTTCCGGCAAAGCTCTCCCAATCTTTATACACCCGCCTATTCTTCATTAACGCCCTTATCCAGATGGCGAAGGAACGATCATTAATAATGTTTTGACTTGGCCACGCATGGATCGATTTTGATTCTTAGCATCATTTATATGTTACAATTCTATTATTTTCTGTCAAATGAGCTTTGGGCTGTTTTCGATACGCCTAAGAGGAGAGACTTTACCCATTAGCTCAAGTTATAAAGATCAGTTGTTAAAAGCATGCGCCACCGCCAATACCGCTAACGGACAAAAATATGCCGCAACAAGCCGCGCTTGCGGCGTTTACATTGACTTTGCAGGATGTCCACAGTTAACATAATAATTTGTTTAATGATAATGATTATTATTATAATTGTATCAACTGCTGGTTACTTATGCAAGAAGTTGATAAAGGAAAACTATTATACCGCCACAAAATACACCGCCGGTGTCTAAATCCGGCGTCACTAGACGCCTAATTGAAATACGCAACACATTTAGCCAGTTCGGCGACGGCATGATACAACGAATTAAACATAAAAAAAGCGCACTTGTTCAGTTCCCTCCGCGTGCGCTTTTTAATACTCTTATCCTTGAATCCGGCCATTATATGGCCGGGTATACTTTCCTAAGAGTATAAAAAAATCGCGCTTTTAACCAATTACTCCGGCTGCGCGATTTTTTCACACTTTGTTCACATCCACGCCCAAATTGGACGTTGGACATTATTGTTTAGTTGTTTGCTCTTGTATTAAGGTGAGGCTTCGGCCCTGATGCAACCCACCGGTTACTGGTGCTTCAACCGGTCCAGCTCCTCCAGCAGGCGGTCGTTGAGCACTTTGATAAAGGTGCCCTTCATGCCTAGTGATTTGGACTCGATAACCCCGGCGCTTTCAAATTTGCGCAGGGCGTTAACGATTACCGACCTGGTTATACCGACGCGATCGGCAATTTTACTTGCCACCAGCAGCCCCTCGTCACCCTCCAGTTGTTCGAAAATATGGTGTACGGCGTCCATTTCGGAATATGACAGGGTGCCCAGCGCTATCTGTACGGCGGCCCGCTTCCTGGCCTCTTCTTCCATCCGATCCTGCCTGGCCCGCAAAATCTCCATACCCACCACGGTGGCTCCAAGTTCAGCCAGAACCAAATCCTCGTGGGTGAAGTTATTGTCGTATTTGGCCAGCACCAGCGTACCCAGCCTGGTGCCGCCGCCGATGATGGGCACCACGGTGGTAATTTTGCCAAAATCACATTTCTTTTCATGTTGAAAAGCACAAACGTTCATCGTTTGGCAGATATTGGCATGGGTCTCGTTAATGCGCAACAGGTCTGCGTTATAGTCTTCGGGAAATCCCGCCGGCGATTCCACAATGTCTTCCATAATCTCACAAACGAAGCCCTTTAGGTACGTGTAACCCAACACTTTACCCCGCCGGTCAAGAATGTACACGCTGCACTCTATATTCTCACTCAGAATGGCAGCAATTTCCTTAAAATCAACAGGAAAACCCGCGGACTTTTGCAGCACCTTGTTGATGGAACGGGTTTTCTCCAGCAAGCCACGCAACTTACATCGCCTCTTTTCTTAATCTGTTTCTGTTTTGGTATGGTAAATTAAATAATCTCTAATACTTGTTTGTATTTTGTCACAACAGGGACCATATAACACCTTTTCACCGGCAAACATAAAAAACACGGTATCGGCGACCGTAATTGTTTTAAAAATGAGCGCATCAACACGGGCTATATACTTCTTTTCCGATACCCGCTTAGAGGATATACCTGCTAAGATCCCGGTCCCCGGCTATGCCGGCCAATTTTTGCTCAACGTAATCCTCGTCGATAGTAAATGCGCCCCCGGTTAAATCGGCGGCCTCAAAGGAGATGTCTTCAAGCAGTTTTTCCACAATGGTATGGAGCCTTCTGGCACCTATATTTTCAGTTTGTTCATTTACAGTATAAGCTATTTCGGCAATTTTCACAAGGGATTTTTGCGAAAATTTGAGCTCAAGCCCTTCTGTGCGCAATAATTCGATATATTGCCTAATCAAGGAATTCTTTGGTTCGGTTAATATTTGCAGGAAATGGTCCTTGGTGAGGTTGGACAACTCCACCCTGATGGGGAACCGGCCTTGCAATTCCGGGATCAGATCGGATGGTTTGGACATGTGAAAAGCCCCGGCGGCAATAAACAGGACGTGATCGGTTTTCACCGGGCCATACTTGGTCATTATGGTGGAGCCCTCAACGATGGGAAGAATGTCCCGCTGCACGCCGCCCCGTGATACATCCGGCCCGGCGGCGCCCTCCCGCACCGCTATTTTGTCGATTTCGTCCAGAAATATGATGCCGTGGTTTTCCGCCCGGTGCACGGCGGCGGAGGACACCTCGTCCATATCAATTAATTTCTGCGCCTCCTGCTGGGTGAGAATCTTGCGCGCCTCGGCCACGGTCACCCGGCGCCGGTGTTTTTTCTTGGGTAAAATGTTGCCCAGCATATCGCCGATGTTGATGCCCATTTCCTCCACGCCGGAACCGGTAAAAACCTCCATCATGGGCGGTTTGGCGTCCTCCACCTCTATCTCCACGTAATCATTTTCCAGTTCGCCGCGTTCCATCTTTTCCCGCAGCGTTTCCCGCTCAAACTTTACCCGGCCGGCCGTCTGCTCGTAACTGTTCTCCTCGGGCTGTCCCGCCGGCTTGGTGGACCCGAACAGCATCTCCAGCGGGTTGCGGGCGGGCTGATCCTGCCGCGGCATGGGAGCGAGCAACTCTATAATGCGCTCTTCGGCATTTTTTTTGGCCTTGTCTTCCACCTGGGTCATCTTTTCCTGGCGCACCATCCGGATGGATGTCTCCACCAGGTCCCGCACCATGGATTCAACATCGCGGCCGACGTAACCCACCTCGGTGAATTTGGTGGCTTCCACCTTGATAAAAGGCGCGCTGACCAGCTTGGCCAGGCGGCGGGCGATTTCGGTTTTACCCACGCCGGTGGCTCCGATCATCAGTATGTTTTTGGGCATGACTTCATCCCGGAGATCCTCGGGCAGTTTGCTCCGGCGGTATCTGTTGCGCAAAGCTATGGCCACAGCCTTCTTGGCCTGTTCCTGGCCCACCACGTATTTGTCCAGCTCGCCAACTGTTTCCCTTGGCGTAAGTGAGTCCATTACTGATTACCCCCGCTCATTTATAATGTTTCCACGGTAATCTGTTCATTGGTGTAAACGCAGATTTGGGCGGCTATGGCCAGCGCCTCCCCGGCCACTTCGCCGGCGGACATGCCGGTGTGCTTAACCAGCGCCCTGGCCGCGGCCAGGGCGTATGGACCGCCGGAGCCCACGGCGGCCACGCCGTCATCCGGCTCGATAACCTCGCCGCTGCCGCTGATTACCAGCACGCATTCTTTGTCCGCCACCGCCAGCAACGCTTCCAGGCGGCGCAAAAACTTGTCGGTGCGCCATTCTTTGGCCAGCTCCACCGCCGCCCTTTTCATGTTCCCCTGATATGCTTCCAGTTTGCCTTCAAATTTTTCAAACAAAGTGATGGCGTCGGCCACCGAGCCGGCGAACCCGGCCAGCACGGCATCCCCGTGCAAGCGCCGCAGTTTGCAGGCGTTATGCTTCATCACGGTGTTCTGGCCGAAGGTTACCTGGCCGTCGCCGGCCATGGCCACGGTCCGTTCCTTTTTTACCGCCACTATGGTGGTGGCGTGGAATTGGTTCAGCATTTATTTACCTCCGTGCCCAACCCTCATGCCCGGGGGTGGGTTTTGTCATATATCCGCTTGATCCGCTCCCGGCTCAGGTGGGTATATATCTGGGTGGTGGAAAGCCGGGCGTGCCCCAGCAGTTCCTGCACCGTCCTCAAGTCGGCCCCGTGGTCCAGCATGTGGGTGGCGTAGGAGTGACGGAAGGTGTGCGGGCTGGTGCCAGGATCTATTTTTACCAGGGCCGCGTACTTTTTAATCAACCAGCGCACACCGCGGTCGGTGAGGCGCCCGCCCCGGTTGTTCAAAAAAAGGGCGTCCACCCGGCCGGGCTTGTTCTCCATCAACCGGGGCCTGATTTTCTTTATGTAAATATTCAACGCTTCCGCCGCATATCCCCCCAGGGGGACAATTCTTTCCCGGTTGCCTTTGCCGGTAACTTTGATGGTGGCCCGCTTAAAGTCAACATCGTTGATATTGACACCCACCAACTCCGAAACCCGGATGCCGGTGCCGTACAGTGTCTCCAACACCGCGCGGTCACGGCGGCCCAGCAGGCTTTCCCGGTCTGGGGACTCCACCAGTTGATTGGCGTCCTGTTGAGCCAGCAGTCCGGGCAGCTTTCTTACCCGCTTGGGAGAATTGATGCGGCGCAGCGGGTTTTCTTCCAGCACGCCCTCCCGGCAAAGGTACCGGCAAAAGGAACGCCATGACGACAGACGCCTGGAAACAGTGGCGCTTGTTTGGCCCCGGGTTTTCATTTCCGCCAGGTAATACCGGAACAGCGGGGCGGTAAGCTCGGCCGGGTGAATGGTATGGTCTTCCCTGGCCAGCTTTAGGGCAAAGAACCCCAGGCCGTCGAACAGGTCCCGCCGGTAGTTTTGCACGGTATGCGGCGACGCGTTTTTCTCGGTTTGCAGGTAAAGCAAAAACCCATCCATAAAACCGTACAATTACATCCCTCCCACCGGTTGCCTAAGGAACCGGGTTAAAGCCCGGCGGATTCCTTCCAGCGCTCTAGGCATTCCAGCGCCCTGTTTGCATACCCGGCATTACGCCTTTTTCTGTCCTTGATTTTTTTCCCCAGCGGCGGAAACAGCCCGAAAGTAACATTCATGGGCTGAAAATTATCCGGATCCGCGGCGGTTATGTAATGGGCCAGGGCGCCCAGGGCAGTTTCCCGGGGCGGCGCCACCGGCCGCCGGCCCTGCAGCAGCAGGGCCGAGTTAATCCCGGCCACCAGGCCTGCTGCCGCCGATTCCACGTATCCTTCCACCCCGGTGATTTGGCCGGCAAAAAAAATATGTTTATTTTTAAGGCAACGGTAAGTAGGTTCCAGCACAACCGGCGAATTTATATAGGTGTTGCGGTGCATCACGCCCAAGCGCACGAACTCCGCCCGTTCCAGTCCGGGGATTAGGCTGAAAACCCGTTTCTGCTCGCTCCACTTTAAATGGGTTTGAAATCCAACCATGTTGTACAGGGTCCCGGCGGCGTTGTCCCGGCGCAACTGCACCACGGCGTAAGGTCTTTTGCCGGTGCGCGGGTCCGCCAGTCCCACCGGCTTCAAAGGTCCGAAACGCATGGTGTCCACTCCCCGTCGGGCAAGAATTTCAATGGGCATGCAGCCCGCAAAGTTTTTTTCCTTTTCAAATTCCTTGCGGGGAGCCCGTTCCGCGCCGGCCAAAGCTTCCCGAAAGGTCTCGTACTGCCGGCGATTCATGGGACAATTAAGGTAGTCGCCGGTTCCCCGCTGGTAACGGGAAGACGGGAACACCTTGTCTGCGTCTATGGACTCCAGCGTAACGATGGGTGCCACGGCGTCGTGGAAATAAAGATGCTCCCTGCCGGTAATCTCCCTGATTTTTGCCGCCAGGGTGTCGGAGGTAAGCGGTCCCGTGGCCAGGACGGTTATTCCGTCGCCAACGGATGTATATTCTTCCCGGATTACGCTGACCAGCGGGTGGTTCTCCAGTTTGCTTGTAACGGCCCGGGCGAAACCCTCCCGGTCCACCGCCAGAGCGCCGCCCGCCGGAATAGCATGTTCCCGGGCGCAGCCGATGATCAAGGAATCCAACCGGCCCATTTCTTCCTTCAACAAGCCCACGGCGTTCTCCAACGCCGCGGCCCGCAGGGAATTGCTGCAGACCAGTTCGGCGAAGTGCCCGGTGTGGTGGGCCGGGGTGCTTTTTGCCGGTCTCATCTCGTACAACCGCACCGGCGCCCCGCGCCCGGCAGCCTGCCAGGCCGCTTCGGAACCGGCCAGTCCGGCTCCGGCTATGGTCACAAATTGCCGCACATCATTCCCCTCCCGACAATATCCCTGGGAGTGAGCTGTAAAAAAACGCACTGATTCGGTTCCCTCTGGGCGCGCTTTTTGATGCTTTACTCCTTAATTCCGGTCATTAACATGGCCGGCGCACGGCCTTTATGTCAAATGTATTTGCTTTTCCTCGGTCCCGTCGGGTGTCTCGTTATCCCCGTCCTCCCCGGTGGTTATAATTTTGCCGCCGCAGTCCTTGTCGCAGCAGCGGTATACTTTTTTGCCCTTGGCGTCCTTGGTCACCATCAATCCGCCGCAGTCGGGGCATTTGCGCTTGGCGGGCCGGTCCCACACCACGAATTCACAATCCGGGTAGTTGCTGCAACCATAAAATTTACGGCCCTTTTTGCTGCGCCGCAATACCAGTTCCCCGTCACAGCCGGGGCAGGACACCCCGGTGGGTTCCAGCAGCGGCCTGGTATTCCGGCATTCCGGAAAGCCGGGGCAGGCCAGAAATTTCCCGTACCGGCCCATCTTTATCACCATGTTGCGGCCACAATGCTCGCAAATTTCTTCGGTGACTTCATCCTCCACCCGGATGTGCTCAATTTCTTTCTCGGCCACCGACAGCATTTGGCGAAAAGGCAGGTAAAAATCCTCCAGTATCTTGACCCAGTTGACGTCGCCTTCTTCAATACCGTCCAGTTTTTCCTCCATTTCGGCGGTGAACTCCACGTCAATAATGCCTTGAAAATACTTCTTTAAAAGTTCCACCACCACGAAGCCCAGTTCGGTGGGGTAAAAGTTCTTTTTCTCCCTGATTGCGTAACCCCGTTTAATGATGGTATCAACAATGGGGGCGTATGTGCTGGGCCGTCCAATTCCTTTTTCTTCCAAGGCTTTAATCAGGGTGGCGTCGGTATAGCGCGGAGGCGGTTGGGTGAAGTGCTGTTTGGGCACCAAGGAGCGAAGCTTGAGTTTGTCGCCCTCTTTAAGTGCGGGCAAAGTGCCGCTTTCGCCGTTTTCTTCTTCGTCGTCACGGCCTTCGATGTATACCTGCATGAAACCGGCGAACTTCATCACCGAACCCACGACCCGGAAAATATACCGGTCCGCTTTTATGTCCACACTGGTGGTGTCAAAGACGGCCGGGCTCATCCGGCTGGCCACAAAACGCTCCCAAATCAGCTTGTAAAGCTTGAACTGGTCCCTGGTCAGGTAATCTTTTATATTGTTCGGTTCCCTGAGCACGGATGTGGGCCTGACGGCTTCGTGGGCGTCCTGGGCCCGGCCCTTGGAAGCGGTGCGTTGCACCTGGGCCGGCACGTAATCCGGCCCGTAGCGCTGGGCAATAAAATCTTTGGCTTCCCCGGCGGCGGTTTCGGAAATTCTGGTGGAGTCGGTACGGATATAAGTGACCAAGCCGGCCGGACCTTCTTTGCCCAGATCCAGGCCCTCGTAAAGCTGTTGAGCCACCATCATAGTTTTACGGGCCGTGAAATTTAACTTGCGGTACGCCTCCTGCTGCATACTGCTGGTGGTAAAAGGCGGGGCCGGCTGTCTTCTCTTCTCCCGCTTTGTAACGCTGGCCACCTGGAAGGTTTTGTCACGCAGATCATCCATAATGCCTTGAACGGTTTGCTCATCCGGAATGTGCGCCTTATCCCCGTCGATTTTGTGCAGTTTGGCGTCAAAAGCGCCGTTTCTGCCCTTAAGCAGTTTGGCGGTAAGGGACCAGTATTCTTCGGGCACGAAGGCCTGAATCTCGTCCTCCCGGTCGCAGATCAGCCGAATGGCCACCGATTGCACCCGGCCGGCGCTGAGGCCTTTTTTCACTTTACGCCACAAGAGCGGGCTCAGGTTATAACCCACCAGCCGGTCCAAAATCCGCCGGGCCTGCTGGGCGTCCACCCTGCGGTGATCGATGGGCCGCGGGTGTTTTACCGCGTTCTGCACGGCCTGTCTGGTTATTTCGTTGAACTCGATCCGGCAGGGTGTTTTTTCATCCACATCCAACACATTGGCCAAGTGCCAGGCGATGGCTTCACCTTCCCGGTCGGGGTCGGAAGCCAGCAATATTTTGTCGGCCTTTTTGGTGGCCGATTTTAGTTCCTTGATAATATCTCCCTTGCCCCGGATAGTAATATATTTGGGTTGGAAACCTTTTTTTTCGTCAACGCCAAATTGGCTTTTGGGCAGGTCCCTGACGTGCCCCATGGAGGCCTTGACGGTGTACTTTTTACCCAAAAATTTGCCCAGGCTCTTTGCTTTAGCCGGTGATTCAACAATAACAAGAGTCTTTGACAATAAATTCACCCCAATTAGCACTACAGTATAATTTACAAGTTGGCGCGGCGATGGCCGGAGGGAAGAGGATAAACCGTCCGCTGTTCAAAATGTATCCCTTCGGGCTGTCTTTTAGAACCTCGCCCGGGTCACCTGGCCTTAGCGTAAAGCCTGCCCGGCATCTGCCTGACCATGCCCTTCATTTCCAGAAACACCAGCGCGGTCATTACCCGGTCGGCCCCAAGGCCGGATTTTTGCACCAAAGCTTCAATGGAAACCGGCTGGAAATCAATAATACTGTCCAACAGCTTTTCGTCGTCGGTGAATTTCAGGCCCCCGGCGGCGGTTTCATGCCGGGTGGCAAACAGGACGCCCGCGCCCATTTCCTCCAATATGTCACCGGCGCTGAGAACCGGAGCCGCGCCTTGTTTGATCAACCCGTTGGGTCCCCTGCTCAACCGGGCGGTAACGTTGCCCGGCACCGCCATGACTTCGCGTCCCTGTTCCAGGGCGGTATTGGCAGTGATTAGGGCGCCGCTTTTTTCTGCCGCTTCCACCACCACCACTATTTTGCTCAGGCCGCTGATAACCCGGTTGCGTACCGGGAAATGCCACGGTTCGGGCCGGGAGCCCGGGGGAAACTCGCTGACCACCGCCCCCGCCCCGGCAATCTCTTGCATAATGCCGGCGTTTTCCCGGGGATAAACCACATCAATTCCGCATCCCAGCACGGCCACCGTTTTTCCGCCGCCCTGCAGGGCGCCCCGGTGAGCGGCGGTGTCGATGCCACGGGCCATACCACTGACCACGCCGAAGCCGGCAGCCGCCAAATCCCGGGCCAGGCTTTCCGCCACGTGCAAGCCGTAAGGGGACGCCCGCCTGGCTCCCACCATGGCCACCGGGGCATCGCCCAGGCTGGCCCGGTGACCGCGCAGGTATAAAACCGGGGGCGGGTCGAATATATTTTTTAGCTGCTCGGGGTAATCCCCGTCGTTGTAAAACAAAAGAGACATGTCACTTTTTTTGTTCTCCAGAAAACCGGCCACTTGCTCCAGGTCCGTGTTTCGCCTGCGCTTCAATAATTGATTGGAGTTTTCCCAAAGCAGCCCGTTTGAGGAGCCGAACTCACCGTCGGCCGCGTGCCAGGCCCGGACCGCGCCACCAAAATAATCAATTATTTTCCAAAATTTCCTGGCCTGCCCGGCCAGTATTATATGCCAGGCCAACCAGTAAACCTTATCATTCATTTTTGCCTCACCAACCGGATTGGGGCTTTCACAATTAGCGCCTTTTAATGCACAAGTTCAAGATAAATAAGTATTTTCCTGCTTGTTCCATAAATATCTATCGCCATATTATATACTCATGGGTGCGCGGAATCAACATCTGAAATGCCAAGCCGGGTTGGAAACAGTTGCTTCATCCAACAAGCCCAGGTCCTGGCGGCGGCCCAAAAAATGCGCGGCGGGGTCGCCGGTTGTATTCAAACGCTCCTTGATGTTGAGCATGTTAAATGAGTCGGGCCGGATACCGGCTTGCCCTACTTCATCCCAGGTTAACGGGGTGGATACCGGCATGCCCGGCAAAGGCCGCAGGCTGTAAGGAAAAGCCATGGTTTTTCCCCTGCCGTTTTGCAGGTAATCAAGATAAACCCTGCCCTTACGCCCGGCTTTGCTCCTTTCCACCGTCACCATGTCGGGACAGGCCCGCAATATTAGCTCGGCCAGGTACTTCATGGCGGCGGTCACCCGGGTAAAAGGATACCGGGGCTCCAGCGGGATAAATATGTGCATGCCGCTGGAACCGGATGTCTTGGGAAAACCGCTGATGCCGAATTCCGCCAGAGCCCCGCGCACCATCAAGGCCACTTGTTTCACCGTCGCAAAGGAAACCTCCGGGGCGGGGTCAAGGTCAAAGACCGCCAGGTCGGGGTTGTCGATGTCGTCAACCCGGCTCAGCCAACCATGCACTTCCAGGCAGCCCTGGCCGGCCATCCAGGCCAGGGTGGCGGAATCGTTGCAAACAATATAATTAATCACTTTGCGGGTGTGTTGCACGGGATATGTTTCCACCCAATCGGGGGCGTAACCCGGGCACTCTTTCTGATAAAAGCTTTCGCCCCGGATACCGTCGGGATACCTTTTCAGCACCAGCGGCCTGTTGCGAATATAGGGCAATAAAACCGGCGCCATTTCAACATAATATTTGATCAGGTGCGCCTTGGTTATTCCTTCGCCCGGCCACAGCACCTTGTCCAGGTTGGAGAGGGTCAGCATCTTCCCCCCGATTTCCACAATTTCTTTGCCTTTTTCGCCCATAATTGAACACCTCGCTTGCAATTATCCGTCCCCGCTGTCTCCGGAAAATTCCTGCCCGGATTCGCCCGGGGGCCTCGCCGGACAGCAGGAGTATTTTACAATATTAACCTTGCCGTAACACCGGCCCGCATGACTGCGGCGCTTTGTCTTCACGCAGCCCCAGGTAAACCGGGTGTCTGAGGAGTCCCCGCCCTGTGGTGGTCAGGTACTGCACCCGGCAGACCATCACCGGCGCCACCCACTTTACCCCGGCTCCCCCCGGGTTGGTTTCTTTCCAAGGAGCCTTGGCGTTTTCCAGGGTGGCAAGTTTCTCCAATAAAGTCAGTTCCTCGGCCCGGGTTAAACCGGTGCCCACCATGCCCTGATAAATAAACTCTTCGCCGTCCCAAGCGCCCAGTACCAACGATCCCAGCACCCGGCCCCCCTTGCCTTGCCTGTACCCGCATATAACCAGGTCGGCTTCGCGGGTTGCCCGTATCTTTTTCCACAGGGGGGACCGGGTTCCGGGGAGGTATCGGCCGTCCAAATGCTTACCGACTACACCTTCCAGGCCTTTTTCCACGCAGGCCCGGAAAAAAGCCGTTCCCCTTTCCCTAACACCCTCGGAGATTAATATTTCCCGGTCCGGGTTGACCGCTTGTTCAAGGGTTGCCATGCGCGCCGTCAGCGGCAGTTCCAGGAGCGGAGCCCCCCCATGATAAAGGATGTCGAAGGCCATATAAAGGGCCGGGGCGCTTTGCGCCGCCCGGGCCACCCGGTCGCCGCCCGTAAGTCTGGCCCGGGACTGCAGGGCGGCAAAGGAAGGGCGCCCTTCCCGCAGCACGGTGATTTCCCCGTCCAGGAGCGCCGGTTTTCCCCGCACCCGCCGGTGCAGGCCGGCCAGATCGGGAAAATAGGCGGTGATGTCTTTTTGGTTCCTGGACACCAGAGAAGTGCCGCTTTCCCCAAGGTAAGCCAGGCAGCGGTAACCGTCCCACTTCACCTCAAAGTAAAAATCCGGATGGTCGAATGGTTGGGCGGAAACGGCCAGCATGGGTCTTAACAGGGGCAGCGGGCCGGTCATCGGGGCCAATTAAAACACCCCCCATGAATTGGGTGATAAATTTACGCAACTCCACCTGCCCGCCGGCCGGTTATTTGGCCGCGGCCTTGCGCTTCCCGGTACCGGCCTTACCGGTCTTGCGGGCGCCGGTTTCCTGCCCCCGCTGCTCCCGGGCCATGTCGATGCTGGCTTTTAAAGCCGACATCAAGTCCACCACCTTTTCGGTGTCCCGAGCGGCGGGCTTTTCCACCACGGCTTCGCCGGCAATCTTGGCTCGGATGGCCTCGTGCAATTTTTCCCGGTATGCGCTGGTATACTTGGCCGCGTTGAAATCTACCGTCAGGTTCTCAATCAGGCTGAGCGCCATTTTAATTTCATTTCCGTGCACTTTGGTGTCGGCTCCTATTTCTTCTATCTTTTCCGGGGAGCGCACCTCGTCGGCGTAAAACATGGTTTCCATCACCAGCGCCCTGCCCGCCGGTCGGATTACGCACAAGGACTTCCTGCTTCTTATGGCAACGTGCGCGACGGCGGCCCGGCCGCTTTCCTTCATGGCCTGTTTAAGCAGCGCGTACACCTTGCCGCCGCCCTCCCCCGGCGCCAGGTAATAGGAACGGTCAAAATACACCGGGTCTATCCTGCTGACGTCCACAAAATCCAGAATCTCAATGTTGCGTTCTTTTTCACCGGCCAGTTCAGCCAGCTCCTTGTCGTCCATGGTTATGAATTTGCCTTTTTCATACTCGTAACCCTTGACTATTTCCTCCATCTGCACCTCGGCTTCGCAGTAGGGACAATAGCGGACGTAGCGTACCGGGGTGTGGCATTTCTCATGCAAGTAATTGAATTTGACATCCTTTTTTTCGGTGGCGGCGTACATCTTCACCGGAACATAAATCAATCCGAAAGTAACGGCGCCTTTCCACATGGAACGCATTTTTCTCACCGTCTTTGCCTGAAAAATATTAGGGACCAGTTGTTGTTATTATTGTTAGTTCGGGAAAAAAAAATAACCCTTGCGCTTAAAGGGTAAAATATTCCTTCCAGACGGAATCATTCAGCATCAACCAACCGGAATGCCGTGTTTATAAATGCAAGCACAATAATAAATTGCTACTTGGCCCCGGCCTCCTCCAATAATTGTATTATTTGGGAGTTGCCTTTGTTTTCGGCAAACATAAGCGCGGTCCAACCCTCGCTGTGCTCAATATTCACGTCGGCACCGTAATTTAGAAGAGTTTTGAGTACCTCGACATGGCCTTTTTCCGCAGCCATAATTAAAGCCGTAACACCGTTGTTGTCCCGGGAATCAACCCAGGCCCCCTTTTCCAGCAATTCTTCCGCCGCCGGGTTATGTCCCTTAAGGGAAGCCCAAATCAGGGCGGTGGCTCCGTCACTGTTTTTCAGGCCGGTGTCCGCGCCCTGTTCCAGGAGAGCTTTAAGACAGCCGATGTTGCCTTCGCCGGCGGCAAACATTAACGCCGTCATGCCTTTTTTGTTTTGCGCATTCACGTGCGCGCCCCGGGCAAGCAATTCCCGCACAACATTTACGCGCCCTTTGTATGACGCCAGGATCAGCGCCGTTCCGCCCAGGTTGTCGGTGGCATCGATATTGGCTCCGGCGGACAACAATTTTTTAACCACTTCGGTATGCCCGTTAAAGGCGGCCCGCATCAGAGCGGTCATACCCTGATCGTCTGTGGCTTCCATATCTGTCCCTTTGGTGAGCAAAAACTCAACCACTTCGGATTGTCCTTTCAGTGCCGCCCGCATCAGGGCGGTTTCCTGACCGGCGTGACTGGCATTGACGTCCACACCCTTGTCCACCAGCTCGCGCACTTTTTCCATTTCACCGTCGCCGGATGCAAACACCAAAGCCGTAATATCGCTTCTGCCGCAGCCTGCCAGCACCAAAACCAGTACCAATACCGGCAAAACCATTTTATAATGCAAATGAACTCAACCCCCCGGCTCTCTTTTAGTTTTTAGTATTTTATCAGTTTTCAGTTTATTTCTCAAAGTTGCTTTACCGGCGCCGCTGTTTATTGTGTCACCAACAATTATGCGCAGGACAGATTGGGCGGCATTTGGTTTATTTTGTTTTTGGTAACATTTACCTGGATATGGGAATATTATATTGCAAACTTGTCAGGGGGTGAACCGGATTGTATAACCAACACTGGCTTGAAGATGTTAGAAAGGCTTTGCGCATGGAGTTGCATGAAATAAAAATGATGGCCGAACTGGCCGACTTGCTGCCCGATTGTGTCACGCGCATGCAGGTAATCGATAAAATTGCCGAAGAAGCCCGGGAGGCCGCTTTTTGGAACGACATTCTCATTTGTTACGACGGTACGTATGGCCCCGAATACTATAAAGCGGATAATAAACAGGAGTGATAAAACTCGACCCGAAAGGGGGTTAATTGAATGTGGCATGAAATAGTGAACCGGATCATTCAGCATGAGCATCATGAAATCGCCCTGTATTGCCGGATTGCCGAAGGCGCTCCCAACCCCGCTTTACGCAAAGCGGTACAGCAGATGGTTGAACACGAGAAGCGCGAGCTGGAGTGGTGGAAGGATCTGCTGCTACACGGTAAAATGCCGGGCGTTTACCACCCGCCGGGAGGTTACTATCCCCCGGGCAGCAGTTATCACGGTGACGGATATGCCCCGGATCCCGGGTACGCCCCGTTTGGTGAAAAAAAGAAGCAAAAGAAATAAATCTTTCAAGCAAAATCGTGTTTGGTAGCCGGAACGTCCTTTGGCGTTCTGGCCGCTGGTTTTTATGGGGGGTTAAATTATTGGCAACATGTGACATTATCGTCATAGTATAGTTGTAAATAACACGGAGAGATTAAATTGTTTATTGATAAACTAAAAAAAATTTTTAATAAAACCGAAACCAGGTGTGTGGAAAAAAAACAGGAAACGGCAGTAATAAAGATAGATGATGTTACAATAGCCATGGCCCGCGACGCCGACCTGCAGGTGCCGCACGAATTTTCCATCGTGGTCCCCAGGGTTGAAATCAAGCAGAGGTATTATTTCGTTAACCGGGTTTTTTATGAAAAAGAAGCGGTATACAGCAGCATAACCATAGTGCACGCCCCGCAATACCCCTCTCAGGAGCCCCGGCCGGTTCCCGTACCGGAGGATAATAATCCGTCATCGCCCCCGCCCAAAACAAAACATAAAAAAGCGACGTGACGCTAGCCACGCCACGGGGGCATTTCCATGGAGGACATTCCCGTCCCCGGAGCGTTACTCCGGCTTCAGCGGGTATGTCCCGTTTCTTAAATAAACTTTTTGCTTACCTTTTCGCCGTTATAGGAAAATAGCACTCCTTTGCCGTCCACCACTGTTTCCAGATGTACCGGCCGGCCCCAGATGGCAAATACATGGGGAATAGTCTTTTCCAGGTAAAAAACATCAAGGTCGGCACTCTCGTGCGCATGCTTGAGGTAAAGTTCCCCCCGCTTGCCAAAGTCGCCGTTTTCCACCACGATATAAGGATACCCGCAATTGTAAAGGCTTTTGACCAAACCGTCCCGCACCTTTTCCCAATCCTTATCCTCCACTTTCCAATCATGGCCCACTTTTTTGTAAAGGTACATATCCAGATCTTCAACCATTTCGCTTGTCAGGTAATTGCGAATAAATGATATGTCGTTCTCGGTTTCCCGAACTTCAAAAATCTTTTGTTTCCCCTCCCCGCCCCGGCGGTTAAATCTGTCTTTGTCTTCTTGGGAAGGTTGGTCCCATCTCTTTTCAATATCCTCAAATATTTTTAGCCCCAACAGATAAGGATTAATGCTGAATTTGGAAGGATGGATCACACTGGCGTGCATTTTGGCAAACTCCACAGTCTCATCCCCGGTTAAGTCCAGTTCCCGCATGATTCGCATGTGCCAGTAAGTGGCCCAGCCCTCGTTCATTATTTTGGTCTGCATCTGTGGCCAGAAATAGCGCAATTCCTCACTGATGATGGATATAATGTCACGCTGCCAATCTTCCAGATCCCGGGAATTTTCCATGATAAAAAACAGCAAGTCTTTTTCAGGCCGGGGGGGAAATTTTTTTTCCAGTTGTTCACGATTAGCGCACTGACCGGCACATTGCGGTTTATCCAGCTTCCATAAGTCGTCGTATGGGGTGGACCGGCCGTTTTCGTTGCGGCCGCATTGTCCGCCGCCGCATTTGCCGGAACATTCCTTTTCTTTAGCCGGCCGGTGCTTTTCTTTATTGGATGCTATGTGCCTCTGGGGGTCAATGTGTTCCTGCAAAGAGATAATCGAATCCAGAAATTTTTCCACCCTGTCCCGGCCATATTTGAACTCGTACCCCCTGATGCGGTCGGCCGCCGTAGCCATGTTCTCCACCATCTTGCGCGAGGTGCGCTGAAAATAATAATTGTTTTTAAAGAAATCGGCATGAGCCAGCACGTGGGCGATAACCATTTTGTTTTGCACCAGTGAATTGCCTTCCAGTAAAAATGCGTAACCGGGGTCGGTGTTGATAACCATTTCGTAAATACGGCTGAGATTGTAGTCGTATTCAGTTTTTATCTTGTGGTAGGCCTTGCCGAATGACCAGTGAGAAAACCTGGTGGGCATACCGTACGCGCCGAATGAATATATGATATCGGCCGGGCAGATTTCAAAGTGCATATCATATAAATCCAAGTTAAAGCCCTCGGCAATAGAGGTTATTTTTTTGATGGCCTCCTCTAGAAACCTTAATTCCTGCAGCGGGTGCACAACACTCTCCCCTTTGTCAGACCCGGGATTCATTACCGGTCCGAAAGAATTGTTTAAGCGCCGGGTACACGTCGCCTTTGTCTTTAATTCCCACGCTGGTGAAATTGGCATTATTGATTTTTTTAAAGGCGCTGCGCAGCGTACTGGAGTGATAGTAAGGGCCCTCGATCTCGCCGTAACCCACCAGGTTGCATGCTTGCAGCAACTCATTGACATACCTGACACATCTTTCGTTATCCGAGGATAAGTTATCCCCATCGGAAAAATGGAAAGCGTAAATGTTGTAATCCTGCGGGCTGTATCGCTGTTCAATTAGTTCCAGGGCAAGCTTGTAAACCGAGGAACAGCGGGTTCCGCCACTGGCCCCCTTGGTGAAAAACTCTTCTTCGGTGGTTTCCTTGGCCTCAACATGGTGGGCCAAAAATATTATCTGCACGTTCCGGTACTTGGTGCGCAAAAAACGGACCATCCAAAAAAAGAAACTGCGGGCGATATACTTCTCCCAGGGTCCCATTGAACCGGAAGTATCCATCATGGCCATCACCACGGCACTGCTTTCATACTTGAAGGTCACATCCCAGGTTTTGTAGCGCAAGTCATCCCTGGTAATATGGTATTCACCTTTCCGGCCCTTTAACGCACTGCGCTTCATGGCCTCCATAATGGTCCGCTTGCGGTCGATGTTGCTGGCTATACCCTTTTTCCGGACGTCTTTGAATTCCAAAGCTTCGGAGGCAAGTTCGGGTTTTTTCTTTTGCTGCAAATTAGGCAGCCCCAGGTCCTCGAAGATTAGCTGGGCCAGTTCGTCAATGGTAATCTCGGCCTCGTAATAATCAACGCCGGGCTCGTCGCCGGCGCCGGAGCCCTTTCCGGGAGCAACGGCTTTTTTCTTGTCGCTGCCCAGGAGGTCCCCTTCCTTGGTGTCGCCGTCACCTTGACCGGCGTGCTTGCGCTTGCCGGTGTCATAACGAAAATGGTACTCTTCCAACGAGCGGATGGGCACCTTGACCACTTTCCTGCCATCGGAAAGAATTATGCTCTCCTCGCTGACCACGTCGGCCAGGTTTTTTTTAATGGCCTCCTTCACCTTTTCCCGATGCCGCTCCCGGTCTATTTCGCCCTTGCGGTGAAGAGACCAGTCCTCTCGCGA